>JARRKU010000001.1:0-148470 GCA_037387725.1 Desulfobacteraceae bacterium
AAGTTGTGCTTCATCTCGGTAAAGGTGATGCAGATATGGCGGGCCATTCCCTTTTCTTCCAGCCGTTTCAGGCCCTGCATGGTCTGGCGGAAACTGTCTGCTCCCCTGACATGGTCGTGAGGGCCCGGATGGGCGCCTTCCAGGCTGGTCTGGACGATCAACCCGCGATCTTTCAGCGAAAGCAGGGCGTCCACATGCCTGGAGGTCAGCAGGGTGGCGTTGGTCTGGAGCCGGACTTCGCGGATATCGGGCTGCGCGCAGGCGAAGGTCAGAATCTCGAGCCAGTCGGGATGGAGCAGGGGCTCGCCCCCGGTGATAACGAACTTTTCGGCCCCGAGGGCCGAAAAGTCCGCTATCAATCCCAGCACCCGGTCTTTGGGGACCAGGGGCGCAAGTTCGTCGGGACCGCTGTCCGGCCAGCAGTGGCGGCAGCGCAGGTTGCACCGGTTGGTAACTGCCATGGTCACCATTCGGGGTGGTTTCAGGCCGGCTTGGGTCAGCCGGCCGATGATATCTGTTGTCGCGTTCACATCGTCAGACTTTATTCGGCACTGGTCGGATCGATGATGCGCCTGACCTCGGAGATCTTGTCGGCGGGAAATCCGCCTTCCTTGGCGTGCTGCTCGATCATTTCCTTGTTGGGCGAAATATAGATGCAGTAGATTTTGTTGTCGGTGACATAGCTTTCAACCCACTGGATCTGGGGGCCGAGGCCCTTCAACACATCGCATGATTTCTGGGATATTCCCTGAATCTGTTCGTTTCCCAGGCTGCCTGCGCCTTCCAATTCGCGTTCGATAACGTACTTTGGCATCGTCCTGCTCCTTCCTTGATAGGGTTATGATGGTCAACCGCTGCGGATCTGCCACCCGGTTAGCCGGATGACTTCGTAACGGGTTCTGCAAAGTATTTGTCCAAGCCCATGTGGCGGTGCATCTGCAAAAAACGGCGTTTGCCCATTTTCGGCAACATGGAAAGATAGGTCCACCCTTCATAGGGCAGGCTGTATCGTTCGAGCCCCGGTTCGGTGCATTGGCGGCACTCGGGAAAGCGGCCGATGCGGCGGCGGATGCGGGCGGCCGACCGGGACGTCAGCAGGGCGTCAATGGGGGTTTCGGTTATGTTCCCGGGGCTTTCACCCACCAGGGGGCAGAGGTGGAGGTCTCCCCGGCTGCGGATGAAAAAATAGTTGAACCCGCAGGAACACGGTTTTCGCATCCGTCCGGTTCGAAGATACCGCGCCAGCCGCTCTTCGTGGAAAGACCAGCGCGAGCGCTTGCGCCGGAAGAATCGGATCATCTCCTCAATCTGCCCCGGTTTAAAAACCAGCTCCTGGGCCAAGTCTTGATTCAAATATCTTCCTTTTGTGATAATGCAGGGGGAGATGATTGTAAACAGATCATATTGTGCGGCATACCGGACGATAGCGTCCAAATGCCCCACGGTGGCCGGCAGTACGGTGGTCTTCAGGCCGATGATCAGATTCGGAAATTCCTTTCGCAGGCGGGTCAGCCCCTGGATGGTCTCATGGACCCGCTGCCATCCGCCGGGATAGCGCCGCACCGCATCATGGGCATCGCCGACGGCATCCATGGCGCAGACCATCACCAGCGCCACCCCCTGCCGCTGCGCCTCAAGAAGGATTCTACGGCTTTCAGCCAGCACGCGACGGGTCAGGAAACCGTTGGTGGTGACGGCAATGGATCTGAGGGATGCCAGATGCCGCTTTTTCATGCGGCATGCGAAGATGAGCAGATCGGCCAGGTCTTCGCGCAGGAACGGCTCCCCGCCGGTGATATCCAGTTCGATGAGGTCTGAAAAGAGATCCTGGGACAGCAGCTTCATCCAGGTTTCTCCGGACAACGGCTGAATCTCGGGCGGGATGCGCCAGATATTGCACATGATGCACCTGGCCACGCAGCGATGGGTCACCTCCAGGCTGACGGCCTGGGGCTTTGCCATCCGGCCGGTCGCATGCAGGTAGCGGTACCGGAGGCCGTTGACAACGCATCGCCCTGTCAGTCGGATCAGTGAATCGGCCACTGCGAGGTCTCCCCATGAACTGCCGCGACCCGTCACCCCATAGGATCGCTATTTTATTAAAAGTGATTTCAAAACCTTCCATCGGGAGGGGAGGTTTTAAAACCACTTCTACACCCGCTTATGAATGATCCGCGGCAGCACTGGTTTGAAATTGGCCCGGCGAATGCATTCCCACCATACGCCGGCTTGATAAGATGCTTGCTCCAACGTAAAAAAGAGCAGGAACAGCAGCGGATTCAGCCGCGGCTTTTTTATCCAGAATTCCACCATGCCGGCAGTGGCGTGCATGGCGATCAGTATTGCGCCCAGCAGGGGAGATAACAACAGGACAATGGGGACGACGATGAGGTAGTAGCGGGAAAAAAAGCTGCAGCAATGGTGGACAAAAGAAAGATAACCCCGGAGGATGGCGGTGTAAACCTCTTTCAGGGTGACCGGAATATTTCTGGATTTCAAGGCGCCTCGCCGCTTGATGCCGTCGGCGACGAATATGCCCAGACCCAGCAGCAGCAGTAGAGGGGCCCCCAGGACCATTGAGAAGACCACCGTCAGCCAGAAAAGGGATTCGAACCACGGCAGGTAGAGGGTCTTTACGCGGGCGGCGTGCAATTGCTGAAGCATGGTTTCTGAGGTGCCGTAATCGAACCGTCGGGCGCAGAAAGCACCCAGCCGGTTGCGGTGTTTATGGGAGATCCGGCCCATGGGACGGTATTCCATGGCAAAGCCCTCATCCTGCAACCGCCAGCAAAAGTCGACATCTTCGCCCACATAAAGGGATTCCCGGAAACCGCCGAGGCGGGCGAACAGATCTTTACGCACCAGGAAATTGCACGTGGGCACATAAAAAAATTTTTCGGTCTGATCCGATCGTCTGAACCATGTCCCCATTTTCAGCGCTGATTTAACCTTTTCATACCGGTCCAGGGGGTTTTTCTCTCCCGCTGCATCGACCCAGCCGCCCAGCGCGCCCAAAGTGCGGTCCCGGAACGCCGGCACCAATTCTTTGAGCCATCCGGCATCGGCCAGACAATCCGAATCGGTAAAGGCCAGAATCTCCCCTTGGGCCATTTCAGCGGCGCGATTGCGACAATACGAGGCCTGACGATGTTGCTGCATGGGAAGCAGGCGCACTTGGGGAAATCGGACGATGGCGTCCGGCGTACCGTCATCCGAGGCATCGTCCACAACGATGATCTCCAGCTTTTCCCGGGGATAATTCAGAGCGGTCAGGGCTGCAAGGCAGGCGGTGATCTCCTTGGGCCTGTTCCTCACCGGTACGATCACGGATACCGAAGGATAGTCGGCGTCGTCAAGAAGAGGGAATCCCCGCTGCTCGAAAAAGCCTTTGCGCACCAGTTCATTGTAAAACAGCTCGACCTGGGCGACAGGGAATCGGGGGACTGCTGCGGCGATGCGTTCCAGCCGGGCCCATGAAGTCTTGTTCAAACAGTCAAGGGCCGGCTGCCATTGCGGGTCGAGCACCACCGCCCGCAAGGGGTAGAGCAGGATCAGCGCAATATTCTCGTCAGCCAGACGATGGAATCGGGTGGCGGGTCTTAATCGATACGCCAGACCCGGATCATGCGTCTTTATCGGCTGTTTCGAGAAATCCATTGGCTTTCAGAAAAGCAAGGATACCATCCGCCTGTGAATCCGAACTTCCAGTGAGCATCTCACCCGATTTTTCCACCTTGCTGCCGGTGAGAAGCTGCATGACGCGATCGTAGGCGTGCAACCGGCTGTCCGGAGGGGGAACGATTTTCGGGCGCGGACGGGGTTGGTATCGGTTTTTGCAGACGATACGGGGAGCGTCCACATCGGTTCCATACTCCAGCTGCCGGGGGTTGTACGCTGCCGCCCATTGCCGCTGGGAGAATTTGGGAAGGCGAAGATCGGTTCCCAGATCGACACTGAAAACCGCCGGCGAATCACATTGGATGACCTCCCGAACGCCGCGTCCGGCACTGCGTTGCACCTGGAGCGTGTCGCCGGATGCGTTCAATGAAAGATCGGTGATCGCCGACACAAAGGGCAGACCGAGGCGATGGGCCACTAACGCGGCCACTTGTCCATTGGCTTTGTCCAATGACTCTTTGCCGCAGAGCACGAGATCACCGCCGAGCTCTTTTACGGCACGGGAGATGAGCGCTGATTTGACACAGGGATCCGGCTGATCGAGGGGGGCGCCGTCAGCCCCGCCCTGATTCGGAAGGACAATCTGGAAAAGATCGTCAGCGCCCGTTGCCAGGCATCGCTTCACTTCGTCTTCCGCGATCATCGGCCCCAAAGTGAGCAAGGTGACGGTGGTGTTCTCGTTTTCATCCTTCAACCGCAGGGCAAGCTCCAACGCCGCTTCATCATGAGGGTTGACGCGGTAAATATTGTCCTTGCTGTCGAAGTAGAGGGCGTCGGGCGACATTCCCGTTCGCGCATACGCGTATTGAACTTGTTTGACACAGACGATGATCTTCATGGCATCCTACATCTTGCTGAAAATTTAGGGCGTCTAACCCAATGAGTCGGCTACAATGTCAATGATATCTGCTACTTTAGGCGTTTTTTCCAGTTCAAGGGATTTAACGCCATCATCCATCATGACCAGGCAGTAGGGGCAGGCCGTGCCGATCAGCTCAGGTTCCAGAGCGGCGATCTCCTCTGCCCGCACCACGTTGATGTTCTTCCCGCCCTTTTCGTGCAGCCACATCCGTCCACCGCCGCCACCGCAGCAGTAACCGCAATCCCGGTTGCGTTGGGCTTCCTTGAGTTCGGTACCCGGCACGGCTTTGCATATTTCGCGCAACGGTTCATACACCTGGTTGTAGCGCCCGAGATAACACGCATCGTGAATGGTGATGGTGTCGGCAACGGGATACTTCATGTTGATGCGATTTTTCCGGATCAATTCCACCACCATCTCCGTGGCGTGAACCACTTCTATGCGGCAACCCAGATCGGGGTAGTCGTTTTTGAGCGTATTCATGCAATGGGGGCACATGGTGACGATTTTTTTCACCTGATAGTGGTTGAATCGATCGATATTGGCCTGTGCCAGCTTGCGGTAGAGGATCTCATCCCCCAACCGACGGGCGGGATCACCGCAGCACATCTCTTCCTTGCCCAGAATGGCAAATTTGACGCCGGCGGCTTTCAGGATTCTTGCCATGGCCTGGCTGGTTTGCAGATTCCGGGGGTGAAAGGCGCCTGAACAGCCGACCCACAGCAGTACTTCCACGGCTGATACGTCCTGGGAGGAGAGTTCGGAAAATTGGGGAATATCCCGGTGCATGGCCCAGTCGGTCTTATGGGCCGCCCCCTTTCCCGCTGCGTCGCCGTAGATCTCGAGATCCCGGATCATCGGGCGGGCTTCGGTGGGCAGTCGTGCTTCGCCCATCACCTGATAGCGGCGCATATCGATAATTTTATCTAACGGCTCGACAGCGGCCGGGCAATGCTCCACGCAGGCCATACAAGAGGTGCATGCCCACATGTCATCAGCGGCGATGGTGTTTTCCAAAAGCGCCCCGTTTCCATTATGGCCTTTGCGGGCCGTTGCGGCTTGTTCGCGGATGTCCTGGATAATCTTGCGAGGCGACAGGGATTTGCCGGAAATAGCCGCCGGGCAGTTGTCATCACAACGGCCGCAGGCAACGCAGGCTTCGGCATCCAGCAACTGCTTCCAGTTCAAATCGTCGACCGTTTTCACCCCGATAGCGCCGGTTTCAATGGATGGAAACGTCAATGCGGCTTTGGGGCCCTGCTTCCTGTACGCAATATTCAGCGGAGAGGCCACCGCGTGGCGCATGAAGGTAAAGGGAATGGCGGCGATCAAGACCAGTACGCCCAGGAAATGCAGGCGAATCATCATCTGCATGAACAGCGGTGAGGCCGGCGACACAAAGGAGACGATATAGCCGAAAGGCGAGGTCATGGGGAACCCGTCCGGCGCTACAATGCTCAGCCTGGCACCTTCTGCCAAAAATCCGGAGACGAGGATGATGAGCATCAACACCATGGGCAAAAGGGTACCGCGTGGTCCCACCGTCTCCGTCCGTCCCATCCGCCGTATGAGAAGATACAGCGTTCCGATGAGCAGCGCCACGCCCGCCAGATCCTGGACGAACGAGAGCAATGCCGCCGGTGCCTTGGGAATAATAAATCCGAATTGGGCGAGAATGATCACGGCCAAGGGCAGGACAACTCCCCAGAATACCGCCAGGTGGGCGCCGCCCACATCCGGCCGTCGCAGGATGCTGCCGTGCCCCAGTATGGCGGAGAACATGCCCCCCCAGTTGCCGGATAGACCTTTAGGTTTTCTTTCCCGCCACATCGACCAGCGCCTGGCAAGCCCTAACACCATGATGACGATGGCCAATATGATCAACAGCAAATCAAATGAGGTAAACAATGCCTTCAACACTACACTCCTCAGTCCGTCTAAACCGATGACGCTATTGTTGCATGTTTGAACGGCGCCGCTGGCACCGTCGGCTATTTCGAGATGAGCCCGATCATGATCGTTTTCTGAAAAACGTTCCTACGATCAAAACCAGCACGATTCCAATAAAAACCTGGTAAATAATCCCGGCGGCGTAAACCTTCGGCTGCGACTGCTTGTTGGCCTCCGGATGCATCCGCCCCCACATGGCGCCGTCCGATTCCGAAGAATGGCATTTGTAGCAGGTCTGGTCGTCTACAGGGTCTGTCTCGCCATGTGCGGCTGCTCCCTGATGGCATCCCAGACAGTTTTGTTTGTCAAACTTCGCGGAAAAGTCCGCCTTGTTATGGGATGCAATCTGGAAGCCGGGAAACCAGGATAAATAACTGCTGTTCTTTCCGGCTGGCACGGGGTGACACTCACCACAGGTGACCGGCAGCCGATCCGGGTTGACCGAGGAAGCGGGGTCCGTCTTGGCCAGCATGTTGTGCCGGGTATGGCAGTTGTAGCATTGGGGCTGCTTATCCTCGGGAGCGTTGAGACCGTGGTGGTTCTCCTGCTCGTGGCAGCTGCTGCAGTCCGTCGCCCCGGAACCTTCTACTTCCTGGTGTTCATCATCCACCACCCCCGTATGGCAATCCTGGCAGGTGGCCTCCTCGTTGTGGACAGAGGCTCTGAATTCCTCGATGGACATATGTTTTTCGCTATCCTCGCTGCCCGTCTGGTGGCACTGGATGCAATCGTCTTCAGTATAATCAGATTCTGTTTCAGCAGCCCATGCCGACGAAAGGCCAGCTGCCATGAGTATCACGAACAATGCGAAGAGAATCCGGAATGGGGTCGCATATCGGTTCATTTCTGTTCCTCGATTCGGGAGATCACCTTGGGTACGATTTCATGGACATCGCCGACGACGCCCAGGTCGGCAAACCGAAACATCCGTGCCCTTGGGTTTTGGTCAATCGCAATCACGAATTGTGATTTTTCCATGCCCGCCGTGTATTCGTTGGCACCCGATATGCCGCAATTGATGATCAGTCGGGGCGAGACATACTTTCCGGTCTGGCCGATCTGGCGTTCGTAAGGCAGGTCCCCCCAGTCGATGATGGGGCGGGTTCCGCCGACGGTTCCGCCGATGGCCTTGGCCAATTCATGCATGAGGTTGAAGGAATCACCGCGGCCCACGCCTCTGCCGCCGGCAACGATGATGTCGGCCTCTTCCAGATCAAGGTCTTCCGGTGCGGCTTCGATGACCTCCACCGTGCGGGTCTTCAGGCCGTCTGCCGGCTCCGAATACGCAACGGCTTCGACGGTGGCTTTGTCGTCGCTGTCCGGTTCAGTATCGAAAAGAACTGGCGGCATAAACAATACGATGGGGGCCGGCGTGGTTTTGAAAACCACCTCCTCGAAGAGATACCCGTTGGCCACCGGCCGTACGGCCCTTCCCGTTCCCTCGGCATCCATTGAAAAATCCATGGTGCGCGCAACCAGGGTCGTATTCATCATGGCCGCCACACGCTGGCCCAGGTCTTCGGTTTCCGCCTCCTGCGCCATGAGCAGGCAGGTCGGTTTCTCTTTCGTGATCAGGTCGTACAGCGCCCTGCTGAACCGTTCGCCCTGATAGCGGTTCATTTCGGCGTGGGTGACATGCAGCACCCGCTGGACACCGTAGTTCCCCAATGATTCCAGCACCGATGCGTCAGCCGGCCCGAGGGTCACGGCTGTCACTTGCCCCGGCCCGTCCAATTCGCTCAGGAGCCGCCTGGCCTCGGTGGCGAGACCGTAGGTCGCATCCTCGATCTCGTTTTCTCGAACTTGCGCAAATATCCAGATATCCAACATGCCCCTCCTAAATGGCTCTGCCGATGCGGTGGCCTTCGATGATGGCCATGTCCGTCTTGCGGGGCGCCACACAGTCACCGACTCGGTAGATCTCTTTTACCTGGCCTTTCAATTCATGATAAAGGCTGTCATTTGCGGCGGTACCGGCGGCCAGCACGACGGTATCGTAACCGGTGAAATCGATAATCTCGTTGGAATAGACATTCAGTCCTTTGACGGTTGTTCCCTGAATTTCAAGCACCGCGATGTCCGGCGTAAATGTGATGCCTTTGTTGGCCAGCCGGTTGCGGCTCAAGTAGAGGTCTTGCAGCGGGCCCAGGAGAGACCCTACGAACAATGCTGCGGTGAGCATATGCACTTTTTTGCCCCGGTCCGCCAGAAATTCTGCGGTTCCCACGGCCTGATGATGACCGTCCAGATCGATGAGCAGCACCTTGTCGCCGGCTTCCACCTCTTCGGTGATGATTTGAACGGTGGTGACAACATCCGGCGGACCGTATTCTCCGCCGTACGGGTGGGTCAACGGCGTTGATCCGGTGGCGATCACCACTGCATCCGGCTGCTCGGCCAGCACCATTTCGGCCGTCGCTTCCACGCCCAGACGCATATCCAACTCCAGCTTGTTCAACTGGCTCACCAGCCAGCGGGTGACGCCGGTGATCTCCTGCCGTCCGGCAACCTTTCCGGCAATGATGTTTTGGCCACCGACGTCCGCTTCCTTTTCGAACAGAATGACGCGATGTTTGCGTACCGTGGCGCAGCGTGCCACTTCAAGCCCTGCAGGCCCGCCGCCCACCACAACGACCTTTTTGGGTTCATCCGCAGGCTTCAGCGTGCCGATGCCCAGTTCCGCTTCCTTGCCAACGGCCGGGTTGTGCATGCATCCCAGATGATAGCCAAGCCCCATGCGGGCGATGCATCCCTGGTTGCAGGCGATACAGTTGCGGATGTCTTCCTCACGGCCCTCCATGGCCTTGTTGGGCAACTCGGGATCGGCGATGAGCGCGCGCACCATGCCGATCATATCGGCCTGGCCTTCTGCCAGAATCTTTTCCGCCAGATGGGGATCGTTGATGCGGTTGGTACAAAAGACCGGCAGATTGAGCACGGATCGCATGCCCGCGGCGAGCGGAACGGTGTAGCCCAGCGGTGTGTGCATGGAGCCTTCCACCAGAAAGAGGTTATAAAAGGTACCGATGCTCAGATCGAAAAAGTCCAGCTGGCCGGAGGCTTCCAGGCGCACGGCCACCTCTTTGGCCCCCTCGTGGGTGAGTCCGCCACGCGGGTGCATCTCGTCTGCATTCATGCGAACGCCGAGGGTGAAGTCGGGGCCGATGGCCTTGCGGCATGCATCGATCACCTCCAGAGCGAACCGGCAGCGGTTCTCCAGATTTCCGCCGTATTCGTCTTCCCGGTGGTTGGTCAGCGGGGATAGAAACTGGCGGATCAGGGAGCTGTGTCCCAATTGCAGCTCGATGCCGTCGAAGTTTCCCTCGACGGAAACCTCCGCACATCGGGCAAAATATTCGACGCACTCCTTGATATCTTCGATCTCCATGGCCTTGCAGGTTTCCCGAAAGATGGGATCTTTTCCGGTGGACGGTCCCCACACCGGCAGTCGGGAAAGCTTGCCGTCGCCCTGCATACCGTTGTGGTTGAGCTGGGCGAAAATCTTGGTGTCGTATTTGTGGATGGCTGCCGTCAGCTTTTTGAATCCGGGCAATACGTGGTCCTCGTAGACATCCACCAGTTTGAGATAGGGATGGTCGGTAGGATGGACGCCCATCTCCTCGGTGATGATCAAGCCGACGCCGCCTTTGGCCCGTTCCTCATAATAGGCGATGTGCCGGTCGCTGATCAGATTGTCCTCGGCGTAGTTGGTCATGTGCGCGGCAAAATTAATCCGGTTGGGCACGACCGTAGAGCCGATTTTAAGGGGTGAAAAAAGATACTTATATTCGCTCACAGCGCTTCTCCCACATTTCTGCCTTCGATAATTGCCATGTCGATGCCCCTGGGGGCGACACAATCACCAGTTCGGTAGACTTCTTTGACCTTGCCTTTCAGCTGGTGGTAGAGGTCGTCTTCGACCTTGTTGCCAACGTCCAGAACGAGGGTGTCGTAACCTTCGAAAAAGAAGTGTTTATTGGTGTAGATGTCCCGCGCCTCGATGCGCAGCGAGCCATCGGTGGTATCGATGTTCAGGATATCCACATCGGTGCGAAAGTTGGCGCCCTGTTGCAGCAGGCGCTGGCGCCCCAGATAGAGCTCGCCGCGCGGTGCCAATTCGATGCCGATAAACAAATCGCTGGTGACCAGGTCCACTTTTTTGCCCTGCTCCGCCAGCATTTCGGCGGTGGCCATGGCATGGTGCCCGCCGCATTCATCGACAAACAGCACCTTGTCACCGACGGGATGGGTGCCTTTGATCACTTCCCAACCAGTCAGGACCTTTGGTGGGCCGTATTCCCCTGGATAAGGTTTTGTGAGCGGTACAGAACCCGTTGCCACTACCACGGCATCCGGTTTTTGTTCCAGAATCATCTCCAGGGTGGCCGTTACGCCGGTTTGCACCTCAACGCCATGTTTGTCGAGCATGTGTTTGAGATACCGCGTCACGCCTTGCATGGCGCCACGCCCGGGCCGCTTGCCGATGAGCCTGATCTGACCGCCCACCTTTTCTGACTTTTCATAAATCGTCACGTCGTGACCGCGTTCTTTTGCCACCCGCGCGACTTCCATACCTGAGGGGCCGGCACCCACCACGATGATCTTTTTCTTTTGGCCGATGGGTGGCAGCTGCTCTTTGCCGTCGAGCGATTCGCAACCAACCTTGGGATTGAGGATGCAGCCGATCGGCTTCGACTGGTTGACCCTGCCGACGCACCCCTTGTTGTCCTTCACACAGAAGCGGATGTCTTCGATGCGGCCTTCCTTGGTCTTCTTGACGATATCCGGGTCGCAGATCATGGCGCGCACATAGCCCACCATATCCGCCTTGCCTTCGGCGATGATTTTCTCAGCCTTGCTCGGGAATCCGATCTGGTAGCTGGCCATAACCGGCAGGCTGATCCCGTTTTTGATCTGTTCCGCCGTTTCCATGGTAAACCCAAAAGGAATGTGCTGGGAAGGCATGATCAGGTGCAGATTATAATAGGTGCCCACGGCGACATTAATGAAATCCACCGCTCCGGTGGATTCCAATGCCTGGGCCATGGGGACCGTCTCTTCCGTGGTCAACCCGCCGTAGAACTTTTCATCGGAGCATAGGCAGACGCCCACCGTGAAATCGTCGCCCACGGCCTTTCGGACCGCGTCCACGACTCTCAGGGGGAAACGAAGCCTGTTTTCGATGCTGCCGCCGTATTCATCCCCCCGATGGTTGCTGATGGGGGATAGAAACTGGCGCAGCAGCGATTCCGGGCCCATGTCGATCTCTATCCCGTCGAATCCGCCGGCTTTGACCCGCTGTGCACCTTTGGCAAAGGCCTCAACAACCTCGTCCATGTCTTCGGGTTCCATGGGTTTGCACGTTTCACCGAATACGACATCGGCGATGGCAGAGGGGCCGAGAATCGCCTTACGGGTGACGTAGCCGCTGCTTTGAAACCCATGGTGATTCAACTGGGCAATGACCCGGGTGTCGCATTGACGGATGGCGTCGGTGAGCTTTTTAAAATCATTTATTGCTTCCGGATGCTGCACATCGATCAAGGTTTCCCACGGGCGGTCATCCGGGTGCACCGCTAGTTCCCCGACAATAATCAGGCCACATCCTCCTTCGGCGCGTCGCCGGTAATAGGCGATATGGCGGTCCGTAATCCGACCGGTAATGCCGAGATTGGTGCGGTGGGCCAACAGGCATACGCGGTTTGACAGTTGGGTTCCCCGAATGCTCAACGGAGAGAATAAATTATCATGCATGTTCGGCTTCACCTTTTACAGTCCTAACTTTCCTAGATATAAATTCTTTCCATCAAACCAAGAACAGGCTGACGGATGAAGCATGACACATCAAGAAATGAAGAAAGAGCAACTTGTGTGCCATGCCAATGGTACGTGCCGTACGCGGTTGATACAAAACACCAAAAGTGTGCTGGAAATCGCATGAGCGCTTGATGTTAGCGAGCTGTTGATTCAAGGCCGCCCGGACGATGGCGGAATGAGGCGCCGTGTTGCGTCAAGCTGAACCGGTCACCTTCGACCTCCGTCATGTCCAAAATTGGGACAATATACCCCAATATCCAGAAAAAAGCATGGCAAAATAATTGCGAATCGTTTTATGAATAAAACTTACTGTTTGTTAAGGTGCCTACCTATGAATTATCTAATTTTGAGATCGAGGATCGGATCGATTGTTGGCTCCCTTTTTGCACCACTAAATCAAGCCCGGCGCTTATGGCCGCGCAGGGGGAGTGTTTTGTCTTGCACCTGCGGCAACATTGCAGGCCTTCAGTTGAATCCCTTCCCCGATTATGCAGAAAGGTATGGCACTTGACATGCCGGCGCCATACTCGGTACTCAACAATAGAGGGATGGCGGGGCGATCTTAATATATCGCCTGATATCGATGCCATCGGATGGTTTGCATCAACGAGCGAGAGGATAGCCGTTAATGGAATACAGCGATACCGATCTGTTAAAATTTGATATTCCTGAGATCATTTTCGGATGCGGCGCCTTGTCCGGCATTGGCCACTGCGCGGAGCGGCTGGGAGGGGAAAAGATCTTCCTTGTAACCGATCCGGGAATCATCAAGGCTGGATGGGTGGATAAAGCCCTCCAGTCCCTAAAGCGCATGCGGCTTGATGCGGTGGTCTACGATAATGTGGTCAGCAACCCGCGTGATTATCAAATTGAGCAGGGTGTACAGCTGTATCAGCAAAAAAAGTGTGACGTGATTGTCGCCGTGGGAGGGGGCAGTCCCATCGACGCCGCCAAAGGAATTGCCGTGTTGGCGACCAACTACGGCAGCATCAATGAATTTTACGGCTGCAACCGGGTCTCCCACCCCATCCCACCGTTGATTTGCGCTCCCACAACTGCTGGCACCGGCGCGGATGTAAGCCAATTTGCCGTAGTGCTGGACAGCCAGGAAAAGATGAAAATGTGCGTGCTCAGCCGTGCCATCATGGCGGATATATCCGTCATCGATCCGGTTGTGCTGCAGACAAAACCCCATGAACTGATCGCGGCGACCGGCATGGACACGCTGACCCACGCCATAGAGGCGTATGTTTCTTCCCTCTCCTGGCCGATGACAGACCCCCATGCCATCCATGCCGTGGAACTCGTCCACCAGCATTTGCTGCAGGCTGCGGAAACCAAGGATATGAGCGCTTTGGAAGGGATGGCCGTGGCCTGCCTGGAGGCAGGTATTGCCTTTTCCAATGCGATACTCGGAGCAGTGCACGCCCTGGCCCACCCATTGGGTGGCGTATTTGATCTGCACCACGGCGTTGTCAATACCATCCTCTTGCCGGTGGTGGTACGCAAAAACCTCAATCACGCCCACGAAAAATATGCAAAGATTGCCAGGGCGTTGGGCGTTGAAACCCGCGGCATGCGAACCGAAGAAGCCGCCATGCACGTATCGGAAAAAGTGGAAAATCTGATTGATGCGTTGGGACTGCCTAAACGGTTATCACAACTGGGGGTTACACCCGAATCAATTCCGTTGATGACGGAGATGGCCATTCAGGATATTTGTATGCTGACAAATCCGTGTGTCTGCTCGGCAAAGGATATCGAAGCCATGTATCATGAGGTCTTGTAAATAAGGCGACAGAATATGGATGAGAGAATAGGACGTGTGGAGCCGGATTTTAAAGGGCTTCGCCACTCTAAAATCGGTTACTTCAAAGAAGTTCGATCCAAGATCAAGGAGCTGGAAACACTGAATATCCAGCTTGCACGGCGACACAACCGTCTTGATGCGATCTTCAATTCCATGAATGATGGGGTGACCATTCTGGACCGGAATCTGAACATTGTTTTTTCCAACCGGGTGCAAAAGCAGATGTTCCCGGAGATTTCGGAATCGACAATGAATTGCCACCAGATCTTTTATCAGCGGGACAGCCGATGCCCCAACTGCCCCGTACTGAAAACGCTGGACACCGGTGAAATGCTAAGGGGCGAGTATATGTTCAAAAAAGGACATCTGGCCGGCCGCTATTTTGAATGGACCACATCACCCATCGAAGGCCCCAGGGGCAATGTGGATGAAATCATATTGATCATGCGGGATATTTCAGAGCGAAAAGAGTATGAATTCCGATTGATGCAGACGGATCGAATGGTTTCCGTCGGGTTTCTGGCAACCAGCCTGGCCCATGAAATCAATAACCCGCTGACGTCCATTGCCGGTTTTTCGGAAGGACTTCTAAAGCGGCTGAGAAACAAGAACATGCTCCATGACGAGAAGATCTTGACCTCCTTCAAGGAGTATTTGGAAATCATTAACAGTGAGGCCTATCGCTGCAAGGAGATTATTCAACGATTACGGGAATTCAACAGCAGTATTTCCGATGAGTATGAACCGCTTTACATCGATCAAATCCTTCAAGAAACAATCTCGCTGATTCGTCAGCATGCCAAGGACCACCAGATTAGAATCGTCTTCAAAAATCAGCTGGCAGCGGGGTTTAATCGGTTGCTCGGAAAAAACGGCCAATTGAAGCATCTTTTTTTAAATGTTTTCAAGCAATTGTTCTCTGTGATGAAAAGTGGCGGCGAGCTGTATGTCATCGCCCAAAATGACGGCGAAAAAATCGACGTCAGCGTATCCGATCCAGACGGCAGCCTTTGTGATGCGCTGTCCGGGCATCAGGTCAATGAGCAAGTGGAGAACTGTTTCACCAAATCGCGGGAAAAAATGGAACTGTCGGTGTGTTACAATATCATCCGTCATCATCAGGGTGAAGTTCGCTCCGAACGGTCTGGTGATGGGGACAGCCGATTGATTATTCGTTTTCCCGCCGAATTGACGGAATAGAAAACCTGTCGGCATTTGAACCAGAAATGGAATAGGCATAAAAGCAGCACCCGAACCGGACCGGGAAAGATAGGGGGGCGTCGCGTTGGCAAACGGAAAAATTCTGGCCATTGATGACGAAAAAAACATTCGCCTTTTGATTCAGAGCGAATTCGCGTTGGAGGGATTCGAGGTCACGACGGCCGGCAGCGGCGAAGAGGGGCTTGAGCTGTTCAGCCAGGACAAATTTGATATGGTAATCCTGGATTTGAAGCTGCCACAGATGGACGGGATCGAGACCCTGAAGAGATTGAAACAGAAGTCTACGGCCATTGATGTCATCATGATCACCGGGCACGGGGAAATCGAGTCGGCCGTGACATCGATGAAACTCGGGGCGCGTGACTATGTGACCAAGCCTTTTAAGCTGGACGATCTGGTCATGCTGGCCAAACAGGTCGTGCAAGATCGACGAGGGTGTGAGGATGGCAAAAAAGAATTCCCTCAAATCGTCTGCCAGGACGGCGAAACCATACTCCGGTGTCCCAGCCCCGCCATGGCACCGATTTATAAGGCCGTCGACCGAATCGCCCCAACCGACGCGACAGTGTTGATTCTGGGCGAAACCGGTGTGGGCAAGGACGTTTTGGCGCGCCAGATCCATCAAAGCAGCGCCCGCAAGAATGCGCCGTTTGTTGTCCTCGATTGCGGTGTTCTCAACCAAAACCTTGCGGACAGCGAGCTATACGGGCATCGGAAAGGGGCATTTTCAGGTGCGGTTGACCGAAAACGCGGGTTGATGGAAAAAAGCGACAAAGGCACCTTGTTTCTGGATGAAATCGGAAACATCGATATGGATCTGCAGAAAAAACTGCTGCGATTTCTGGAGACCGGGAGATTTCGTCGCGTTGGCGAAACAGAGGAGCTTAAAGTCGACGCCCGCGTCATTTTGGCCACCAATGTCGATCTGTCCGACGCGGTTCAAAAAGGTCAGATACGAAAGGATCTGTTCTATCGGATGGATGTGGTCTCATTGACCATACCCCCCCTGCGTAAGCGGGTGGAGGACATTCCGTTGCTCATCGAGAAAATGATCGAACTCTATGGGAACCGAGACGACAACAAGATCGAGATACCGCCGGAAACCATGGATATCCTGATGCAGTACAATTGGCCGGGCAACATCCGGGAGTTGAGATCGGTGATCACTAAAGCGATGCTGTTTGCCGATGGTGATGTCATCACACCCTATGACCTGCCCGAACATTTGGCAGGCCAGCAGAAAGTCTCGTTGCGGCAGCCCAAAACCCTCGAGGAGATGGAAAAGAATCATATCATCAACATTTTGTCGGAAACCGGCGGCAACCAGTCCCAGGCCGCTAAACTGCTTGGGATCAATCGCAAAACCCTATACAAGAAAATCCACAAGTTTAAAATTTTTTCGTGACTGGTTTAACCTGTTAATATATTGATATAATAATATAAAATGACATCGTTATTCAATAGCGAACCGCTTGTGGCACATTGTCCATTTTTGCCCCAATGAACCTTGGCAAGTATTAAGATGATGAATAACAATATGTTATCTGATAAGTTGCAATGTCGACAGCCTCTCCGTCCCTTGGCATTGGGCACTAACCGGGTCCAAAACTAGGGGCCCGGTCTGGCGCAATTCATACGAAATACCGTGAGCGCTATATTTCATCTGTTTGAAATTAAACAATATAATTTTATTTTTGGTAACTTTTTTCGAGTTCCTTACAGGGCATAAATTCGGGTCGGTACAGTATTTGCTCTTGACTGTAAGTTACGGTTTGCAGCTTGTCTCTCATTACACAAAATTCCCATTAGCAAGGAGGAGGTGATAGGTAACGATTTAGGCAACGTAGTTGGCTTTTATTCACACAGACAGACGCACTGAGACAGTGCAACATCCGTCAATACCCCTTATTGAAAGGAGGGAGCATACATGACTGAGTACAAAAGCGAGCCCACCAAATGGACCGAAATGTCGGGACCTGTCCAAGGGGGTCGTGACACCTACCAGACCAAGAGCTGGAATCCGCCCAAACACACTTGGGGTCCGTACACTGAAACGGGGCCTGCCAAGGTCTGGTTTGCGGAGGCGAACGCCACCAACTGGACTGAGTCCATGATATGCAAGGCAAAGGATCTCTTTTACGAAGCGAAACTGAATGAGTGTTTTGACAAGGGAGATGAGGTCGCCATCAAGATCCACTATGGTGAGTACAACCGTACCGCTATTCTCCGGCCGGAGTATATCGCCGCCATCGTGGAGGAAGTCAAGGCGTGCGGTGGTCATCCCTATGTAGTCAACGACACCACCCTTTCCTACCATACGTTCAACAACATGGCGACATCCCAGTACCAGATGGAAGGTGCGATTCGCCACGGTTACACGGACGCTACCTTCGGTTGCCCCGTGTTGATCGCCGACGGGTTTTCGGGCGAGGATGATTACCGGGTTGACCTTCCCGAAGGTCTCATTCTGAAAGAGACCTATATCGGGCGCGCCATCGCGGAAGCGGATGCAATGATCGTCCTGGGCCATGCCCGCGGCCACTCCATCACCATGTACGGTGGCGTACTGAAGCAATTGGGAATCGGTTGTCAGTCTAAACGCGGCAAGTACATCACCCATCTGGCCCACTGGGGAGATCCCCATGACGCCATTGGTTGGCCGAAGTTCACCGACCAGTGCCCGGGTACGGCGTGCAAGTTCCACAAAATGTGCGACGATTCCTGTCCCCGAAACGCCCACAAGGTTTTCGAGCACGGGAAACAATGGTTTCCGGAAAAATGCCGGCTCTGCTACTCCTGCCAGGTGACCTGTATCTTCTCCGGTATGACCGGCGTTACCTTTGAGGAAAACTACTTCCCCAATGCCATGATCGCACATGGCGATGCAGCCTTGGGCGCCATGAAGTGCTTCGAAAAAGGCAAAGTGGGTTTCATTAACCATGCCATCGACGTGGTTCCCGAGTGCGACTGCTTCCCATGGGCCGGTCTGGCCATCTGTCCGGATGTGGGATTGTTCGCCGGCAAGGACCTGATCGCCGTGGAAATGGCAACATTGGATGCCATCGACAATGCGCCGGTCAGCCCGGGTTCCGTTGCCGATGAAAAGGGCGTGAAACAAGGCGAGGACAAGTTCCGCCTGGTTAATGGCTTCAGCCCGCGCATCACCATGTCAGCCGGTGAAAAGATTGGCCTGGGAACCATGGAATACGACCTGGTCAACTACGAACCGGTGTTGACGCCCGAAAATGCGCAGAAATGGCAAGTTCGTGGCGCAGGCCATAAACCTACAACCGTTCGCCTGAGAGAAACTTTCCATCGTCATGACCTCGCCACCGAAGTCATGCCGTTCAAGCGAACTGAATTCAACAAAGACTGGGTGTGGAACGAGTGGAAGAAGTATGACCCGTTCAAGGGTGAAACACCCGCATAATGTTCAAAAACGGGGGAGGCCGTCTACGGCCTCCCCGTGTTCAATTGCGGCGGCATGGAGAAAATGCCTGCCCGTATTAAAAGGCGACTGCGATGAGCGAACTGACTTGGGTGGACAATCAAGGCATCTTATTTGACAACACGGTGTCCCACAAGATCCGCCGGTTGGCCGATACGACCGAGGCAACGCGTGATGTGTCAGAAGGGATGCGGGTGGCCTTGAAGATCAACACGGCCGAACAAGGCTATCCCTACGGATTGCGCCCCGGATTTGTTCGTGTGCTGGCTGATATCGCCTGGAAAGCGACCCAGAAACGGCCCATTATTTGCGACGGTCAGCGGTTGGTGGACTATTGGAAGCGTTCGCGGGGCAACAATTTTCTGGAGACCGCTGGCGAGGCAGGCTATACTAACGAGACATTGGGCGGTCATTTTTCCATCAACGGGGGATTCAGCGGCGACGAGGGAGAACTCTTCCCCTGTGGTGAAAATTCCGACCTGGGGGGAGTGGAAGTGGGGACGGCCGTTTGTCGGAGCGACGCATTGTGGGTGCTGTCCCACGTGACCCTTCATCCATTGTTCGGCATCAGCGGCGCGCTTTTAAATGGTGGTTTCGATTGTCTGTCGGGACGCGCCCGAACGCGCATTTTAGACGGGCTGAATCCCTATTTGTTCAATGGCCAGCGCATTTCATCCGAGGATCGCAAAGAGTTTCAATTAAGGGCTCTGGAGAGTCATTGTGCGGTCCGCACGGCCATGGAAGATCGCGTGTATTATGTCAACTACCTTTGGGATATTACACCTCAGCCGGAGTACTATCCGTTCAGCGAAGCGCCTATCTTAAATAACCTTGGGTTTGTTGCATCGCACGATCCGGTGGCATTGGATGCCGCCACTTACGCCCTCATCCGAGAGCACGCTCCCGATGCGGCAAGGATTGGGAATATGAACTTCGAGGAAGTTCTTGGGTACGCCGAGAAGGTGGGGTTGGGAAGCCTGGGCGAAAGCCCTGAACACTTGTCATAATCGGTAGCAATCCGGGGAGGAATAAACCAAATGGATCAGGACCTCAAAGATTTTAAAGCGAAACAAAAACAGCAGCTGGTGAATAAAGGGGCCATTGCCGATGCCCTGAAATATGTCAAATACAAGATCGCCATTTTGTCCGGCAAGGGCGGGGTTGGCAAAACGGCAACCACCGTGAACCTTGCGGCTGCACTGACCAATGCCGGCTATAAGGTGGGCGTGTTTGATGCGGATCTCCACGGTCCGAGCGTTCCCAAGATGCTTGGCATTAAAAAAGAGGCAAAACTGAACGGAGCGTTCTGGCTGGATCCGGTCGTGACCGACTCAGGAATAAAAGCATTGTCCGTTGCTCTTTTCTGGCCGGGAGATATGACGCCGGTCATGTGGCGGGGGCAAACCAAAAGCCGTACCATCCGCCAGCTGCTCTCTGCAGGCAAATGGGGAGGGCTCGACTTTCTATTGGTGGATCTGCCCCCGGGTACTGGAGACGAACCCATCGCCATTTTAAAATCGATCCCCGATCTGGATGGGGTCATCATTGTGACGACGCCCCAGGAAGTATCCACCCTGGTGTGTTCCAAAGCCATTAGCGCGTCACGTTCCTTGGGAGCCAATGTGCTCGGTTTGATTGAAAATATGAGCGCTTATACCTGCAAATGTGGAGATGTCGTCCATCTTTTCGGCAAAGACAAAGGCAGACAATTGGCCAAAATGATGGAACTTCCCTTTTTAGGCTCCATCCCCATCGATCCGCTCTTTTCGGAAGCGGCTGATTCCGGTGTGCCCGCTGTCAATCTTCACAAGGAAAGCCTGACAGCCAAGGCGTTCGTTGAGATCGCCACCTCACTGACCGGCCAGCTTCCATCAAAAGAGGTGCCGGAAGCGCCTCCGGAAGAAGAAAGCAAGCCGTGTCCCGGTTCGGGATGCCATCACCAGCACCATAACCGTGAAAAAGGAGAGTCGCATCACCACCACCATCATTCAGGAGAGACCGGCCACCATCACGGATAGGACAATCCCTGAATGATGCATATAGTATATCATGGCTGCGATCGAGTCGGTTCAATCTATGATTCGTCGAATATATGCGTCACGTTAATTTAAATTAGGTAGAAGGAGAATGTACATTGAGCGAACAAAAAATGGGAACCCACTACGTAAGGGAAATGGCCGCAAGCTTCAAAGAAATCGCCGAAAAAACGTCGGTGGATGAACTGAAAGCCAAGCTGACGGGTATGGCAAATGAGATGGAACCTTTGGCCACCAAGCTCTACTTCAAAACCCAGAAGGGTAATGAAGATATGAAAAAAGCGGCAGAGGATCTGGAAGGTTTCAAGGACAAGCTGGTCGCCAGTAAAGACATGGCTGAAGCAGAGTCAATTGTCGGCCCGCTGGTTGATCTGCTGGAAAAAACCATCAAACATGTGAAGACAATGAAGGTTCGAATGACCTAGGAGAAGACAATGGGCTTGAATGAAGCGGATCAGGAGATGGTCAAGGATGTCACGCGAATGGGTGTACGGGCCAGTGTGCTCCTCAGGGGGGTTCTCCTCAAGAAAGTCGATGAGGAGACCCTTCGCTGGGGGTTGCAGGAACTGGCCCCCGGTGACTTGATGAACAAGTACATGCCGGAGTTGATGAATCGCCCGGATTATGCGCCATTGTTGAACTTGCTCCATCTGATATTCAGCCTTGATGGTCAGTTGGACTTCCAAATTGAGGAATACGGCCTTGATTCACTGAAGGACGATTTGCAGGAGATTAATTTCAGCCTTCAGCAAATCGGTGAACAGTTCAACCTTGAGGAGTTGGACCAAGTTGGCTGACACTTGTTTTTTGCCGAATCGGGGAGCATGACTCGTCTGACTTTTATAAGCGCCGATGGACCGAATACCGGTCCATCGTGAGCAGGGCAACGGTATGTTTCCTGATGACTCAACACATGGGGTGATAAAGAAAGGAGCTGATTCATGAAACTGGAGGGTAAAGTCGCCATTGTAACCGGCGGGGCCCGAGGCAACGGCTTTGCCGCTGCCAAATGCTTAGCGGAGGAGGGGGCCAATATCGTTATCGCCGATATCTGCGAAGATATGAAAACCCTGCCCTACAAACTATCCACGCCCGAAACCATGGCCGAAGCAGTGGAAACCTTACGCGGAATGGGCGTTAAGGCGGAAGGCATTAAATGTGATGTGCGCAAGGCCGCCGATGTTTCTGCGATGGTGGACAAAGTGTTGGAAATCTTCGGCCACATTGACATCCTTGTCAATAATGCCGGCAACACCTCCATGGTCGCCATAGCGGAGATGGAGGAAGAGGTTTGGGATGAAGTCATCGACACGCACTTGAAAGGGACCTATCTCTGCTGCCGGTATGTGCTGCCGCATATGATCAGCCAGCACAGCGGGAAAGTGGTCAGCATCTCCTCTGTGGGCGGCCAGAGAGGCTTCGGCATGGGCGGTCACTATTGTGCAGCCAAACACGGCATCATCGGTTTGAACAAATCCATGGCCATGGAGTTGGCCGATCACAACATCAATGCCAACGTGGTTTGTCCGGGCACCGTGTGGACCCCCATGATGAAGGGGCTCGCGGAAAGTTTCGGCATGGATGATGAGGAAGGCAAAGAGACCTTCTTTGCAGGGCATATATTGAAGGAAACGGAGATGCTGCCCGAGGACATCGGCAGAGCGGTAACATGGCTGTGTACCGATGACTCGAAAAACATCACCGGCAATATGATTACCGTTGACCAAGGGTGGACGGCACAGGCACCCTAGCCGGTCGTTCCGGCGCGCCATCCGGGCCTTTCAATGATGAGGCTGATGGATGGCGCTCCGGAATGATGCCTTGTGTCCATCTGTATGTGATAATTAAATTCCATAAGGAGTAACCGAACCATGACCATGAAAGAGAAAGACATCTTCGAGAAACTGGAACAAAAGAAGGATAGCGATTCCAAAGATCAACAGGCAACAGTGCCCCCCATCCTGGAGGAAATTACCATCGAAGAGCTCGCGGTGGACGGAATATGCGGAATCTACTAAGGGGATAAAGTAGGAGAGATAATGCAGTTGGATTCGGTATACCGCCTTGCAGCGGGGGTTCAGGTCCGAAATGAGGTGTTTGGACTGCTGTTTTACAATTACAGGGGGCCAAGGCTCTATTTCGTGCCCTCAAAGGATTTCCTTACCGATACATTTTTCCAAGGAGACGAACCGGTGTCAGCGCTTCTGGACCGTCTGTGTGAACAGATGCCGTGGCCGCGTGAACAAATCCATGACCAATTGGAACGAACGCTGGACTCACTGGAAGGAAAGGGGCTCATCCATGGGCAATAGATATGTTGAGATGGGTCTATGCGCGCCTGTTAACGTTACTTGGGAAGTGACCTACACCTGCAATCTCTCCTGCATCCACTGTTTGTCGGATTCCGGGAGCCGGCGGGTGACGGAGTTGTCGACAGACGACTGCCGTCGCGTTATCGATGACCTGTCCGCCATGAAGGTATTTCAGCTCAATATCGGCGGGGGTGAGCCGTTTATGCGTCCCGATTTCCTGGACCTCATGGATTACGCGCACGACAAGGGGATCGTCACCTGCATCAGCACAAACGGCACCCTCATCGATCGAGATATTGCGAAAAGGCTGCATCATCCGCTGGTATATATCCAGGTTAGCCTGGACGGCGCCACGCCTGAGTCCAATGATCCCATTCGCGGTCAGGGCAGTTTCCAGAAAGTGCTCCTGGCGCTTGACTACCTCCGTGAATGGGATATCGAGGTGAGTATCAATACGGTGCTGACACGGCTGAGCTTTTCCGAATTGGATCAGATGACCCAGCTGGCGGCTGATTTTGGGGCCAAATTGCGGGTATCCCGGTTCAGGCCATCCGGACGAGGCAAACAATCCTGGTCCAAGCTCAATGTGTCGGCCGATCAAATGCTGGCCTTCTCCGATTGGCTGAGACGCCATCTGGCGGTGTCCACGGGCGACTCCTTCTTTTCCGTATCGACAGAAGAACGCCGTTCCCTCGGACTGAACATGTGCGGGGCGTGCAAATTGACCTGCTGCATATCGCCCGAGGGAGGCGTTTATCCATGTGCGTTCCTTCAGGAGGACGACTTCCGGGCCGGCTCGGTACCCGATCAGCCGTTTGGTCAAATATGGCGTGATTCCCCGGTATTTCATTCCTTTCGAAACCTGGAGATCAAATCGTGCGAATCCTGCCATCGGTTTGATCTGTGTCACGGCGGATGCCCGGCTATCGCCTACCACACCCAGCGAAAGATGGGGATTGCGGATCCCGGGTGCCTTGAAAACTGTGTAAAGGAGAAGGTGCCGACGACCAAGGTGGCCGTTTAATGAGGAACCTGCCTGATATTTCGACGGAGTGCAGGGAGAAGTACGATCGTCTGCAGGCATTGTTAAAGGAAATGGGGCATGTACTGGTTGCATTCTCCGGCGGCGTAGACAGCACCCTGCTGTTGAGAGTAGCAGTAGATGTTTTGCAGGAAAAAGTACTTGCGGTGACGGCCCTCTCCGAAACCTCTCCGGAACACGAAAAACAGGATGCCGAGGTCATCGCACGATCCATGGATGTTCAGCATTTGCGCATCCAGTCACAGGAAATGTCGCTCCCCTCATTTACCGCAAATCCGCCGGACAAGTGCTATATCTGTAAGAAAAGCCGATTTGGCAAACTCTTTGAGGTAGCATCGGAGCATGGCATCCCCTGGGTGGTGGATGGCCAGAATAAGGATGACGACGCCGATTACCGTCCCGGAGAGCTTGCCGCTAAAGAATTGGGTGTTCGCAGTCCACTGCGGGAGGCCGGGTTGACCAAGCAGGAGATTCGCCAGATCTCCAAAGGTCTAGGCCTTGCTACTTGGAACAAGCCGGCCTATGCTTGTCTGGCATCGCGAATACCATACGGGCATGAGATCACCATTGAAAAACTGAGACAGGTGGATGCCGGGGAATCGATCCTCCGGGAGTTGAATATTTCCCGGCAGATTAGAATCCGGCATGCTGAAGACACCGCCCGCATCGAAGTCGAACCCGAAACCATTGGACGTTTCATGGACCAAAGCGTTCGAGTGCAGGTGGTATCCCGCCTCAAAGCGCTGGGATTCAAATTCGTGGCCCTGGATCTGGAAGGGTATCAGATGGGCAGTTTGAATCGAAGTCTCGACACATCTGTTGACCGAGAAAGTGGAACACAGAGGGAAGGAGTTGCTGATGGATAACAAACACCTGATGGACTTGCTGTTGAAGGTCCAGGGCGGACAAATTGATCTCGATGCAGCCATGAGCCGTCTGAAGACGCTTCCCTATGAAAACTTGGGCTATGCGCGTCTGGACAACCATCGCTGTGTTCGAACGGGCGTGTCCGAAGTCATTTATTGCGAGGGAAAGAGCATCGAGCAGACCCAGGGGATCGTCCAAAAGCTGTCACGCCATCATAACAACATCCTGGCGACCCGGGCCAATCGAGACGTTTATGAAGGCATCCGGCAGGTGACGGAAGATTGTGAATACTATTCCATGGCCCGCATTGTGGTAATCAATCCTCGCGAAATCGAGCGGGTCGGCAATATTGCCGTTGTCACCGCCGGCACCTCTGACATTCCAGTGGCCGAAGAGGCCGCGGTCACTGCTGAATTCCTTGGGAACAAGGTAAATCGGATTTATGACGCCGGTGTGGCGGGCATTCACCGTATATTGAACGTCCGCGAAGAGCTGTTTGAAGCAAATGTGGCCGTAGTGGTGGCCGGCATGGAAGGTGCGCTGACCAGCGTTGTTGGTGGCCTGGTCTCGTGTCCGGTGATCGGGGTGCCTACTAGTATCGGTTATGGTGCCAGCTTCGGAGGGGTTTCTGCGCTGCTATGCATGCTCAACAGTTGCGCATCCGGGGTATCAGTGGTTAATATAGATAATGGATTCGGTGCGGGCTACCAGGCCAGTCTGATCAATAAACTTGGTGTCAGGGATGATGAAAACCGGAATACCGATGAAGATGAAGGGACATGCCGGTCCGATATTTCAGATGTCGCCGCTGAAAGGGATAGCAAACTGAGAAGGGTATCCTGAGGATTTTTGCCGGGGCAATGGTACGCACACGCTTATCGGCCCGACTAAAATACGCCACAGGGTGAGAAATAACCAGGAAAGTCGACCTCGAGACAGAGAATACTATGACGATCGCTTACTTTGATTGTTTTGCAGGTGCCAGCGGCGATATGATTCTTGGTGCATTGCTGGATGCCGGATTGCCCATTGACCATCTTCGGAATGAGATGGCCAAACTTGGTCTCTCTCACTATGAGCTGGACGTCGAGAACTTGGTCAAACGCGGCATTGGCGGCAGCAAAGCCCTAATCCGCATCGACCAGGACCATCATCACCATCACCATCGCCGTCTATCCGATATTCAGGGTATAATAGAAAAGAGCGATCTGGAAGCTTCGATCAAAGAGAAGAGCATCGCCATTTTTGTCCGTCTGGCCGAGGCCGAAGCCCGGGTGCACCGATCATCGGTGGAAGAGATCCACTTTCATGAAGTGGGGGCCATGGATGCCATCATTGACGTGGTGGGGGCCGTTATCGGGATAACCGCGCTTGGGATCCAGAAAATCTTCTGTTCACCGATTCACGTGGGGTGCGGCACCATAAAGTGCGCCCACGGTACCTTGCCCGTACCGGCGCCGGCGACGGCTGAACTGATTAAAAACACACCGGCCTATTCCTCAGGCGTAGAGGGTGAGTTGCTGACGCCCACCGGTGCTGCCATCTTAAGCACGCTCGCTTCGGGATTTGGCCCCATGCCGGCCATGACCATCCGACAAATCGGATACGGTGCAGGAACGGCTGATCCGGACATCCCCAATTTGTTGCGTGTGATCATAGGCGCATCGTGGAATGGCAACGGTCGTCACCAAACAAAACATTCGCATGAAGATTAAAGAGGATCGATACGACAATAAGCGGACCAAAGTATCTACTTAGATACAAGAACCATAAATTTATCGTCTTGCATCATTTTATGACCGAGGTTGAGATGATGTTATAAATCGGCGATACGGTAAGCAAAAAAAGGAGGTAGAATCGTAATGGACAAGATACTCAGAATCGACATGGGAGCTGAGGGCGGCCCGAGCATTTCAGAAGGACCGGTCGGGGACTACGCTGGTCTTGGAGGCAGGGCTTTAACATCCACCATCGTGGCCAAGGAAGTACCGCCGACCTGCCATCCGCTGGGGGCAGACAACAAGCTTGTCATTGCGCCGGGAATGTTGAGCGGAACCGCTGCGGCGATGTCGGGAAGAATTTCCGTTGGGTGCAAGAGTCCGTTGACCGGCGGAATCAAGGAGGCCAACTCAGGCGGTCAGGCTTCGCAGGTGCTGGCGCGTCTGGGCTATGCAGCCATCGTATTGGAAGGCAAGCCCAAAGACGATACCTTGTACAAGGTCATCATTACGAAAGACGGCGCGACCATTTCTGCTGATAACAGTTTGAAGATGCTTGGAAACTACGCCGTGGTGGACAAGCTGAAGGCCGAGTCCGGCGATAAAGCCTGTTACATTTCGATCGGCCAGGCCGGCGAAATGAAACTGAGCGGTGCATCCATTGCATTTTCCGATATGGAAGTTCGCCCAACCCGCCATGCGGGCCGGGGCGGTGTCGGTGCCGTGATGGGATCCAAAGGCGTTAAGGCCATTGTTTTGGATGATACGGGAATGTCACTGCGGGCTCCGAAGGACCCGGAAAAATTCAAGGCAGCCAACAAGGAGTTTGTGGCGGGCCTGAGAAAGCACCCCGTGACAGGAGAAGGTCTGCCCGCGTACGGCACCAATGTGCTAACCAATGTGCTGAGCGAGGCAGGGGGTTATCCCACGCGCAATTTCAGCGTTGGCCAGTTCGAGGGCGCCGGCAAGATCAGCGGCGAAACCCAGGCGGAACTCGAGGAGAGCAGGGGCGGCAAAGGCTCGGCCACCCATGGCTGCCACAGAGGCTGCGTAATCCGCTGTTCCGGTACATTTTATGATAAAAACGGTAATTTTCTGACCAAACAGCCCGAGTACGAAACCGTTTGGGCTCACGGCGGCAACTGCGGCATCGACGATCTGGATGCCATCGCGCAAATGGATCGGCTGGATGATGACTTTGGACTGGATACCATCGAAATGGGTGCCACCATCGCCGTTGCCATGGAGGCCGGGGTTGCGAAGTTTGGAGATGCGGAAGCGGCCATCAACCTGATCAAAGAGGTTGGCAAAGGGACACCCCTGGGACGGATTTTAGGCAGCGGTGCAGCTGTGACTGGGAAGGTTTTTGGCGTGGAACGGGTTCCTGTGGTCAAAGGTCAGGCAATGCCGGCTTATGATCCGCGAACCGTACAAGGCATCGGCGTGACTTACGCCACCAGCACCATGGGGGCGGATCACACATCCGGTTATGCTGTGGCCACCAACATCCTGGGTGTGGGCGGCAGCGTGGATCCTCTGAAACCGGAAGGGCAGATCGAACTGTCCCGCAACCTGCAAATCGCTACGGCAGCGGTCGACGCCACCGGTATGTGCCTGTTCATCGCTTTTGCCGTCCTGGATCAACCGGAGACCTTCCAGGCCCTCATCGATCTGCTGAACTCATTTTACGGATTGAGCTTGACGGCGGACGATGTGACCGCATTGGGAAAAACGATTCTCTCCACTGAGAGAGAATTCAATAAAAAAGCGGGCTTTACCGCTAAACACGATCGTTTGCCCGACTACTTCAAGAATGAAAAACTGGCTCCTCATAACATCACCTTTGGCGTAAAGGATGAGGAACTGGATGAAGTTTTTAACTGGTAATTCAATATTCCGGCTTTAGTACGGAAGCGAATGAATAGACAAACGGGGAGCTTCCGGCGGAGGCTCCCCGTTTCCATCAGTTGTGAGGGAACCTTTCCATCAAAGGAATATCGGCATTATAATGCGACGGCCGCATAGCCTTGGACGATGGATAATTAAAAAGGCGATCCATTTATTTGTACGATCAAACCTCCCATACATTCGTATGCATCTTGAAAAAGGGCAACATTTCACTTCTCTTTCCCCTTCTTCAGCAGGGATTTCAATTCGCGGCCAAGGTCGGATGCAAAATTCAAAGCCTGTTGTGCGACCAGTTTAAAATTGTGCCCGAATTTAAAACGGATCGAATCACGTCCGTTTTTCTCAATGACAAGGCTGTGGGTGATGTGTCTTCGGCAGTGGTTTACAACGGCGCTAACCGTTCCCTTTCATTAGTATTGCCGGGGTTGGTGGTCGGTGCGACATTCCGAAAAACCAGTTGCCTGGCTTCCTTCAGAGGGGACATAACGCATCAAAGCGAAACGAATCGTTCGGTCGTCTGCTCAGACGGCTGGATCATGATAAAACTGTTCAATCTGCTCCTTGGTGAATTGGGGCCGATATTCTTAAATAACGGTATCCGGATCGAAGGTGCTGCCCTGCAAGACTGTTTCACGGATCTTCAAGTGAATAAGCAGGCGGTATTTGAGATGATCACGGCTGAGGCCGGGAATTGACGGTAGAACAGATGAGCAACTTGAAATGGATCGATCCGGGAGCAAGGATATTTCTTTTATCGACAGCGGCATAGACGATGCCGCAACGATATTGTAGGAAACGCTCCGAAACTGAATGCTTTGCTGTATACTGCCCCCTGAGCTGAATATTCTATATTGTTTGTAATTACCACCTGTTGTTTAGGGCTTCCATTCTTGAGGAATGGGACCTGGTGATTGGCGTCCGTGAGGACAACCGTGCCATCTGCGGCAGATTTCGAAAACAGTGACATTGTTGGCATCCATCCGCATAACTTGATATAATGGATTAAGCAGCCCTATGATTAAAGCAGAGACAACTCAACTGAAGGATAGATTTTCGCTAAAGAACGGCAGACGAATGGGAGAAGCGCTTATCGAAAAATTGGGTGGTGCACCCAATGCGTGCTGGTTGTTCTGCTCCCCTGAGAATGATCTGGCAT
Source organism: Desulfobacteraceae bacterium (assembly GCA_037387725.1). Lineage (GTDB taxonomy): Bacteria > Desulfobacterota > Desulfobacteria > Desulfobacterales > Desulfosarcinaceae > JARRKU01. Next base: position 29,826 of record JARRKU010000001.1, read on the forward strand.
CGCTGGTCAAAGGCGTCCATGAAGCGTTAGACTCGGCAACGATAATTGGATGCACCACCGACGGCGAAATCTCCTCTGCCGGATTCAGCACTGACTCCGCCGTTTTGGGGGGCATCCTGTCAGACCAGATCGAATTCGAATCGGTTGCTGTCACCCAAATCAGTCGGGATAGCGAACAGGCCGGCAAAGACCTGGCCAAAGGATTTTCCGATTCAGTTCAGTATGTACAGCTTTTTTCCGACGGTCTTACCGGAGATGGCAGTGCCATTTTAAGGGGAATGGAATCCGTCTTTGCAGGCCATATCCCTGTTTCAGGCGGGACCTCCGCAGATGCGGGAAAATTTCAGAAAACATGGCAATTTCGGGACGGGCGGGTTTTAAGCGATGCGGCTGTCGCCATTGGTTTTTCGGGAGAATTTAAATTGGGTACCGGGGTTCGAAGCGGATGGACACCCATTGGATTGCCCAAAAAGGTGACCCGTGCGCGAGGCAACATCCTTTACGAACTGAACGGAGAGTCGGCCCTCAATGTGTATGAACGTTTTTTGGGGAAGCATGCGGAAAATCTGCCGGCCGTGGGAGTAGAGTACCCCCTGGGACTCATAGATCAATTCGAGAACCCGGATAAAAAAGATGATCATCTGCTGTTGCGGGCGACAATGTCGCTGGTGGATCGTAAGGACGGATCGATTCAGTTCGCAGGAGAAATTCCCGAGGGCGCTATGGTCTACCTCATGTGCGGGGACCGGTCTTCCATTCTGGATGCTACGGAAGAGGCTGTTCGCCTGGCCACCGATGAATTGGGAGAGGACACGGAACCCGCTCTCGTATTCTTTTATTCTTGTATGGCCAGAAAAGCCCTTTTGGGGCTCCATACCAAGGAGGAACTGGAGCGGATACGGGCCCAATTCCCCGCAACCGTGCCGGTGATCGGCTTCTACACGTACGGCGAGTATTGTCGTCTCGGATGCAATCGTCCAAGCCTGCTTCACAACGAAACCGCCACCATATCTGTGATCGGGGTTTGATTCGTGGACCACAACATCATATCGTTGAAGAAACAGATAAAGGAGTATCAGGCACTGCTGCTGGGCTCCGAGCGAAAAGCCGATATCCTAACGAATTTGCTCAAGGAGGCCGGTTCCGAATACGAGGAGTCGCTAAAGAAAATCCAGATTTCCGAGGCGAACTTTCGGGCGATTTTCGAAAACGCACCAGAGGCCATTTACATCATCGATGTCTCGAGCCGTCAGATCCTTGACTGCAACCCCTATATCCAGAAATGGCTTGGATACAGCCGTGAAGAGTTGCTGACCATGCGCGTGGATCAGATTCTTACGCCGGGTACCGAAAATGTACGTGAAAACATTCAAAAGGCGGTTCGAGAGGGACTGGTTTACATCCAGGAGCGTCGGTTCAGAAAGAAGGACGGCAACATTGTCGACGCTGAGGTAACCGGCACCACCATGGATTTCAAGGGCAAAGAATGTTTTGTGGCCTTGATCCGCGACGTCACTGAACGCAAGAAGATAGAAGCCCTGCGCCGATACAAAGAGCTTTTCGAGAGCGTCAGCGATGCGGTATTCATCAATGACCCCAAGGGCCGGTTTCTGGAAGTTAACGATGTGGCCTGTGATTGCCTGGAATATACGCGGGACCAATTTCTGCGACTCAGATTGCGCGATGTGACATGCCCTGACGACTATCCCGTGCTCGTTGAAATGGCCAATCAGATCAGCATAGGACGATCCTATCAATTCGAGCTCAGCCTGGTAAGCCGCAATGGTGTGGTCATTCCATTCGAATTTCAAGGGCGTCTGATTTCCTACCAGACCAGGATGGCGTTCCTGAGCGTTGCTCGAGATATGAGCCTGCGAAAGAATCTCCAGGAAACCTTGATCAAAACCGAGCGGTTATCAGCCGTTGGCGAAATGGCCAGCGGCGTTGCGCACAACTTCAATAATCTGCTGCAGATGATCATGGCCGGTGCCGAAGCCGCCACGGCTAAACTCAAGACCGGCAATATCCTGGACTGCCAGGAAGCCATCGAGAATATCATCACGGCCTCCCGGAGAGGGGCTGATGTGGTGCGGCGTATTAAGGATTTTACCCATTTGACGCCAGCCGGATTGAGCGAAGGATCGGTATTCGACCTGGAGGCGTTGGTGGCGGAAGCCATTAAACTCACCCAACCCATGTGGAAACCGCCGTCTTCGCCTGGCAAATACCGGCTCAATTTTGTAAGCAAAGGCAGTTGTTATATAAAAGGAAAATCCTCTGAGATATATGAAGTCCTGGTCAATTTGATCAAAAATGCACTGGAAGCCATGCCGGATGGAGGAGACTTGAACCTCAGGACACATTCGCAAGATGAAACTGTTTTTCTGAAAATTGCTGATACCGGTCAAGGCATTTCTCAAGAAAATCTACAGCGGATCTTTGTGCCCTTTTTCACCACCAAAGGCACCCGGAGCAGCGGCTTGGGGCTTTCGTCCTGCTACGGTATTGTCAAAAAGCATCATGGTGAGATTCAGGTGGAGAGCAAGCTGGACCAAGGAACTGAATTTTTGCTTTCGTTCCCCAAATCCCATTCTCCCATCACCGTGGAGACGGCAACAAAAGGCACCAGGATGAACCAAATGCCCATACGGTTTCTGCTGATCGATGATGAGGTCAATATTCTTAAGTCCGTTGAGATGTATTTCGAAGACACAGAGATCGACATCACCACCGCCAAGACAGCGCACGATGGGATCACCGCCATAGAAAAGGACCGATATGACGTGATTTTGTGTGATTTGAGCATGGATGACATGAATGGGCTGGAGGTCGGTAAATGGGTCCTTGATTTTTGCCAACGGCAGGGAATTACAAAAACACCATTTTTGCTCTACACGGGCCTCAATAGAGAGCTCAATCCTGACAAACTAACGGAATTCGGCATTGACCGTGTTGTCAACAAACCCACTGCCTGCGAAGACCTCATGCACATCATCCGGGAGATGGTGCCCCACTAAAGTCTCGTGCTAAAATAGCTACTTGGAATCGTCCAGAACCTCCCTTACTTTTATGGATAACGCGTTGATGGTGAATGGCTTGCTGATGAAATGGGTCCCTATTTCCAGCTGGTCGTAATCCGATATAATATCAACTGAATAACCGGACATGAAAGGACAGCGAAGATCCTTATCACGTTCTTTAAGTTTGAGAAATAACGCTGCACCATTGCCACCCGGCATGATGACATCGGTGACCAGCAAATCAAGCCGGAGGTTTTGAGTGTTGATATACGCCAGGCAAGCTTCCGGTGAATCAGCCTCAATTACCTGATATTCCAATTGCTTTAAAGTCATCACAGCCATTTTGCGAACCACCGGATCATCCTCTACCACCATGACGGTTTCACCTTTTGAACAGATCATTTTGCGGAGACCGTCGTGATCGCCCAGGAATGTATCCTGTTTGCCCACTAAAATGGAGGGGAAAATAATTGTAAACTCCATCCCTTTATCCGGTTTACTACGGACCCAAATGTATCCACCATGCTGTTCTACGATCCCATAACATGTCGCTAAACCCATGCCGGTGCCTTGACCGACATTTTTTGTGGTGAAGAACGGTTCAAAAATGAACGGCATGATATCTTCGGGTATTCCCACGCCAGTATCCTTGATCTTCAGGACGGTGTAGAATCCCGGATTTATGTCAAACGGATAGGCGGTATTCGGTTTGGGGTATGGCTCCCGTGTGGTTTCGACGAAGATTGTTCCGCCACCAGGCATGGCATCCTGCGCATTGACGGCCAGATTCATGAGAATTTGATCGATTTGACCAGCATCCGCCTTAATGATGCCCACATCTTTTCGCAGTTTATATTCCACCGAAATATCGTCTCGAATCAGACGGGTGATCATTCTGGCAATGTTTTCGATAATGCCGTTGATATCCAGCGGTTTGACCTGAAGCATTTGTTTGCGGCTGTAGGCCAGAAGTTGATTGATCAAGTCCTTGGCCCGTAGGGCGGCACGTGATATCTCTTTGAGAACAGGCGTATCGGGATGATGATCTTGCTTCTTTTCAATCAACATGTCCGTATAGCCGACAATGGGCGTCAGAAGATTGTTAAAATCATGTGCCACACCGCCGGCCAGAACTCCGATGGATTCCATACGCTGGGCATGCAAGAGATCATTTTCGGCCTGGATCCGCTGCGCCTGCCGGCGGTCCCTTTCCAGTCGGGCGCTGAGAACCGGTTCGATCCACGTCGTGACCGATTCCAGGCGTTTGGCATCTTCCCCGGCGAAGTCCCCCTGTTTCCCGGCCAGGACAATCTGCCCGATAAGTTCATCTCGATTCAAAATGGGCACCGATAGTGCATTCTTCAGGATCTTGTGACGACCGGGCAGAACTGCGTCAACGTTCTGATAGATGGGCCTTTTTTCATGAAGACTTTTTCCCCAGATGCCGTTCCAGTCGGATCTTTCCAAGGTAAAGCCAGGATCCATCTTATCGTGGGATAGCGCATCATCCCTTGTTAAAGACCGGCAGAGGAGATTGTCATCGTCGTCGATGTGGCCGAAGTATCCATATCTGGAGTCTAAATGTTTTAGGAGTATTTCTAAGACCCCCTCAAACATATCTTCGTCAGAGGATTTAAGCATCACTTCTGCGATTCGCTGCCTCAGTCGTAGCTCTGCAACTGTCTTGCCCAGTGCTTTTTTAGCTTTGCGTTGCTCCGTAATATCGATGGCCACGATCCGGATAAGATCTTGCTCCGGCGGATCGCTTTTATAGATATTGCAGCACAGCTCCTTGCATCCAAACAATGAAACCGTGATGGCGTCAGCGTCTTTCGTTTTGATCTGCACATCTATGCGCTTTTTTTCAGGCCGGCTGAAGAACGCTTTGTACTGGCTCAGAAAGACATGCCGGGCCGATTTTGTCAGATAGTCGGCAAAAGCTGACTTTTTCTGCTTGCAATTGACAGCCCGCAAAAAGTTTTCTATCAATGGGGACTCGATACCAACCGTCAGGGTTGATTTGGGTCGCTGCGGTGTTATGAATATGCCAGATGTGCGTTGCGATGGCGTTTTGCCCCATCGAACGTTCACCTCTGTTCATCTCAGCCAAAACAATCCAAACAAGTGATTGGCCTAAAGGCCATGCAGCTTTTTGCGGTCGAGCGAAGATAAGGGTTTTGAAACGCACAGGAGGTGTAGAAATGTTTAAGATCCTCAAAAGGGAGGAGATGGCGGAAGGCACCGTCATATTGAATGAAATCGAGGCACCGCTGATTGCCCGCAAAGCCAAACCGGGTCAGTTTGTCATTCTTCGGGCCAACGAAACCGGCGAGCGCGTTCCTTTGACCATGGCCGATGCCGACACCGAAAAGGGAACCATCACCATCATATACATGGTCGTGGGAAAAGCCACTGCCGTGTTTCGGGATCTCCAGGTGGGCCAGGGGTATCTGGATGTGATCGGTCCATTGGGCAAACCCACCCACTTGGAAAATGTGGGCACGGTGGTGTGTGTGGGGGGCGGTACCGGAATTGCCGTGCTGCATCCCATCACCCGGGCCCTGAAGCAGAAGGGCAATCATGTGATCGGAATTCTGGGGGCACGGACTAAGGAGCTGTTGATCCTGGAAGATCAAATGAAGACGGCATCCAATGTCCTGCACATTTGCACGGACGACGGTTCATATGGCGTAAAGGGCTTTGTAACCGACGTGCTCAAGAAGGTTCTGGACAGCGAGAAGGTTCAGCAGGTGGTCGCTATCGGTCCAGTACCGATGATGAAGTTTGTTTCAAAGATGACCAAGGAATACGAAGTGCCGACCTTGGTGAGCCTGAATCCCATTATGGTGGACGGCACCGGCATGTGCGGTGGCTGCCGCGTCAGTGTCGGCGGCCAAACCAAATTTGCCTGCGTGGACGGCCCGGAGTTCGACGGGCACCAGGTCGATTATGACGAATTGATGCTGCGGCTGCAAGCTTATTGCGACGAAGAAAAAGAGTGCTACGAAGATTATTGTGTGCTTCGGGACGCTGAATAACCACCAAGAGCTGAAATATAAGGGGAAAAGAACATGGCGGAGAAAGAAAAAAAGAAAAGAGGCGGACATCGGATGGCCATGCCCGAGCAGGAACCCGATGTGCGCAAACGCAATTTTTTGGAAGTCCCCACCGGATATACCATGGCCATGGCCCAGGAAGAAGCCGCCCGCTGCCTGCAGTGCCGCAAGCCCGGCTGCGTGGCCGGCTGTCCGGTGAGCGTTGATATCCCCGGATTCATCGGCCTGATCAGCGAGGGGGATATGACTGGCGCCATTCGCAATCTGTGGTCCAAGAATGCCCTGCCGGCGGTCTGCGGCCGGGTTTGCCCCCAAGAGACCCAGTGCGAGGCCAAATGCATCGTGGGGAAAAAAGGCGATCCGGTGGCCATCGGCAATCTGGAGCGCTTTTGTGCGGATTACGAGCGTGAGCATGGGACCGGTGAGCTGCCCCCGGTTCAGCCGGCCACAGGTAAGAAAGTGGCGGTGATCGGCGCTGGGCCGTCCGGTTTAACGGTCGCCGGAGACCTGATCACCAAAGGCCACGACGTCACCATCTTCGAAGCGTTTCACAAAGCCGGTGGTGTGCTGGTCTACGGCATCCCGGAATTTCGTCTGCCAAAAGCCATCGTGGCCCAGGAGGTGAATTTTCTGGAGCGACTCGGGGTCAAGGTGCAGTGCAATGCCGTTGTGGGGCGCACCATCACCCTGGATGAGCTGTTTGAACAGGGGTTTGATGCCATCTACGTTGGCGTGGGGGCCGGACTTCCTCGTTTTATGAACATCCCCGGCGAAAACCTGGTTGGCGTCCTGTCGGCCAATGAATACCTGACCCGGGCCAACCTGATGAAGGCCTATGAATTCCCCAAGGTGGATACCCCCATTCCGCGGGCTAAGAATGTCACGGTGCTTGGCGCCGGCAATGTGGCCATGGATGCGGCCCGCACGGCCATGCGGCTGGGGGCGGACAAGGTTCGCATCGTCTACCGCCGCTCACGCGACGAGATGCCGGCCAGGATCGATGAGATCCACCATGCCGAAGAAGAGGGGATCGAATTCTTTCTGTTGACCAACCCCACGCGCTATCTCGGCAATGAAAAAGGTCGCCTGACCGGAATGACGTGTCTGAAGATGGAACTCGGTGAGCCGGATGATTCAGGACGGCGTCGCCCGGTGCCCATTGAAGGATCCGAGTTTGACCTGGAATGCGACCTGTGCATCGTCGCAGTGGGATCGGGAGCAAATCCCTTGCTGACCAGCGATACGCCGGACATGGTGTTGAATAAATGGGGATACGTCCATGCTGATCCAAGGACCGGCAAGACCACTAAAAAAGGGGTCTGGGCCGGCGGCGATATCGTCACCGGCGCCGCCACCGTTATCCTGGCCATGGGCGCAGGCCGCCAGGCGGCCGACTCGATCCATGACTACTTAACTTTGGGATGGTAGATTCGGGAAGGCGCGTCGGCAGCGCTGACGCGCACTTGCCCTTTTGAGGATCGATACGGAACTTCAGGCCTTCCGATACACCGGCCGTTAAAACCAGGCAATAGGAAGGCTTCCTACTGCTTGGTATTCGACCTGTCGGTCGTGGATTACGTTATCGAGATTACTCGAACACGAGCATGGTGGCCGTCTGGTTAATATGGCCGATGAATTCCTCTCCATAGGTGCTGAATCCGACGGTGGGTATATCCGCGAAGATATCGGCATACGCCTGTGTGGTGCCGTTCTTTTCAAGCTCCAACGTGCGCAGAATGCAGTTGAAGTTGATGATACCGGAGATTTTTGATCCTGCCACCTTGTCCGCCACCGCTTTGCGAGTGTCTTCGATGATATCGGAGGATTCCAGCAAGGTCATCTCCATGCCTTCCATGACGTTGCAATAGAAGTGCATGGCATCGTCTTCCATGCGTTGAGGACTGCGGACATAGGGCTCATCGTCAATAAAAAGCCCCACGGGATTTGACATGAAGAACTGGTCGGCTTTATCGACCGTGGTTCCCACAGCCTCGGCATAAGCTACGGCTGCGGGTTTATGGTTGAATTCGATCACTTTTCTTTCCGCTGTTTTTACTTTGGTGGCCATCAATTTAAGGGGACAGGGCTTGAAGCTCTGGGTTTTTATGAAGCTGAACTTGCCTTTGGGCTTTAACAGGGCCAACAGAGCGGCGTCGGAATAGGCTTTGCCGTCGGCATATACCCAGGTTTGGGAAAATTTCAGGTCGTCCCCGGCCGAGCCGCCGATGAAAAAGAGATTGCTGAGCTCACCGATGCGGTCCATCAGTTTTTCTTCTGCCATCCTGAGTCCGTCCACCAGGATCAATCCGACGTATTCATCTACTCCCATGGTAAAAGGGTCTTCTTTAAAATGGGCTTCAAAAGCCTTGAAGGCCGGCTCCACCTGGCCATTCGTCTGGATATTTTCAACGATTTGCAAATTCAGGTCTTCTATCGCCTCTGCGGTGAACCCCATGGCGACAATCGAATTTTTCAGCATCTTGCCCGAAACAATCTCGCCGGATGTGGAGCATCCGAATGTCCGGGCTTGTGGGAAGGCCTTTTGCATGCTTTCGCTGATCGCATCAGGGTCATAAAGGGAAGATGCAAAGAAAATAACGCCCCTGGGGTCGCAATCGCTCATCTGGGATTGCAATTCAAGGGCCGCTTTTTCGGGGCTGGATTCTGTGCTGTATGCGGTAGCGATTTTCATTCGGTCTCCTTATGATTTGATCTTATTAGCGAAAGATGGCTGAAGCGGTACCTTGAACGCTTAGAGCATCTGTTCGATCTGGTCACCCACCCGGGCGCGGACGCTGGCACTGGGTATTTTGACACCCATCTTGGCGGCCAGATCCCCCAGGCGTCTTACAAGATTGGGATCGTCCGGCGTGTCCAGGGAATAGGCATCCGGGTTGATGCCTTTAAGCATGAATTTGGTCCGGATCATCTTGGCGATTGATGGATCACCCCCGGAACGTTGGGTAATAATGCTGTCAAGAATCAGCTTGGTTTTTCCTTGGGAACGGTCCGCTTTCGTCTTCACGCGCAACCCGTAGGATTGCGCCAGGTTCAGCAATTTCTTCAATAGGACCGGATCATCCGGAGTGTCTTCCGTAAGGCTGTCCGGATTGATACCTTTCAATGCGATCTTGACTTTGATGGCCTTGGCAATGGCGCCCACGCCGCGGGATCGTTTGAGAATAATAGCATCGAGAAGCTTCTTTGCCCGGCCCCGTGAAACGATCTCGTCGCTGCTGATCGGTACAATCAAATCCTGATCATAAAGCGCCTTAATCTTGTTGATCAGGTCATTCAAATCAAATGCATCCTGCTCGGCGATGGCTTCCACAGTCCTTCTGCCGTCCATCGCGAATAGAATATTGAAGGTTGTAATGTCATTGGAATAATCGGATAAGTTGAGTTTTTCAGATCTTTTGAAAATTGTGCTGCCGATTTGCTCCAGGGGGATTGTCATGCCTTACCTCACACTTGGATTGCATAAACTGGATTGGGCCAAATTGGTTGCCGACCTGTACCGGGTTGTCAATCAAATTTTCAGTGAAAATTTGATTGTTTACGGCCAGAGGATATAAATTTAGTGTGCAGCAAAAGTGATGCCAAGGCATTGATCGATACCCTTGGGTTTATGACGCAAACCTTGGGACTAAAGAGCTGATGGCTGGGCACGTTTTTATTCTACTGATATTGTTGGATATTCTACTCGGGGTAATATCGGATAGGTCTTAAACCGGCCGTGTACCACCAAAGTTGCTTCACTCTGCTTTCCGGTCAGCATCCCCCCGGATCTTTCGGTTGTATAGAAACGCCACACCAGACCCGACTGTCGGCCGGTGTAACTTGCAGGTAATAGTGCTCTTTCTCCTAAAGCTTAAAAAGGTGTGGCGTTATGGGGCCAAATAGGCCATTCAGCCCATTTTGCTTCATTCTTCGATGGTCGTTCAAAAACAACTTTACTTATTCCGCCTATCGATCTATTCACTTTTAACCATGATTGAGCGCCTGCTCACCTTTTATCAGGGTTGAACTCCCCCACAGTACCGATTGACCGATTCTGGGAAAGCGAAAAATGGCTGTTAAAGCAATTCTAGCCGATCAAGAAAAGGGCCATATGATGCAGATCGAGAATTTACTGGCTGAGCTCTGGCCCGACCTGGTTGTTTGCGGGAGGGCCACCAGCGGTGAAGAGGCCTTGGATCTGATCGATCAACACAATCCTCAACTGGCCATTCTTGAGGTTCGCCTTCCCGGAATTTGCGGTATGCAAGTGGCCAGAAAAGTCAACGGAAAATGTCAGGTCGTCTTCACCACAAGCTACGAACGTTATGCAGTCAATGCCTATGATAGTGGCGCGCTGGATTATCTGCTCAAACCGGTCAGTCGGGCGAGATTGCAAACAGCCGTCCGAAGGGCCAAGCGTGTGCTTCTCTCCTCAGGCGATGACGGTGCATCCGTGTCTAAGTCGTATAATCGGCAACAGCGGTTCCATCGTTTGGTTCCGGATAAGCCCGATTACCTGCAATGGTTGTGCACCCAACAAGGTCGGGGCACTCGAATGGTTTCCGTTGACGACGTCTGTTATTTCAAGGCGCAGCAGAAATTTACATCGGTCTTCACCCGTACGGGTGAAAACCTGATCACCAAATCCATCAAATCGTTGGCCGCAGAGCTGGACCCGGACCGTTTTTGGCGCATCCACCGGTCCACCATTGTAAACGTTTCCCAAATTGACTACATCAGCCGTACCCAAACCGGGCGCGGGGCCGTACGGCTGAAGGATCGTTCGGAAGTGCTTATTGTGAGTCGGTCTTATCTGCACCTGTTCAAACAGATGTAGAAGCGGTATACAACCTTCCTTCGAACCCAAACGCTGCGTTGGGCGACAGATTTAAATCCTCGAAATAGCTAACTATTCCCTTTGGGTTCAAATCTGCCGTCCGCCTTGATCTTGGGCCCGAATGAAGGCTGTATGCCACTTCTATTAATATCTTTCCATTTCCAATTTTCATTAGGACCGATTCTAACGTGAGTCACTACAGAATAATCTTCGCGGGAAAGTATCTGAATAACGCGTAGCGAGAAAGATTTTGTAGTATTCAAAAAGGGGTAGCGGGCGCAGTAATATCAATCATTGCTTCCCGTCGGAGGCCGCTTGGTACATCTTGATAAAATTCTGCAGCCTTTCCGTCTGGTCCTTCATATAGTCAATCCAGAATTCCAACACCGCCAAACCTTCCGCTGTGATCTGGTAGACCCGTTTGGCCGGTCCGGATCCCTCGGTTTCCCACTCCGATAGCACCAGTCCGTTGTCTTCCAGATCCCGCAGATGTCGATAGATCATTCCCGGCGGCGCCTGGCCTTTGATAAATCCGAACTGCGGTATCTGTTGAATCAGTTCATATCCGTAAGAGGGCTTTTGCCTCAAAGCGAGCAGTATGGAGGGCTGTATATAGCGCTCCTTCTTTTTCGAACCGGAACGGCGCGGCGATTTTGTTTTTCTTGACATAGATCCTGTAAGGATATATATAGTTAATATGTATATATAGAACTTATCATTAAGGAGGTCCGCATGGCAACAAAAATATTTGTTCGGGAACGGCGAAAAGTTGAAAAAGGCGAAAGAAAAGAAAAACAACAGTCGGGTTATGCGACGCCCTTTTCTGGGGAGCGACCCGGATGGGGGCTGTCGAATTTATGCATCCCTATCCCTTGTGGATGATCGTGCCGACATGCCGCCCTTCAAGGGCATCCAAGATATGCTCGGGGTGATTCAAAGCATCAATTATCTGGAATTCTTTTAGGCATTTAGCCCTTTGCAGCAAGGTGAGCAAGGGGCGTTCCACAATCAAATCGTCTAAATCCCGCTTTGACAAATCGCTGGCTGAGATGCGGGGGAAAAACTCGAGATTCTCGCGATCGGTTTCCGGGACTTTTTTAGGATCCTTTTCGAACAATCCCTTTTCATCTTTAAGAAATATCAGGGAGCGGGCACCGATGTTTTCAGCCAGCAAAAAGGCGCCGCAGTCGGTACGGTGCGGCGGAATAGCCCCGAACTCCGCTGGATGTTCAAAAAAGCCGTAAGGGGGGATGCCATAGGTGATCGGCATATATCCCAGTCGGCAAAACATCGTCAACTGTTCCAGATTATCCCCATGACCGATTTTAACGCCACCGTGTTTTGCCAGCAGCACTGATAGCATTTCTGCGTTCTGCCAAGAAACTTTATCGCCCAATTTGGATAGAACACCGGTTGGCATCCCCAAGTCCACACCAATGTTGTAGACATGTCTGGCCCGCGTACCGCCACCGGTCATTAGCAGTATTTTGTACTTGTCCTTGGCCTTGATCAACGCTTCCAAAATGGGAAACAAAGCCTTGCCGCCCCGGTCCATAATGCTTTGGCCGCCGATTTTGATGACATTGATGTCCGGATGCATTCGAAAGTATTCTTTTGCTTCAGTCCGTTTCAGCATTTTCTTGCTGACCAGCGATTCCCCCATCAATGGCGAGTCGATATGAAGCCTTCCTCTGTCTCTATCTTCCTTCACCAATTTGCCCATCTTTGTCATCCCCTTTATCCCTGGCGTAAATTGAGCTGTATTCTGTAAAATTCCCTTTCATGATAGACCATCCATCCATGGTGGTCAAAACGTTCTGCGAATTATGCTTCCGGCATAATCCGTTTTAATCTGGTTGCTGCGGAAATTTGATCATGGCTTGATCGCTTTTACCGAGAAGGCCTGCCCATTTCATCCAAAGGCGGCTTGTATCTCATCGCATGCTTCCTGACGATCCAATGGCGAACTTTTTGCTTTACGGTGTCGGCGACAATCGGTTTGGAAATATAGTCGTCCATGCCGGCCCTGATGCATCTATCTTCATCACCTTTGATGGCATTGGCGGTCATCGCGATGATGGGAATACGGTTGAAAGCTGTATTGGATTCCCTGATGATGCGGGTTGTTTCCAATCCATCCAATTCGGGCATTTGAATGTCCATCAGGATCAGATCAAAAGCTGATCGGGACAGGCATGCGAGGACTTCTTTCCCGTTATTTGCGGCGTGCGCGGTGTAACCGAATTTATCCAGCATATGCATGGCCACTTTCTGGTTGATGGCATTATCCTCGGCCACCAGAATGCATCGACCCTGATTTTTGCATTGCACCTTATGGGCGTCGCCTGGGGTCGCCATATTGGAACATCCCGTAACAGCATTGAAATCTCCTTTAGTAGCGCATTGCAACACATTCAGCAGATGGGATTTTCTAACGGGTTTGGCCAGGCAACCGTCAAAGCCCGCCTTCCGGGCTTTTTCTGTGTCGCTGCTTGCGGTCCGGGACGTCATCAGGATACAATGCGTCTCTTTTAGCAGGGGATTGTTTTTTATGGCTTTTCCCAAGGCGATGCCATCCATCTCCGGCATAACCCGGTCGATGAGGGCGAGATGGATTGGCGCTTTATCTTCCCTTGCGCGAGTCAAAACGGCCAGCGCATCCTTGGCATTGGATGCCACCATGGAATCGCACCCCCAATATTGCAGGTAGGCATGCATGATCCGTCGATTGGTGTCATGGCCATCCACCGTTAAAATCCGTAATTTTCCGACATCTCCAGCAGAATCAGTCCCCTGTTCGGCCTTGTCCGGGGTCGACAACTTGTCAAAGCAGGCCGTGAACCAGAAGGTGCTGCCATGGCCGGCCCTGCTTCGGACACCGATGTGGCCGCTCATCATATCTACCAACCGCTTGGAGATGGCCAATCCCAATCCCGTTCCACCAAAACGCCGTGTCGTGGAATTGTCCAGTTGCGTGAATGATTTAAAAAGGCGGTCGATGCGCTCCTCAGGTATTCCGATGCCCGTATCCTCGACTTCAAACAGAAATTCGGCGCGGCGTCCGGCGTCCTTTTTCAATATGACGCGTAGATTTATCTCTCCTTCAGCGGTAAACTTCACGGCATTGTTGCCCAGGTTCAACAATACCTGGCGCAGGCGGCCGGGATCTCCGATCAGAGCGGTCGGGGCATCCGGCGCAACAAAACAACTCAGCACCAATCCTTTTTCCTCAGCCTGAAGGGAGAGCGGTTCGACCATCTCCTCAAGGGTTTTCTGCAAGTCAAAAGGAATGGCTTCAAACGCCAGTTTTCCGGCTTCGATTTTGGAAAAATCTAGTATATCGTTGATGATGTTCAGCAGTGCCGCCCCACTGGCCTGGATGGTGTTGACCATGTCCTGTTGAGCTTCGTCCAGGAGGGTATCCGACAATATCGGCAACATCCCCAGGACCCCATTCATGGGGGTCCGGATTTCATGGCTCATGTTGGCCAGAAACGCGCTCTTGGCACGGTTGGCCGCCTCGGCGTCACGGGTGGCGACAACGAGTTCTTCGGTGCGTTTGGCCACCTTGCGATTGATCCGTTCATTCTGCAGCAAAAGGGAGGCGATGATGGCGAAAACCGCCAGGATCAATGCATTGCCGCCGAACTGGACCACTGTTCCCAAAGTGGTGGCAGGCCCTCCCTGGTAATTCGGCATGACATCCCAATAGTACCCCCAATGCGACAGCCCGCTCTGGGTGGGGAAATAGGCAGTGGCAACGGTTTCCGGGTGCGGTGCCCTAAGTCCGGCGATGACTGTTGTCTCCTCAGCTTTTGATCTGCCGCTGGTTTCAAGGATTCGCAAATGCAACCCCTCTGGTATATGGAGCGTATCCAGATCGTATAAAAAATCGGAGATATTCGCCACCGATATGAGGATACCGGGTTTACCTTGATTTTGGGCACGGAAGACGAAAGAGGTGAACAAGTCGCCTTGATCCCCTTTGAAAACAGGACCCATCACGACTTTTTCCGGATGAGCGATGGCGGAAAGGATGGCCGTTCGTATCTGGGGATGGGCAGCAAGATCATCTCCGATTGCCAGAGGCGGCGTATTGTCCGAACTTATAACAACCGGGAATCGATAGCCCGCCGGCTTCCCATTGGACTCCGAATCATCTGGGACCTGCTGTCCGACGAATGCCGTGGATACCAGAGGAATCATGGATTCCAACTCCACCCCTTCGATGATATCCAGCGCATCGAAAAATTCATCATCGGTGACGCTCTCCGATCCAAAAAAGAGCGAGGCCAATCCGCGAAGCTGGGCATGAAACATCGATAGCCAGCTGAGGCTGACATTGGTAATACGCTGCCCCTCGCTGTTGGCTTTTTCCAGCCAGCGCTCCTGCGCCTGCCTTTTGAGCACCCGCCCAAAATGGTTGTTTGCAAAGAGGGCGGCCGCCAGGGCAACCAGAAAAATGATGCCGGTGGCCTTCTGACGCAATTTCCCCATGGTGATCAATTTGCTTTCAAACGAATATTGGTTGCATAAGTCGCCCGGAAGCCACTGGGGGCGAGGGACGTCTCGCGGTCGAAAGAGTCGATATTGTCCTTGTCGATGATGTAGATATGGGGGCCCACTCGTTTATGGTAGGGTTTGTGCTCCAGGATGCGCACCATCTGGTCGACGGCGATTCGTCCTTGAATGACCGGCGAATCTGTGGGGGCGCAAAGGATGTGGCCGCGTTTGATCTCGCGATAGACTTCCGGTGTGAAATAGTAGGACACCACCTTGATGCGGTCGCTCAGGCCACGTCGCCGCAGTATCTTGACCGCAGCACCTGCTGTTACCGCTGTACCCGCAATATAGTCCACTTCCGTGTGAGTATCCAATACCTCCCGGATCAATGTCGCTTGCACGGTCCGGCCGGTATCCCCGTAACGAACCGCGACGATGTCAGCGCTGCTGCCGTCCAGGGCGCGGCGGAATCCCTTCTCGCCATCCTTGACCCACCCGGCCGACTGGGGACCTGGAAACCAGGCCACTTTTGCGGGTCGGTTGCCCTTGAGATGCCGGCGGGCGAGATATTCGCCTGCCCGGTACCCCATCTCTTCGAAAGAGACCAGAGAACGCGCTGTAACCTGGTCCGACGCCATTCCATTGACCAGATCGACCACCGGCACCCCTTGCCCATGCAGGCGTTCCACCAGTGTATCCAGTCCATCGTATGAGATGGCACCGATGATGACCCCGTCGGCGCCTGCTGCGGCGCAATTCTCGATCTGTTTGATCTGCACCGGCAGTTTGTCGTACCCTCCGGCTTCATAGAGGCGCATCTGGACCCCCAGGCGTTTCACTTCACTGGACAGGCCGAAGTTCACCGCCAGCCAGTATGAATCTTTCATATGTGGAAATACGGCGCATATGGACCACTCTTGAGCAGCCTTGCCCAAGGGGATGTAATCGATCACCCTGTTTTCTGATTCGGATGTTTCGCCGACGGCAGGCAAACCCACTTGGTAAGGATACCATTGCTTGCCGGCCTGTACCGAAGGCAACATACTGAACAAGGCTATCAGAAGCCATGCAACCGCCGAAACGGCCTTTCCCGGGAAAATATTCTTCATCATGGTCCTCCATACGCATGGTCCATGCGTTTTACCATCTTTAAGGGCATCGGAATTTGACAGGTAATCTTGAGAATCAGTACGGGAGAAGCGGCAGGAAAATGAGCCGTACGCAGGCGTTTCGGTCGGCCCATCGGAAACCGGGTATCATATTAACGGCAGCTTGTCGGCGGCGTTGCAATCACAGCATCCCTATCAGGAACCGATTCTAATGGATCCTCGTATTTAGATCAATGCCGATTAATATTTGACTTTAAAGCATCAACCTCGCTGTTGCAAGACAATGCGGCAACAGCGAGGTTGATTAGGCAGGGGAAATAATGAGCCAACCCGTCATAGAGATTGAAGGTTGATCGTTTGGTGGTTTTTACAACCAGGCAGTGGCGATGACCTTCGCTTTATTTAAATTAGTCCACTAAAAACCAGCCTCATGGATGGCCATGGACGACAAGTCCTCGCTCTTCATGGCGTCGGCCAGCCCGTCCACCCTGGGCAGCACATGCTTGATGAAGAATCTGGCGCTGTGCAGTTTTCCGTCATAGAAGGCGGCCTGTTTGTTCCGGTCTAACAAGGCGCTTCGCTGAGCGTCGTCCTGGGAATCGATGTCGTGGTCCCGGCATATGCCGGCAAGGGATCGGGCAGCAATACCGGCCTGCCAAAAGAGCATCCATCCCAGGCAGATATCGCCTATGATGTGGATAAAGGGAAACGCATTGGAGATTGGCACCATCACATTGCCGGCCTTGAAGCAATCGGAGAGGAAGCGGCCCATGGCGCCCAGCAGGTCCACCCGTTTCTCGAGTTCGCCGGCCAGGTCGGCTACTTCTTTTATGTTTCCGAATTCTTCTATGGTATCTTTCATCTCTCCCAGAAGATTGGCAAAATCCTGTCCATCCCGCTGCCCCAATACCTGGGTCAGGTAGAAAAGATTGTTTGAGCCGGCATCGCCCTCCCACCAGCCAAAGGGAATGATGTCCCGCATGAACTGGTGTACCGGAAAGTCGTTGAAAAACCCGGTGCGGCCATGCATTTTCACCGCCGTCTCGGCCACCTGGAACGCCTTTTCGGCCGCATAATGCCGATAGGTGGGAAAGAGGATGTCATTGATGCCGGACCATTTCTCCTTTTCTTTTGCGTCAGCGACGGCATTGGCTTTATCCAGGCACATGCAGCCGTAATACACCAGAGCCCTCAGCCCTTCCACATGGGATTTCATCCAGAGCAGGCGCCGCCGCACGAAGGGCTGGGTGATAATAGGCACCGGCCGGGCGTCGGGATTCTCAAGCTCGGAAATATGGGCGCCGTGAACACGTTTGCGGGCATAGTCCAGGGTATGGCGATAGGCGGCCGAGGCGATGCCGGTGGAAACCGCCCCGTAAAAGGTGCACTTGAGCAGGGACCCGATAAACAGCTCTAGGGCCTGTCCGCTGGGACCCAGGAGTTCTCCGTAGCAATTGCCGCTCCGGCCGAATTCCAGCGACACGGTGGGACTGCCGTGCAGGCCCAGTTTTTGTTCCAGGCCGACCACGGTAACATCGTTGCGCGGTCCCAGCGAGCCGTCCGGGTTGACCCTGTACTTGGGAACGATGAACAGGGAAAGCCCGGAAGCGTCTTGGGGAGCGCCTTCAATGCGGGCCAGAACGCACAACACCATGTTTTCAAACAAATCGGAATCACCGCAGGTGACCGTCGGTTTGAGGCCTTTTATCCGATACGATCCATCGGGTTGCGGCGTGGCCACGGTGGCCTGCCGGGCGATGTCGTCCACACCGGCCTGCTCCTCGGTAAAGGCAATGGCCGATCCCCACCGGCCGGCGACTAGGTTGGGCAGATACTTTTTTTGCTGTTCCTCGGTACCGAGCATGGCAATGCTGCCGGTGATGGACAGGGGGGACGCCCAGAGCCAAAGGAATCCGATGTTGTGGACGAAATCCTCGAACATCGGCGTCCACAGCGTCATGGGATAACCATGCCCTCCAAGGGCTGTGGGAAGATAGGCGGATGCCAGTTCCAACCGATCAAAGTGCTCTTTCAGCCGATGGTAGCAGCGCGGCGAGCGGACTTCATCGTTTTCCAGCCGGCACCCTTGGCGATCTGCCTCAGCCGTGACCGGATAAGACTCCTTCATTGCCATCTCGAGGGCAGCCTGCAGCGACGCATCGATGGTTTCGGCATTTAAATGGCCGAAGCAATCGGTATCGCACAGCTTCCGGATGTTGAGCATTTCGTGGAGAACAAACTTCTGGTCCAGTGGATCGATAAGCAGATTATTCATGGTTTCCTCCTTTTGGTTTGAAACCGCACTAGAACGGACAACCCGTAGAATTCAAACCGGAAAAGACGAAGTGGAAAAAATAGGGAATGAAAGGGGATTATAAAGAGGCTTATCCCAGATGATCGCTCATCAGGTTTTGGTAGACATCATCGGTTTCCGCCTGGACCACCGACAGCAGTCTTCGATATTGTTTCATCAGGTTTTTTGCATAAGCGGTCAGACGCGATCCTTTGCCCTCCCTGACAATGAGGGGTTTGCCGATGCGCTTTTCAGAATTGCGCACGCGCATCCAGACCGCGCGGTAGCTCATGTGGAGATCTTTGGCTGCAGCATGCATGGACCCTGTGCGACTGACGGCATCCAGGATACGATAGCGGCCCAGGCCGAAAATGACTTTTCCCCTGGAATCTTCGATCCAGATTTTTGAGCGGACGGAAAAACCCATTTTTATCCTTTTACTTCCATTGAGCGCTGCACCCCAAGTGCTGTTATTCTTTGTCTGCCGCCTTAGTTACCAGGACCAACCTTAACAGACATTTACCCATCAATCAAGGGCTTCAGGGCGATCTTTTGCTACCAATAAGTCTGCATTCAGGGGATGTCTTCACTCTCTGCATCAGTCTTCTACCGGTTGGGGTCGCAAGTCCCAATTGACCCCAAACCACTCGGATCAAGCAGCAGAACCCCTTTGGAGGATTCGTTCAGCGTGTGATTTCTATCGGGTGGGGATTTTTGTCTCAACGCACGCCTGCAGGAACCTTTGCGATCAGCCCGCTGCTTCTGCCAACCGGGCGGGACATTGCGCCTAACATCAGAATATCCGTCTGATTTGTTGTAGTATTTTAAATTGAATGGTGCTGGCGGAAAGAAAATATATAGAGAGATAATAATCCGGCACAACAGTTGCTATCCATAGCGAATTGTATCAAGCTTGACATAATATGGGTACTGTATGGTAAGGTGCCATACTGCCTTCAGCTATTGCGTTTACAGTGAAGATACGCCAAATATCCGCGACACAACAAGATTATGGATGATGAATGTGAGACCCTTGCATTTGAATGATAACCTGAACGACTATTATGTCATATCGAAATTGATATAGAATATGATGCATTCATTGCCTGTTCGTCAAGCCATCGGCTGTGTGCTTGCCCACGATGTCACGCGCATCATACCGGGAGAGAGCAAGGGGCCGAAATTTAAAAAAGGACACATTATCCAGGAAAAGGACGTCGAGACCTTGCTCGATATGGGCAAGGCTCATATCTACGTTCTTAAACTCTCCTCCGACCAGATTCACGAAGATGCTGCTGCCCAGCGTATTGCAGCAGCAGCGTCCGGTCCGGGGCTGAAAATAAGCGTTCCCTCCGAAGGCCGTGTCAACTTGGTTACCGAGTATGCCGGGCTGCTCAAAGTAGATGTGACGGCGTTGAACAGGCTCAATGCCATCCAGGATGTGGTCTTTGCAACCTTGCACGGCAACCATCGGGTAAAGGCGGGGCAACCGGTAGCCGGGACACGCGTTATCCCGCTGGTCGTCGACGACAGCCTGGTGGCGGAAGCCGAAACCATGTGCCGAAACCACCGTCCCATCATTGAAGTCAAGCCATTCAGATCCCTGAACGTAGGAATGATCGTCACCGGCAGCGAAGTCTTTCTGGGGCGTATCAAAGATCAATTCGGACCTGTGGTAGAGAAGAAATTCAAAGCTTTGGGAAGCAGAGTTGCCCATCAAATATACGTTTCAGACGATATCGAAAGAACCGTAGACTCGGTGCAGTCGATGGTCAGTGAGGGAATGGAGATGATTGTGCTGACTGGCGGCATGTCGGTGGATCCGGACGACCGTACTGCTGACGGCATTCGATCCACCGGTGCCGAGGTGGTGACCTATGGCGCCCCGACATTCCCCGGGGCGATGTTCATGCTGGCGTATATCGGCGACATCCCGGTGCTGGGCCTGCCGGGCTGCGTCATGTACCACCGTACCAGTATTTTCGATTTGATCGTTCCGCGGCTTACGGCCGGAGAAAGGCTTCGGCGAGACGATATAGTGGCCTTGGGGCACGGCGGGTTCTGCATCGGCTGCGACGAATGCCGATACCCGGCGTGCGCTTTTGGAAAGGTATGACAGACTTTTTGGATTTAGACGCGACCGTCAAATTCCGCAATAGTTCAATCACACAAAGGAGGAGGCAGAATGATTAAAAAAACGATCAATGTCAACGGTACCGAAGTAACCGTCGTAGCCCCGGCCCAGGAATCTTTGGCCAATGTGCTGCGCGGCCAGCTGGGACTGACAGGTACCAAAATCGGCTGCGGTGAAGCACAGTGTGGTTGCTGCAATGTGATTCTTGACAACAAACTGGTGCGCTCTTGTGCCACCAAGATGTCCAAAGTGACCGAAGGATCCTCGGTCACCACCATCGAAGGTGTGGGCACCCCCAGCCATATGCATCCGCTACAGTTGGCATTCATTGTCCACGGCGCCATTCAGTGCGGCTTCTGCACACCTGGTTTTGTCGTTTCGGCCAAAAAATTGCTGGACGAAAATCCGAAACCCGCCCGGGAAGATGTGCGCGAGTGGTTCAACAAATACCGCAACGCCTGCCGCTGCACCGGATACAAACAGATCGTGGATGCCGTCATGGATGCGGCCAAGGTCCTGCGCGGGGAGATGAAAGCCGAAGCGTTGCTGTATAAAGCGCCCACCAGCGGGGATGTCTGGGGCACCCGGCATCCACGACCGACATCCGTTGCCAAGGCCACCGGCACCATGAATTATGGCGCCGATCTGGGTATTAAAATGCCCGAAGGGACCTTGCAGCTGGCCCTGGTTCAGGCCGAAGTGCCCCATGCCAATATCAAAGCCATCGACACCAGCGAAGCCGAAAAGATGCCCGGTGTGGTCAAGGTCGTCACCCACAAGGATGTCAAAGGCAAGAACCGCATCACCGGCCTGATCACATTTCCCACCAACAAAGGGGATGGCTGGGATCGGCCGATCCTGTGCGATAAAAAGATCTACCAGTTTGGCGACGCCATTGCCATCGTATGTGCCGATACCAAGGAACAGGCCCACGCCGCCGCTGAAAAAGTCAGGGTGGAGCTGGAAGTGCTGCCGTCTTACATGAGCGCACCGGCGGCCATGGCCGACGATGCCATCGAGATCCATCCGGGCACCCCCAATGTCTATTATGAGATTCCCATCAAAAAAGGCGAAGAGACCGCACCCCTGATGGATGGGGCCGCCCATGTGGTGGAAGGGGAGTACTACCTCCAGAGACAGCCCCACCTGACCATGGAGCCGGACGTAGGATTTGCCTTTATGGATGCGGACGGTGTCCTTAACATCCAATCAAAGAGCATCGGCATCCATCTCCATCATGCCATGATCGCTCCGGGCCTGGGGGTTGATCCCGAGAAACTGCGCCTGGTGCAAAACCCCACCGGCGGGACCTTCGGTTATAAGTTCAGCCCCACCATGGAAGCCCTGCTGGGCGTCGCCTGCATGGCCACCGGCAAACCGGTTTATCTTTGCTACAATTACTTCCAACATATTACCTACACCGGTAAACGCTCCCCCTTCTTCATCAAGCTCAAACTCGGGGCCGATGAAAAGGGCAAAATCATCGCCATGGAAAGCGACTGGAGCGTGGACCACGGGCCCTACTCGGAGTTCGGTGACCTTCTGACCATGCGGGGTGCCCAGTTCATCGGCGCCGGATATGGCATTCCCAACATCCGCGGCCTCGGTCGCACCGTGGCCACCAACCATGCCTGGGGTTCAGCTTTCCGGGCTTATGGATCACCCCAGAGCTTTCTGGCCAGCGAAAGCCTGATGGACGAGTTAGCCAAGAAAGTGGGCATGGATCCCCTGGAGCTGCGCGCCATCAATATGTACAAGGATGGCGACACCACCCCCACCGGACAGCCGCCGGAGGTCTATCCTTTTGCCGAGATGGTGGAAAAACTGCGTCCCCTGTACAAAAAGGCCAAAGATAAAGCCAAGAAGGAAACCAATGGCCAGGTGAAAAAGGGCGTGGGAATCTCTCTGGGTATTTACGGCTGCGGTCTGGACGGCGCGGACGCTTCAGAAGTGAAAGTAGAGCTCAACCCCGACAATACGGTGACGGTGTACAATTCCTGGGAAGACCATGGTCAGGGCGCCGACATCGGAACCCTGGGAACGGCGCATGAGGCGCTGAAACCGCTGGGGTTGAAGCCGGAACAGATCAACCTGGTGATGAACGATACCGGCATCACCCCCAACAGCGGTCCTTCGGGCGGCAGCCGCCAGCAGGTCGTCACCGGCAACGCCATCATCAACGGCTGCCAGATGCTGATCAATGCCATGAAGAATTCCAACGGCGGCTATCGAACCTATGATGAAATGAAGGCTGAAAATATCCCGGTGAGCTACACGGGGAACTGGACATCCTCCATGTGCACGGCCTGCGATATGGAAACCGCCCAGGGCAATCCGTTCTGCACTTACATGTACGGTCTGTTCATGGCGGAAGTGGCCGTGGATACCAAAACCGGTAAGACCAAGGTGGAAGGCTACACGGCCTTTGCCGATGTGGGAAAAATCAACAGCCGGTTGGCCGTTGACGGACAGATGTACGGCGGCATCGCCCAGGGGATCGGCCTGGCCTTGTCAGAGGATTTCGAAGACCTGAAGAAGCACACCTCACTCAAGGCTTGCGGTATTCCATATGCCAAGGACATCCCGGACAGGATGGAGATTCATTACATCGAAAGTCCCCGTCCGGACGGTCCTTTCGGTGCCGCCGGTGTGGGAGAGCTGCCCCTGACCTCCACCCATGTGGCTGTCGTGAATGCCATTGCCGATGCCACCGGAGCCCGGATTACCAGTCTGCCGGCCCTTCCGGAGAAAGTTTTGGCGGCAATGCAATAGGTCTGTTGCGAATCGCTGGAGTTGACTCCACGTTTGCATATATTGAGGCGTCCATTACCTCAATACCTCCAAGGCAAAGGCGAATCCCCTGGTCAGGGATTCGCCTTTGCCGCGTTGCAAAAGCCGGAGGACTCCAGATCCGGCGTTGCCGAGGGCTTGCAGTAGGTGGACTACGGCTGCGCCCTCGGCGCCTTGGCTCTGAAGCCCTCCGACTTTTGCAACATCGAGGTTATAACCGGAGGACTCCAGATCCGGCGTTGCCGAGGGCTTGCAGTAGGTGGACTACGGCTGCGCCCTCGGTGGGGCCGTGCTCTGAAGCCCTCCGACTTTTGCAACATCGAGGTTATAACCGGAGGACGCCAGATCCGGCGTTGCCGAGGGCTTGCAGTAGGTGGACTACGGCTGCGCCCTCGGCGGGGCCGTAGTCTGAAGCCCTCCGGCTTTTGCAACATTGGGACTGACGCCAAAGTTTCAGCAGCTGTCGGATCAAGGATGAGAAATTGATGGACCAGAACGAATTACGCGAATTGGAGTCGCGCTGTATCCAGGAAGAACCGCCCTGGTGCACCGCCGCCTGCCCCCTGCATGTGGATGGACGCGCTTTTGCAGCGCACATCGGCGAGGGGCGCTGGGAGGATGCCTGGAAGGTTCTGCGCCGGTACATGCCGTTGCCCGGAATTCTGGGCCGCATCTGCGATGCGCCTTGTGAAGACAGCTGCAAGCGTTCCGAAGCCGGCGGCGCCATTCGTGTGGGTGCCCTGGAGCGTGCCTGTGTACAGATCGATCCGCCGGAAATTCGAATCCTGCCCATGCCATCCAAAGGCAAGAGGGTGGCCTTGGCCGGTAGCGGGCTAAGCAGCCTAACCGCTGCCGGTGACCTTGCCGGCAAAGGTTATGCTGTCACCGTTTTCGAATCCGGCCGGCGTCCGGGTGCCCCCCTGTACAACTGGGACCCTGCACTGCTGCCCCCGGAGGTAATCGATGATGAAGTTGATGCACTGACCCGCAAGGGGGTCTGCTTCGAAACCGGCACGGATGTCGAGTCCAGCGCATTTGCCGATCACTGCTTGGATGCCTTTGATGCTGTCTACCTCGGATTGGATACCGTCAGTGGCCGGAGCTGGGATCTCCAGCGAAATGATGACGGTACGATCCGGGCGGACACCCGAACCTGTCAGACAAATCATGCAACCGTTTTTGCGGGCGCCCTGTCGTCATCCCCGGTTTGGCAGGCCGCTTATGGCCGTTGGGCCGCCATCTCCATCGATCGCTTTCTCCAGGGCGTCTCCCTCACCGCCGGCCGCGATAGGGAAGGGCCCTTTGAGACCCGGCTTTTCACCAGCCTTGCAGATGTGTCTCCGCTGCCGGTAGTATCGGCGGCCGATGAATCCGCCGGATACACCCGATCCGAAGCCCAGGCCGAAGCCCGGCGCTGCTTGCAGTGCGAATGTATGGAGTGTGTCAAGGTCTGCGCCTATCTTGAAAAATTCCGAGCGTATCCCAAGAAGTATGCCAGGGAAGTCTACAACAACCTCTCCATCGTCATGGGGGAGCACAAAGCCAACCGGTTGATCAATTCATGCAGCCTGTGCGGTCTCTGCCAGCAGGTATGCCCCAATGACTTCGCCATGCAGGACCTCTGCCTCCAGGCGCGCCGGGCCATGGTGGACAACGTCAAGATGCCGCCTTCAGCCCACGAATTCGCCCTGATGGACATGGCTTTCAGCAAAAGTGAGCGATTTTCCATGGCCCGGCATCAGCCCGGCCATGAAACCAGCGCCTACGTATTCTTCCCAGGATGCCAACTTTGCGCATCCGCACCGGCGCAAGTCGAATCGGTATACGACCATTTGCAGTCAAACCTGGCGGCCGGCGTCGGATTGATGCTGGGGTGTTGCGGGGCCCCGGCCCATTGGGCCGGCCAGCGGAACCTGTTTGAGGCGCAGGCGGCGCATATCCAAAACCAATGGGAAGCTTTGGGGGGCCCGAAGATGATCCTGGGTTGCTCGAGCTGTGTACGCATGTTTAAAGACCATCTGCACCAGATTCCGGCCGTCACTCTCTGGTCGGTGCTCGAAACCCATCCACCGACAGCTGCGGTGTCCCGTCCGGCGTCACCCCTGGCCATTCACGATCCCTGCACCGCCCGCCACGAGGCGGAGATGAGGGATTGCGTGCGCCGGTTGATGGATCGCAGCGGCCTGGAGATCGAGGAGCTGTCTCTGGGGCGTGAATATACGGAATGTTGCGGGTTCGGCGGATTGATGCAGAACGCCAATCCCGAGCTGGCTGGAGCTGTCGCCAAAGCGCGGGCAGGGCGAAGCGATTCCGATTATATCGCCTATTGCGCCATGTGCCGGGATAATCTGGCAGCCCGCGGCAAGCGGGTGATCCATCTGCTGGATTTTTACTTCCCGGATGCCCGGTTTCCGGATCCGGCCGCGCGGCCGCGTCCGGATTGGACGCAGCGACAGGAGAACCGCGCCAGGCTTAAAGACCGGCTGCTGCAAAATTTATGGCATGAGGCGTCCGCTACAATGGAATCCCATCGCACCATCCGATTGGAGATATCCCCGGAAGTGGCTGAGCAAATGGACCGGCGACGCATCCTGGTGGAGGATCTGCAGAAGGTGATCCAGTACGCCGAGACCAGCGGGGAGAGGTTCTCGCATCCATCCAGCGGTCGGTACAAGGCCGCGTATGCGCCCTACAAAGTCACCTTCTGGGTCGAGTACATACCGACCGGGGACAGATATGTGGTGCACAACGCCTACGCCCACCGAATGGAGGTGATTGGACCATGAAATCAGACAATGTGCGTCCCGAAGACCTGCAATGGCGGTGTGACAAATGCGACAGCGATCTGGTGGTCGGTTCCATCAATGTCGCCTACATGGGCAATCGGTTCACTGCAGATCTGCCCCATTGTCCGGATTGTGGCCGGGTTCTCATTTCAGAGCATGTGGCGCTGGGCAAGATGGCGGAAGTGGAGCAGTTGCTGGAAGATAAATGAACCGCAGAATGTCGAACAAGGAATGTCGAATATCGAAGTAAGGAATCGCTGCGTTCTGCCCTTAATATATAAAATGAGAGAAAACCTTAACTTCGAAATTCTGCGGTTCCTTGTTCGATATTCGATATTCCTGTGCTGCAAGGAAATATGGCTGAAGTAAACCTCTATGAATCGAACGCCCTTCGGGATGTGACCGGGCCGGTTATCCGGCCGGGTGGGTTTGCGTTGACCGAGCGCGGGATGGCGTATTGCGGTCTGGCGCTGGGCGCCCGGGTGTTGGATGTGGGATGCGGCACCGGTGCGGCCGTTCACCATATGCGGCATCATCTCGGATTGGCGGCCATGGGGATCGACCGGTCGTCCGTTTTGTTGGAAGACGGCATCCGCTCCTGCGGCCCACTGCCCCTTCTGCGGGGGCGGGCCGAAGCGCTGCCTGTGGAGGATGAACGCGTTGAGGCCGTTTTGTGTGAATGCGTTCTTTCCCTGTGTACGGATCCGCTTTGCACTTTGCGGGAAGCGTTGCGGGTGTTGCAGCCTGGCGGGTATCTGGTGTTGACCGATGTCTACTCCCGCGGGCCGTATGTCCCGGTTCAGGAATGCGGCAAGCCTTCCGTGACATGCTGCCTGCAGGGTGCCGCGGACCGGCCCACCGTGGAAGCCCGCGTGACAGCAGCCGGCTTCGACCTGCTGCTGTGGGAAGATCACTCTTCATTGCTCAAGCGACTGGCCGCACAATTGGTATGGACTTATGGCTCCCTGGACGCTTTCTGGTCGACCCTTTACGGACCAGGTGTCCCGGACGGCATGAAAGGCGGCGGATCGGGAGGCTGCACTCGACCGGGCTATTATTTGTTGGTGGCGCAAAAACCGAAAAAGACCTAGCGCCTGGAATGTGGTTTCCCAATGCGCAGTTGCCGGTTTGGTTTAACCACGAAGAACACGAAGGACACGAAGTATGGAAACATGGGACCTCTCGAATCGAGCGATCGGAGGTGCGCATGAAGTACATTATGAGATGCTGTCGGGGCATCGTAGACCCTAATGGAGTTAATCGCTTCATGCGATGATCACTTCGTGCTCTTCGTGTCCTTCGTGGTGGAATAGACCAATTCTGCGAAAACTGGATCACACCAAACACAAAATTCCTGGACGGATGGGGGACTGAAATGGACGAAACGATGATTCGCATGTTGCAATTGGGGCAGCAGGGGTTTACCTGCAGCCAGATCATCATCCTGCTCGCGCTGGAACTGCGTGGCGAGGAGAATCCGGCCCTTGTGCGCGCCATGGGGGGGTTGGCTTACGGGTGCGGCAGCGGACAAGCCAGTTGCGGCGTATTGACCGGCGGTTGTTGCGTGCTCTCTCTCTATGCCGGCAAAGGCGGTGCTGAGGAGACGGTGTCGGACCGTTTTGATCTCATGCTGCAGGAGCTCAATGACTGGTTTGGGGCGCATACCGGCTGCGCCGCCGATGATATGAGTTGCGACGCCATCGTGGGCGAGGCCGGTCCGGCGGCATCCGGCCAGCGATGCGGCCGTATTTTGCACGATACCTACGCCAAAGCAATGGAGATCCTGACTTCCAACGGAATCGATCCGTTCGGAGCATAATCTAAACCATTTTCATATGACAGGAGGAGTACCGATGCGACTGCTGGCAGAATTCTTTCCCGAGTTCACCGATCTGTTGGATACCATGGACACGCTCTATGGGCAGAAGCGCCTGATTGATGAAAAGACCTATCAATTCATCTGCTTCGCCCTTTCCATCAAGGCGCGTTCCAAGCCGTGCGTGCTGAAACACTTTAAAGGCGCTTTGGACGCCGGGGCCACGGCCAAGGAACTGGCCTATATCCTGGCCCTGGTCATGCGGGAGGCCGCTGGTGCGGATGATTGCTGGACCCACGATGTGCTGGATGACTGGAAAGAGATCATCGCCGGCAATATCGCTTGCGATTGCCGGAAATGAAATACCGGTGGAACCAATGAACACAGATGATGACCAACCGGCCGACCGGCGCCTCCACCCTTTCGGCTGGAGACCAGACCGGGAACGGACCGAGAGCCTGTGCCCGGTCTGCCTGGAACGGATACCAGCCCGACGCACTGCTGTGGGGGACAATATCCATCTGGTCAAAACCTGTTCCCGGCATGGCACCTTCGAAACGCCCATTTGGCGCGGATCGCCAATTTTCGAACGATGGCGGCGGGACAAAATACCGATTGCGGCGCCGGCCCCCTTAAAGGCGACGGACAGCGACTGCCCCTATGACTGCGGGCCATGCCCCGTCCACCGGCAGCGTCCCTGCACGGTGATTATCGAAGTCACCCAGCGATGCAATCTCTCTTGTCCCGTCTGCTATGCGGATGCGCCTTCCGACTTACCGGACCCGTCTGCGGCTTTGGTTGCCCAATTGTTTCACCGTGCGGCTGAGACCGCTCCGGGCAGCAATATCCAGTTATCCGGCGGTGAGCCCACGGTGCGGAATGATCTGCCGGAGCTCGTGGCCATGGGAAGGGAGGTGGGTTTCGATTTTATTCAAGTCAATACCAACGGGTTGCGTTTCGCCAAGGACCCGGGATTTGTCAAAGCCCTGAAGCAGGCCGGCCTGGCTTCGGTCTTTCTGCAATTTGACGGCATTGACGACCATGTCTACCGCCGCCTGCGGGGTCGCGCTCTGATGGCGGACAAGCGTGCGGCCATAGCGGCCTGCGCGCAAGAGGGCATCGGGGTGGTGCTGGTGCCGACCCTGGTACCGGGTGTCAATACCCGGTGCATCGGGGAGATCCTGGAAGCCGCTCTCTCATGGACACCGGCGGTCCGTGGGGTCCACTTCCAACCGGTCAGTTATTTCGGACGCTTCGGCGAAAAGTCGGGTGGGATGGACCGGTTCACGCTGCCTGAAGTGATCCGCGCCATCGAATCCCAGAGCAATGGAATGGTTAAGGCGGAGGATTTAGGGCCGCCGGGTTGTGAGAACGCCTTGTGCTCTTTTCACGGTCGATTTCTGTACTCGACCGATGGGGAAATGGTGCCGCTGAAAGCTTCTGCTCCGGTGCCTTGCTGTTCCACCCCTGCCACGGCGGAGGCAGGGGCTGCCAGGGCAATGGCGGCTGTTGCCCGGCAATGGAAAGGTCCGCAACAGCCGATTGCGGAAGAGGGATGCGGCGACGGACGCAGCTGCCGGCCCCCTGTGGGTGCACCTGCCCAAGGGGATGCCGTTGCTCCCATGAGCCTGGATGTTTTTATCGATCGGGCGCGCACCCACACCTTTTCCATCTCGGCCATGGCATTTCAGGATGCGTGGACCATCACCCTGGACCGCGTTCAGGAGTGCTGCATCATCGTGATGGCGCCCGATGGGCGGCAGGTCCCTTTTTGTCTCTATAACCTCACCGCCGAAGACGGCAGGAGGCTGTACCGCCCGTGATCCCTTGTGAGCGAACACCATTGGATGCCTGGGTTAAAGCCAAAATCGGCCTGCCGCCGGCATCGCATCTAAGCCGGCAGGCGCTGAACGCTTATCAACTGGAGCGTCTGCGGGCCACTTTGAACTATGTCAAACGGCGCAGCCCCTTCTACCGGCGCCATCTCGGCGGTTTTGAGCCTGACGCTCTGCCAAGCCTGAGCCACCTTTCCCTGTGGCCCCTGACAACCTCTGACGATCTTCGCAGGGATCCGCTGGCCTTTCTATGCATCTCCCAAAGCGCCGTTGAGCGGGTGGTGACCTTGCCGTCGCGATCGGCTCAGGAACCTCCCAAGCGCCTCTTTTTCAGCGCCGCCGACCTGGAACTGGCCGTGGATTTCTTTCACCACGGGTTCGCCGCTGCCGTGGGAAAACAACAAAAGATGCTGGTCCTGATGCCTTGCCGGCATCCAAATAGCGTCGGTGATCTGCTGGCCCGCGGGTTGAACCGGCTTTCCGCCGTCCCTGTCATCCACGGGCCGTTGCAGTCTACCAGGGCGACGGTCGAAGCCATCCTGCGCGATGGCGTCGATTGCCTGGTGGGGAGCCCTGCCGATATTCTGGCGCTATCGCGGTATTCCGGCCGAGACTGTATCCCCGCCGGGCGGATAAAAAGCATCTGGCTCGGTACGCAAAACACACGGTGCGCAGAGGTTGACGAGATCCGCAGGAACTGGGACTGCCCGGTTTTCCAGCATTACGGTGCCGCTGAAATGTGCCCGGGCGGCGGGGTTCAATGCATGGCTCGCAACGGTTTCCATCTAAGGGAGGCCGATTTGATCCTCGAGATCGTCGATCCGTGGACGTCCCGTCCCGTTCCGCACGGCGCCTATGGGGAAGTGACGGTGACGACCTTAACCCGGGAGGCCATGCCCCTGATCCGCTATCGGACAGGTCATTGGGCGGCCGTGATGACCCAGCCGTGCCAATGCGGCAGTCTATTGCAGCGCCTGACATCCGTTACGTCCATGGCTGAAGCCAAAGCCTCCGGGTCCAGAAGACTCGGCTTCGGGTGAACCCTTGAGAGGGGATTAGAACCGCAGAATATCGAACAAGGAATTTCGAATGTCGAAGTGTGGCGTCAACAACCGTCCCGAGAAGCGGGTGTCTTGGATTTCCGGCCAAAGGCCGGAAAGACATAAGCACGTCAGTGCTTCGGTCGTTGCAGTTGTAACCGGGCGCATAGCACCCGGTTTGAGAACAACTCATCATTCTGCGGTTCCTTGTTCGAAATTCGATATTCCGTTGTCCTGCGAGGACCGGGCATTTATCATGCTATAAAGAAAGGAACGGCCCATGGACCCCATTGTCAAATCCGCCAGTGAACTGCTCGCCCGAGGGCACGCCTTTGTGCTGGCCACCATTATCCGCCAGCAGGGGTCCGCACCCCGGACCTCCGGTACCCGCATGCTGATCACGCCTGACCAGCAGATCTTCGGGACCATCGGCGGTGGCCTGCTGGAAGGAAGGGCCATGCAGGCGGCCGCAAAGATGGATGCCCGCGCCCCTGTCCAGATTATGACCTTTGATCTCACCAATCATGATGCGGCCAAAATGGAAATGATCTGCGGCGGTCGGGTCCAGGTGCTGCTGGATTATATCCCGGCCACCGATGAAAATAGGGCCCTTTTCAATTCCTGGCGGGAAGCGCTGTCGATGGGCCGTCGGGCCATGATGGTATCCTATGTCCCAGGGGACGGTTCTCATATTGAACGCATCGCGCATGCCGTTGTAAGCGACGGAATAGCGATAGAGAACGATTTGGATTTGCCCGTTCGTTTGCGCAAACAGTTAGCACCGGTTCTCTCAAGTACCGCCCATGTGCAGGTTCTTCGCGGAGAGGAGGGCCTGGTGGTGGTCGATCCCGGAAATATTTCGCCGACCCTCTATATTTTCGGAGCCGGCCATGTGGCTCGGCCAACGGCCCATCTGGCTGCCATGACAGGCTTTGCCGTTGTAGTCCTGGATGACAGGGGGGAATTTGCCGATCCTGTCCGGTTCCCGGAGGCTGAAGCGGTTCACGTCATCTCGGGTTTCGACAAGGCCTTCGAAAACCTGGCCGTCGACAAGGACAGCTATATCATCATCATTACCCGGGGGCATCTGCATGACAAGGTGGTGCTGGCCCAAGCCCTGAAGACGCCGGCCGCCTACATCGGCATGATCGGCAGCCGTCGAAAAAGAGATACCATTTATAAAAGCTTGCTGACCGAAGGATACACCGAGGCCGATATCGCCCGGGTGCATAGTCCCATTGGTTTGACCATCGGCGCGGATACGCCGGAGGAGATCGGCGTGAGCATAGCGGCTGAACTGATTGCCGTGCGGGCCTGTGTGAAGCCTTGAGCGACGGCACTTTCATGAAATCTGCCGATATCGCGGCCATCATCCTTTCCGCCGGACTTTCCGAGCGAATGGGGCGCTTCAAGCCGTTGTTGCCATTGGCGGGCCGGTGCACCATCGATCGTGCCGTGGATCTGTTTCGTGGCGCCGGCATTGAAGAGATCCTGGTTGTGGCCGGTCATCGCGCCGACGAGGTTTTCAGAGCCTTGGAACCTTTTAATATCCGCCCGGTGATCAATCCCGACTACAGGCAGGGCATGTTCAGCTCGGTCTTGACCGGTGTGCGTTCGCTATCGGACCAATGCCCCGCCTTTTTTATCCATCCGGTGGACATCCCCCTGGTGCGCTCCCGAACGGTGCAGCGTCTGACCAAGGCTTTTCTTGACCATCCATCCGACGTCCTCTATCCGACCTTTGACGGCCGGCGGGGGCATCCCACCCTGATCCGGACAGGTCTGATCCCATTCATCCTGCAATGGCCGGGGGACGGGGGATTGAAGGGCTGCCTCCAGCGTCATGGAACGGACAGCCGTGAGCTTCCCGTTATCGATGAAGCCATTTTGCTGGATCTGGATACCCCTGGCGATTATGATGGCATGTTGGAGCGGTTGACCAGCGAGGGACTGCCCTCAGCCGAGGAGTGCCGGGTGCTCATGGAGGAGATGCAGATCGCGTCAACCCCCATAGCCGACCACTGCCGGGCGGTTGCAAAGGCGGCCCTTGCGTTGTCCGGCGCCCTGATTGCGGCCGGTGTCGCCATGGATATGGAACTGGTGCGGTCGGCGGCTTTGCTCCACGATATCGCCCGGGACCGGAAGAACCATGCCCAGGCCGGAGCGCATCTGCTCGAACGCCATGGATTCGACCGTTTGGCCCCCATTGTGGGCGCCCATATGGATATCGATGCGAGCGTCGACCAGCCTGTGGATGAGGATCAAGTGGTTTATTTGGCCGATAAAGTGATGGAAGGCGATCGGTATGCGGATTTGGATCCGCGCTTCCGCAGCAAGATGGGAAAATGCACCACAGATCGCGGTGCCGTGGAAGCCATCGGCCGCAGATGGGAGAACGCCAGAATGATAAGGGCCAAAGTGGAGCGGATCACCGGCCGATCCATCGAGGACATTCTGGAAAACTTTCACGGAGAAGAATGATGTCCTCCGCAAAGCCAGCTGATGGATCCGCAACCTCTTTTGGCGGCACCATCTACCTTTTGCGCCACGGTGCCGTTCAAAGCCAAAAGGACGGCAAACGCTACATCGGATGGCAGGACCTGCCGCTGAGCCGCATCGGTGTGGCGCAGGCCACTACCTGGGCGGACCATTTCAAAGGCCTGGGATTGGAAGAGATTTGCTGCAGCGATTTGATCCGCTGTCGGGAGACGGCCCGGATTATCGCGGCACCCCATTCCCTGGTGCCTTGTCCCTGTAGAGAATTAAGGGAAATCCATATGGGCGCGTGGGAGGGAAAAACCTTCCAGGAGGTGAATGCCCTCCATCCCCGTGCATTCAAGGCACGCGGTCAATACCTTGCGGATCATCGTCCGCCCGAAGGGGAATCGTTTCGCGACCTTCAAAACAGGGTGTGGCCGCTCTTCGAAGCGGTGGTCAGGCGGCTGCGGCACCGTACCCTGGTGGTCACCCATGCCGGTGTTATCCGGGTGCTGCTCTGCCGGCTGCTGAGCATGCCGCTTGATCATCTGTTTTCCATTGGCCAAAGCCATGGCGCTTTGAACATCATCGACATACGTCCGGACGGATTCCGCCTGCAGGCCATGAATCTTCAACTCACGTGGCCGGTGACATAGATCAGTTTGAAATCAACGCGCTTTTCCCGCCATTGACATCGTCTGTTTGGGCGCTAACCTATGATCCATGGCGGATAGGCATGAGGTAAACCGCCATGTTGTCCCAAATAACTTTTAACCTCAATGGTATCAAGGAGGTACACGATATGAAACAGAGAACAAGAGCGTCGTGGCAGCATCATGTCTTTCTTATCGATAAAGCAAATACAAATACCAAACTGTGCGAATGCGAAGTGAAATTCGACAATGAACGCGACCGGCAGGAGTGCATCGGCGATATTAAGAAGCATAGCAGGACAAGATAGCCGGCGAATGCATCCTTACAGAAGAGCCGAAGTCTAGTGCGGCGGCTTTCCGGAACTGAATGATCCTAAGACTTACCGTTGATTGCATCCCCCTGCATGTAGATAATTGCACCATCTTACAACGACCCGGCGGATGAGGTCCATATCGCGCAAGCCTTAGCCGCCGGGATAACTCAGAGGCGTTTTGCTTTTGGCTTTCGACACGGGGTCGGAAGGGACAAAAGCGATGCTTTTTGCCCCACGAGACCCCACTTGTCTTTCTCTTCACTCATTTCCATTTGATTTTAGGCGGTTTGAGGATTTGGAAATCTGTGATCAAATCGTGTCAATGGGGCATTCCCCCAATATTTGACCTATCCGATATTATGCGTATGTTGTACCGGCCATTATCCTGCGGCGGCTGCTGATCAGGATTTTATCACTTGATACAGTGGGTTATTGTCATGTGAGCGCAGGCGCGGCGCATCCTGCTTTGGGAACCGCCTCCTTAGCGGCGGGCTGATAGGTTTTCGGCATATTTTTTGCTTTTACTCCGTTCGATCCACTAGTTACGGCAGGACTCAAAATCAAGGTGCCAGCACGGCAGGACTCATAATCAAGGTGCCAGCCTTGCCATTTTCAAACAAAGGTTCACTGGTACGGATGATTCTGCACATCCTGTTATTGGATGTAAGCTGGTTTGCGGCCGTTTAGCGGAAAAGGTTGCTTTTTGTGATTCGACAGAGAAAAAACGCCGTATTCTCGATTCCAGAGTTCATCGCTGCGGAGGCGCATTGCCGCAGTTGTGGGCCGAAGTCCATCCATTGCAACAATCCATCAAACTTTTTTGCGGTCATACGGTTCTTTTTATTAAATATCGGGCTGTTGGGAGAGCTGCCCAAGTTCGCTCCGGGCAAAGGCAGACCGGCATTTCAGCTACCCGTTAATGTGGCGCCTTTTGGAATATAGGGGGATGAGACCATTCACAAATCAGGGATACGCTGATCGAGGGTATTAGGCATTTAAGATTTAATAAAGGGTATTAGGCATTTAAGATTTAATAAAGAGTAGAGGATGCTCCTGCCGGGGCGGTCGGGAAACTTACCGGCAGGAGCAAGTGGTTTACAACTCGTCTCGAAAGGCGGTTGTGGTTTTTGACTATAATATCCATGCCGCTTCTGTCAATGGATATTCTCCTTTCGAGATACAAGCCAGGAAAGGAGGATATACGAAAAAATCAGTTAGATAGAATGTTTAGAAGTTCATTCTGAACGTGTTGTACCATCGCTAGATTCGGTTTGTTTTCCTATTCAGTGAACAACGAGACAGGAGGGAGCAATGAAGAAAACTGTGAGTTTAAAATTTAGCCTGTGTTTGGGTTTGGCAATTTGTGTAATGTTTTCGGCGGCTGTTTTGGGTATTTCCACAGATGCCGACGCCGCATCCTGGGATGCCGGCGACTGGAAAGTGAGCATGGGCGGGAACGTCAATGCCTTCTACGTTTACACCATGTGCGACAACGGTGATATGGCCGCGAGTATTGCAAATGGTGGCCCTGCGACCTGGACCGGATATGCCTGTGCCGGTGCAACGGACAAAGATGACAATTTCGACGACTACCATTCGGTGCAGAATGGCCTGTTGCCCGCTTCGCTGAATTTCTCCGCAGCCACTAACCAGGACGGGTGGGACATCAGCGCCAACGTGAATGTCTATTACGGGATCGTGTCCAGAGGTACTAATCGCGACGATACCGGCACTTCGGACGCTCTGCAATTCTCCACCGTGGACGCCCGCCAGGTCTACCTGACCTTCGGCAAGAAGGATCTCGGTACCGTTAAAATGGGCCGCGATTTCGGTCTGTTCGCCTTCGACGCCATCATCAACGACATGAGCCTGTTGGGTGTTGGCGGCGGGCATCTTAGCGCTGACCCCGCTCACACCACCCTGGGCGGCCTCGGCTTCGGCTACGTCTACACCGATCGCCTGGCCCAGATCGACTACACCACCCCCAACTGGGGCGGTTTCCAGGCTACTGTAGGTATCTTCGAGGGCTTCGACGGCAACGGAGCACGTAACGCCGACACACCCGGTTACCACGCCAAGGTCAGCTTCAGCTGGACCGGTCCTGCACCGGGTATGGCTTCGGCCACCTATTTGAACCAGGATGTGATCACCACTGTCGGTACTGATGAGGAAATCAAGGGCTGGGACTTTTTCGCAAAAGTCAATATCGGACCTGTTGGCCTGCTCGGGTATTACTACGACGCCGAAGGCATGACCAGCCTGGCCATCGGCGGATATGCCTTCCCGGGATTCGGCACTGACGCCGTAACAGGTGCTACCGGTACGCCCGAGGAGGTCGACGGTTACATGGCGCAGGTCACCTGGACTATCATTCCGCCGCTCCGCATCGGCCTCAACTATTCAGCCAACGAGAGTGACAAGGTCACCCTGATGGAAAACGAAAAATGGACCTTTGGCGTCTACTACAACCTCACCCCGGCCCTTACCCTGCTGGCGGAATACTCCGACATGGAGAGCCAGCGCAATGAAGCATCATTCGGGGTCAACGATACCGACGAAGCGCAAAACTTCAACATCGGCGCGATTTTGTTCTTCTAAACCGCGATCCGTTGACTTTTTGGATAGCGTTGGCATAAAAGAGGGTCGGGCGGTGGTTGCCGCCCGGCCCCTCCCTTTTTTATGGGTCATACAACTCCAGACTTCGAAAGGCATGCTATCATGTTGCGACGTCCTTTTCTCCTCGGTCTTTCCCTTGGCTTGCTGCTGGCGGTCTCTTCCTCCGCCCACGCCCTGATGCTTCACGACTCCTCCCGCCTTGCCATGTACAGCGCCGAGGCCGAACCGGGAAGCCGGAACAGCCATCCTGCCAGGATAGAGACCGATCAGCTCCTGGATGCGCTAGCACGTGTGCGGGCGCGCTCCGGTGAGACGGGCGAGGTGATAGACCTGTTCCCGAAAAAGAATCGCGAGCAGATGGCCGGACGGCTCGCCAAAGAGATGCGCCGCCTGGAGCCGGGTGAGGAGCTGCATCTCGTCAGTTTTCGCCACATCGGATCGTTGTTCTCGACCAAGCGGCACGCCAGCTCCGCACGTGTCTTTGTGGAGGACGGGCGTTTGAACCTCATTTTCGGCCAGATCGATCTGATTTACAGTGAATTCCGCGACCCGCAGAGACCGGTCCCCCCCATGGGCTCCCGCAAGGCAGCGGCAGCCCTCAAGGGTGAAATCATGCCTGC
The DNA here is from genome assembly GCA_037387725.1 of Desulfobacteraceae bacterium. Taxonomy (GTDB): domain Bacteria; phylum Desulfobacterota; class Desulfobacteria; order Desulfobacterales; family Desulfosarcinaceae; genus JARRKU01. The sequence goes on from JARRKU010000001.1 coordinate 67,726, forward strand.
CGAGGGGGTATCCCTCGTGGACGGACGCAAGGATTGGGTGGCTCTGTCCCTGGTCCAGGCAACGCAGCCACCGCATATGGCAGCACCACCATCCCCTGCAGTAACACCACCACCACAGCCCGCAGCAGCGCCTGCATCCAAAGAGGTGGATAATGCGCCGTCGCCAAAATCTCCGGAGTCTGCGATCGCACCTACGGAAAAAAGCATCGAAGAAAAGCTTCAAATTCTGAAAAATCTGCGGGAAAAGGAGTTGATTACAGAAGAGGAGTATGTCGAGAAGAAACGTGAAATCCTCGACGACCTCTAACTTAATCATCTCTTTAAAATGTTAATGCGTGCGTATGAACTCTTCCGGGAGTTGTATCCTTAAATTACCTCGAAGGACACGAAGTTCACGAAGCTGAAAAGATACGATATTCGGTTTCCCCTTTGTATTTTTCCTACCCGTTATAGTGAAATTCAGACACTTCACCAATCCTTCAAAATTTAAAGCCGCTCTCATTGGATCCAGCAGTCCAGTCACACTGGAGAGCGCCATTCGACATTAATATGCTGCGAAATGTCCAATCTGCACTATAGCTGATAAATTCGTATTAAGTCATGGCTGCAAGCTGCCGATACACAGCATTACAGAGGTGGCTACATGTCAAGATCGGCCATAGCGCAAGGTGAACCAGGCTCCTGAAGACCGCCGTGCATGGTGCAATACTGTTTCCCGCAGGAAGAGGCCGTAACTGTTGAGTCCTGTAAAATATGGACGCTGAAATAACCTATACGATATCCGCATCTCGAAAATGACCATTGGAGGAATACGCCATGACTCGGTTTCAGGCACTTTTCGATACGTTGGAAGAAAAATTTTACAATTCCGACCGGAAAAAAATCAGCTTCAATATCGGTTTACTGATTGCGCTGCACCTGCTTTCCACAGCAACATTAATATTTTATGCTTTAAGAGCGATGAATTCACTTCATGGCGTGTCCGAAGGTGAGCAGGTCGGTGCTATCCTATCGGCCACTCCCGGCTTCCTGATCGTCGGCATCATACTGTTTCTGATGGCGCTGCTGGCCGGATTGTTCATCACTGCGATGCTGCACTATTATTCCGACAAACCGCTGCATCGCGTCAAAGCCATATTCTCGGAGATCGGCACCGGTGACGCTGACCTGTCAAAGGACGTCCCGGAGGAAGGGTTTGGCGAATTCCAGAACTTGTTCGGCGGCTATAACTTGTTTTTGAAGCATTTAAGGGATATCATCAATAAAATCCGCTCCATGAGCATCAATATCGCTATAGACAGCTCTAAGCTCACCAGGAAAGTGGGGCAGACCACGGAAAAATCCAGCGAACAGGCCAAGCTCTCAAACCTAGTGACGTCTGCCAGCAATGATGCCAATATCGCGATTTCTGAAATATCCGAGAACACCCAATATGTATCCGATCAAACCTCCCGGAACCTGGAAAAGGCCAAGGTCGCCTTTCAAGGCCTGACCGAAGGCACTACCAATATTCGCAAGATTGCCGAAAAAGTGGAGGCTTTCAAAGCCACCGTTGAAGAGTTGGGGCAAAAGTCATCCAAAATCATGGATCTGCTCATCCTAATCAATAACATCTCCGATCAAACCAATATCCTTTCGCTGAATGCCACCATCGAAGCCGAACGGGCCGGCAAGCACGGTAAAGGGTTTGCGGTTGTTGCCGCAGAGGTTCGCGAATTGGCGAAAAAGGTGAAACCGGCCACAGAGGTCATTGCTGTGAATATCTCCGAGATGACCAAGACTGTGGAGAAAACCCAAAGCGAAACTTCGGACATTCTGCAATACAGCCAGCAAACCAACGATATCGTCACCCAGGCCGCATCCAACTTCGAAGTCATGATGGGGGACTTTCAGGAATCCGGAGATCAGCTGCTCAAGATTGCAGCCGCCATCGAAGAGCTTTCCATGAATAATGCAGATATTCTGGACAAAGTGAAAAACATCGATGGCCTTACCCATGAGGTGTCAGAGGATATGAACGAGGCGGATCAATCGGTCGCCGGCCTCAAATCAGTTACTGAAATAATGCAGGAGATGGTCAGCGAGTTCCGTACCGGCCGGGGGACCCTGGACCATGTGATCACAAAAGCACGCTCCTATCGTGATAATTGTCAGCAGCAGATGGCAGAAATGTATGCCAGCGGTCTGAATATCTTCGACCGAAATTATGTCCCCATCCCCAATACGGATCCCCAGAAATATACCACGGCCTACACGCGTCAGTTTGATGCAGTGTTCCAAAGTTATTTCGACGGCATCCTGGATGAACTCGACGGCACCATCTATGCCGTTACATTGGACGTTAACGGCTATCTGGCGACCCACCATAAGAAGTACTCCCAACCAACGACAGGCAATTACGAAGTCGATGTGGTGAACAGCAGGGATAAACGCATGTTTAATAACAATGATATGGAAGTGCGCCGTGCCAAGAATACCACTCCCATGCTGCTTCAGACCAACATGCGCGACACCGGCGAAATCCTGACCGATATCTCGTTGCCGATTTATGTGGACTCAAAACATTGGGGCGCTTTCATCCTGGGGATACGCCCGGAGGTTTTCATCGAGGATTAAGGTAGAAGGCAGCCGTGGGAGCGATCGGAACTTGCCTAATGCGCCGCCGTGATATCTCGGGGTTGTGATGTGAATGCCGCTTCCGAACCTTCGGTCTGCCGTCTACACGCGCGTACCTGGGGGAATCATTATTAAACCGTGGCTCTGACATGGCCTCTTCATCCGGAAGCGGCGAAACCAAAACTATTCTCGCTTGTACTCGTACATCTCACATGGATCCTGGGTCGGGCCACTATAGCGCCTGATCGGGTCGATGGCCCGGATTACCGGAGACCCTGCCTACTGCTTGGATTTAAATAATCCGGGCCATCAAATCGGAGGTCGTGGACCGGCGGATCATGCCGTCGTCCCTTTTAAAACGGCAGCTTGCCTGCCGCCATGAGCCAGAATGCCGGGATCCAGAGCCCTATCGGAACCCAGATGATGAGCGACCAGGCCACTACTGCGGCGCTCAGTTTTCCGTAGAAGGCCAACCAGACTTCATAGGTCAGCACGGCATATCCCAGACAGGCCATTGCCAGGTAATTGCTTTTGGCGACAAGTTGGGTGCCGTCGGCCATCACCGGGCCGCCCGTATAAAAGAGAAACATGTAAATTGTAGAGATCAAAGCCGTGGTGAGACTAACATTGCCCACCGAGCGTAAATCTTCCAACCCTGTCATCAGGGCATAGGAGACGCAGCAGTAAAGAATTCCGTGGGCAAAAAGCAGCCCCGCCGTGAAACCATCTTTGAATACCGCTGCCTGGAGAATTGCTCCCAGTACCACTACCGCACCTACAACACCGGTTGCCGCTCCGGTGCCCTTGGCCTCCCCTTTACCGAGATTCACCAGGGCGACCGGCAGCCACATGACTGCAATCATTACCAATAATGCCGTGGTCATTCGTTCCTCCTTCCAATTAGCATAAGCAAATTACATTGGCTCCTCATAGAAGCGTTCAGCGTATATAGAAATCCTTGCCAATGTGAGAATTACCACCTCCCTTTAGTTTTAAATTAACCTCCGATGTACGACATGCTAAAGCGTTCACTCCGATCAATTTGCGGTTCAGATGCGCAGCAATTAGGCTAAGCCGTGATCGCCGTTTGAATCTGATCGATCGCCGCTCTCTGATCGGAGCCTGACGGCACTAGGTTCCTGATGTCGTTTTTCTCATCCCTGAGCAGGCGAGGACGCCATTTCGCTTGTGGTTTCAGACGCGAACCGCAGCCGCTGTAGTAAAAGTGCGGGCAAACGGCGCCATTGAAACCGATATTCCCCCGGCTGGTCCCCGGCAGCCGGTATAGGCGGGCAGATCCGCTGAATAAACGACGGCTCGGCAGATATGCATCCACTTCCTGGCTTTGGTGCCTATATCTCTTATAAATGGGTAGGATCTCTTCATTGCGCAGAAATTGGCCATAACCGAAAAGCTGAAGGTCGCAACGGGGCATACTGGACGGAGATCGCTGATAACACGGGTCGGTCATAAATATCCCCATAACACCTGCGCCGCTGGAGCGATTACTCTCGTCTGCTGCCAATAGCTGCTCCTTCATCAAACGCCGGATTGCTGAATTCAGCTCAAATGGAGCCTCGTATCTTGAACTTTATCTTCAAGAAATTGATATTAAGATGCGAATTGGAACAACTGGCTGCAAAAATCACACCATTTATTTTTGCAGCAAATTTAGATATGAGGTGATAGTCTATTTTTATCAAATATACTGTTAGGTTAAGACAAGCTAAACGTTTTCAAAGGGAGTGGTCGTGTCCCATGAAGAAGTCCCGGTAGAGCGGTTTTGTATCCAATTTCACCCCAATTGACCCCAATCCACGTTTGTACCGGGTTAACAGGGGGTTATGATGCCGCACGCCGTGATTGATGGGGCTTTTTTCCCCTTTTTGTGATCTTTCAGGAGTGGTCCTGCATGAGAATATATAATATGATTACAGGTTGTTATGGGATTATCTGTGAGAAGAGAAGGCCGTATTTTTCCGGTTCACTCCCTACCAGCGGTGTTTTGTCCCGATCCTTCTGATACCTCGCTACCCAAATCCCTGATGTGGAGATCCTTAATCTTTGCTTCCGTATTCCATATTCTGAGAAATTTTAACAAAAAACCCCCTATATATCTCCTTGTCGCGTCCTGAAGGTGGGTTCAAGAAACCCGGAAACAGGCCGAAATATTTTGAAATGGAATTCGTATCGGATTGAGTCATTTAACGTTGCGATGACGCGTTGGCTCACCGTCCGATCTCCCCATTTGAATCGCTTTGTGTTAATGTGGCTATTCAATCTGAAATAAACATGTTGGACTGAACGGAACGGTAAAATAAGGATCAAGCAGCATGCAGATGAGTCGTCAACGGGCAGTGAAGCAGAACTTGAATCGTCGACAAGCTGATCGTCGTGTGAAAGCGCGCTTATCACCGGAACTCCAAAAGATTTTGAAGGTATTGCCCCTCTACTGCATCCCCTTGGTGGTATCGCTGGTGGCGTTGGTTTTATGGAAATATACGCTGATGGCCGAACAGGATCGTTTGGAGCTGAAATCCAGCGAACAAATCAAGGTGCGTTTTAATAGGGAGATGCTGTTGGTGGAGATCGAAGCGATTCTCGGTGATCTCAATCAGGCTAAAGAAATATGTGCATTGAAGCGGTTTATTGCTTCTTCGCACCCGGGTGATCGCACACAAGTCGATCGGATGGTCCTCTTATTCAGCCAGCACAAAGGGATATATGACCAGGTGCGCTATATCGACAAATCAGGTGCGGAGTTCGTTAGAATCAACTATCGCAACGGAGATCCGAGCATCGTGCCAAGGGATCAGCTGCAAGATAAAGGGGATCGATATTATTTTAAGGAGACATTGAGGTTGCGAAATGGGCGCTTTTTTCTCTCTCCCTTTGGCCTCAATATGGAAAATGGAAAGATAGAGCGTCCCATCAACCCTGTTTTCAGAATCGGCACGCCAGTGGTCAATAATGAAGGGGTAAAAAAGGGCATCCTGATTCTGAACGTACGCGGGCAAATCCTTTTGGACAGACTGGAAGAGGGACTTGTAAATGAACACCATCCCACTTGGTTGTTAGACAGGCACGGGTATTGGCTTTACTCCGAAAAGATGGATCAAAACTGGGGATTCATGTTTGCGGATGGAAAAGATAAGACGTTCCAAAACCGATTTCCGGATGAATGGAAGCGCGTATCAAACAGCGATGAAGGGCAATTCCAAACGGATGCCGGTCTGTTTACCTATGTAAAAATATACCCTCTATTGCGCAGTGGGGATTTGCATAAAATGGGCGGCCCGGAGCAGGATAGCTTCCTGCGTTCGTCCCATTACAACCCATACTATTGGATCCTACTGTCGCATGTCCCCCCTTCGGTACTGGCTCAGCGAACCGCTGAGATGCGCAGGATCACTTCGGTCCTCTGCGCCCTGGCGACCATTTTCAGCGTCATCATTTCCTGGTTCTACGTTCGAAATAAAATTGTGTGGGGGCTGAATAGAGCCATTGTGGATGATGTGGCCCGGTTGAATGAAAGCCTGATCGCATCGCGTTCGGTAATATCCGAACATGCGGCTTATACCGACACTTTGAAGGAGGCGCTGTCATCAGCAAGACGTCTGAGCGACGCTCGATACGGTATCTTATCCCTTGTCAAGGACGGAGAGACAAAAGACTTTTTTATCGACGGCTTCACCGATGAGGTACAGAGCAATATCGGCGGGGGGGCGCATGCAGGGGGATGGGTCGCTAAAGTCATTTCCGAAAAAAAGCCGTATCGGTTGCCGGATATCTCCCGGACGACTGAATCTATCGGCTTTCCACCGGGCTATCCACGGATGAAAACTTTTCTTGGTGTTCCCCTTATCCATCGGGATGAAGTTCTGGGGGGGCTCTATCTGACGGAAAAGGAAGGCGGGCGCTGCTTTACCGAACGTGATGAGGATATCGTGATGATGCTGGCGGATCATATTGCGGCGGTGGTGAAAAAAACGGCCATGTACGAAGAGCTCAAACTGGGCGCCAGCATTTTCAGCAACAGCATCGAAGGCATCACGGTGACGGACACCAGCGGCACCATTGTAAAGGTCAACAACGCCTTCAGCGCCATCACCGGCTATAGCGCCGAGGAGGCCATAGGGCGCAATCCCCGGATTTTGAAGTCCGATCGCCATCATCCGGAGTTTTACGAGGCGATGTGGAGATCCATAGAGCGAGACGGGAAATGGGAAGGTGAGATCTGGAACCGCCGCAGAAACGGAGAGACCTATCCGGAGTGGATGTCCATTTCGGCTATCAGGGACAACAAGGGGCAAACCCGGTATTATGTGGCTGTTTTTCATGATATATCCCAAGTCAAGAAGAGTCAGGAAAAATTGGAATATCAAGCCAACCACGACGCCTTGACCGGGCTTCCCAACCGACAGCTGTTTCAGGACCGACTGTCCATGGCGTTGGCAAGGGCCAAGCGGAATGGCCGCAAGTTGGCTGTCCTTTTCCTTGATCTCGACAGTTTTAAGAATATCAACGATACATTGGGGCACAGGACCGGCGATCTATTGCTCCAAGGCGTTGCAGAGCGTCTCGTCGGCTGCTGTCGAGAGGAAGACACCATCGCCCGTCTGGGCGGAGATGAGTTTGTCATCCTTATGTCCGACTTGGAGGATGGCGGGCAAGAGGCTGTGAGGATGGCCCAGAGAAGCATCGCCGCTCTGGAAAAACCGTTTCAAATTTCCGGAAATGAAGTGCTTGCGCGTACCAGCATCGGTATCACCCTTTTTCCTAACGACAGCAATTCGGCTGATGGCCTCGTAAAATACGCTGATATGGCCATGTATGAAGCCAAAAAAGAGGGCAAAAACCGATATGTGCTGTTTAACCGAAAAAGATCAACCAGGAGTTGATAAGGCGCGTTTCCCTGGGGAAAGACCTGCGTCATGCCCTCGATAGAAATGAATTCGTATTGTACTACCAGCCGATCGTCAGTATTGATACCGGTCTGCTTGTGGGCGCTGAGGCCCTTCTCCGATGGTATCGAGCCGGCGCCGAGTTGATTCCGTCGGAAGAATTCATACCGTTGGCCGAGGAGACCGGAGTGATTTCGGAGATCGGGAAATGGGTATTGTTACAGGCCTGCAGTCAGGCGCGGCAATGGCACGATAAAGGATATATCGACCTTTCCATTTCAGTGAATATGTCACCGAAACAGTTAAGGGACGGGTCCATCCGCCAGACGGTCGGAAACGTCTTAAAGGAGACCGGTTTTGAACCTAAACGGCTGACGTTGGAAATTACGGAAAACGTCATGAGTCTCGATATCAATACAACCATCGGGGCCATGGAGGGTATCTCAGAACTCGGTGTGTCCTGGTCCATGGACGATTTCGGCACCGGCTATTCCTCCATAAAATTTCTGCAACGCCTACCACTGAATGAGATGAAAATCGACAAGTCCTTTCTAAACGGTATCCCTGAAGATTCGGCCAATTCGAAAATAGTCATTGCCGCGGTCGCGCTGGCACGCGGTTTCGGGCTCAAAGTCTTGGCAGAGGGGGTGGAGGAGAATGAACAGCTGCGTTTTCTATCCGCATGCGGTTGCCATTAGGCGCAAGGCTACTTGTTCAGCAAGCCCCTGCCGGCCACCAAATTCGAACTGTTTCTTAAAAATTACGCCTTAGCCAATTGGATCGATAATAACATAGCAGCCTCTTGATAAGCGGCATTTCGGAAGTAGGTATCCGATCGTTTGCCATCGACCATCCAAGGTGCTCCGCGTAAAGGACCTTGTCTTCTATTCGTAGATCTGCCGGGCCAAAAACAACCACCGGCTTTACCCGCGTGCATTCAATCACGGCAGGGGAGAATCGGGTGGTTCGCTGTTGCGGTTTGCTATTTTAAGGGCTGGTACGCTCTCCATCGGGTTTGTTGACTCTTTCTGCATCGTGTCGTAATTTGAGCAAAGCCTGCTCGATCACACGTAAATATAATTGGTTATCCTGAGAATCGAATCATAGCGCCTGACAGGGCTGCTCGGCGAGGCGTGAGGGGCAGCGCCGGAAGGCAACCGGGAACTTCCATATGGAGTTCCAGAAAAGGGGGGTGCCATGAGCATTTGGGGAAAACTCGCAACGAGGTTTGAAGGCAAGGAAAACGAAAAGCATAAGATTCTGGCTTTGGACGGCGGCGGCATTCGCGGCATTTTGACGCTCGAGGTGCTGGCGCGCATGGAAAAAATGCTGGCTGAAGCCACTGGTGGCGGCCCAGAATTCAGGCTTTGCGATTTTTTTGATTACGTGGGCGGAACCAGCACCGGCGCGATTATCGCTGCCGGACTGGCAAGGGGCATGAGCGCTAAAGATCTGTTGGCCTTCTATCAGCAAACCGGTCCTGCCATGTTTGACAAGCAGTTCATATTAAAGCGATGGAACGCCTTGTACAAATCCGAACCGCTGAAAAAAGAACTGCAAAAGACGTTCGGGGCCGAGACGACGCTGAAACCGGATGATCTCAAATGCCTCCTTCTAGCCGTCACCCGAAACCGCACCACCGATTCCCCATGGCCGATCAGCAGCAACCCCCAGGCCAAATACAACGACCCATCCCGACTGGACTGCAACCTCAATATTCCCATGTGGCAAATCGTGCGCGCCAGTACTGCGGCCCCTGTATTCTTTCCCCCCGAGGTGATTCAATGGGACCCCAATGACGAAAATAAGGCCTTTGTCTTTGTTGACGGCGGTTTGACACCTTACAACAATCCGGCCTTTTTGCTCTATCGTATGGCAACCGAACGGGGGTTTCGCCTCAATTGGGCCAGTGGAGAGGATAAGCTGCTGATTATGTCGGTGGGAACCGGTGCCGCGGCTGCAGAAGATGTCGAGGTGAGCGACCCCAACAGGGGATTGCTTGAAAATGTCGGTGGGCTTCCCGGTGCGCTCATGTATGCCGCAATGGTCGATCAGGATACCAATTGCCGGTTCGTGGGCCGCTGTGTGCACGGCGCCCCCCTCGACCGGGAGATCGGGGATATGATCCCCCGCAATGCCAATGGAGATGTCGTCCCGCTCAGCCAGGATCTTGGCCGCGGATTTCTCTACGCCCGCTACAATGCAGATTTGAGCCGCAAAGGTCTGGATGCGCTCGGACTCAATGACATCAAGCCCAAGCACGTCCAGAAACTCGACTCCATCGCATACATAGAGGATCTGCGCCGGGTCGGCCGCAAGGTTGCCGAGGAGATTAGGATCGAGCACTTCGGCGAATTTATTGCGTGAAGATACCCGTCGCCAGCGCTTTGTAAAGTTGAAGAAAAGAAATGGTGGAAGCCTATTCAGCCATCACGTTTCGCCGGATATTAGCGTAGTCCCTGGTCTTTGGAACGCTTTGACATCTATTTTTGATCGTCGTCGAGCTTGGACAGGGCCTTTATCAGGCCCAAAGGGGACTGCCCCATGGCCATCTTCTGGATGGCCGCCATTCTTTTTTCGTCTCTCTCGTGCTTCCTCTGCATCCTGTTTTTATAGGCCTGCATCAAGGCATCTACTAGCTTGTCGAAATCATAGGGTTTTTCCAGATACATGAAAGCGCCGAGCTTGGTGCACTCGACGGCCGAGTCCACTGTTGCGTGTCCGGTCAGCATGATGATTTCGATAAACTTGTGATTCTCCTTGAGGATTTTGAGAACTTGAGCGCCGTCCGTACCCGGCATCTGCAGGTCCACTACGGCCACGTCAAAACCGCCCGCTTTGGCCGCTTCAATGGCCGCATCGCCGTTATCGGCCGTTGTCACATCAAACCCCTTCATCGTCAGCCGGCTGGCCACAGCGCTGAGAAATTTAACTTCGTCATCGACCAAAAGGATTTTTACTTTATTCTCCATCTGCATAGCGCCCTCCGCGCGTTTGGGGTATTCATTCAATTCAGGCGAACACCTTTGGATCTTGAAACCAATGATCTAGTTGGCTGACGTCATCCCATCCGATTGGATCGAGTAGTCATCGAGGTTGGTGGGCACGTCAAGATCCAACCGGTTGTTGAAGCGATCGCATTGGATGCCGACACCGATGGACCCCGCTATCTTTTCCAGGTGCTCATCCGGAAACGTCTGAAAAGGCTTGATATTGAACCCATGGATGGCGATGCGCCACATTTTATCGTTCCATTGGCTCAGGTCGATTTCAATCTCGGCGTCGGGTCCGGAGTTTTTATAGCTGAAGATCAGCGCGTGGTAAACGACCGCTGCAAGGAGCAGCGGAGACGTCACGACGATTCCCTTCTCATTTTTAAGGCTGCGCATGCGGGTTGTGCCCGAGTATGCAAGGTAGCCGGCAATGTTGATCACAAGATCCAGGATTTCCTCCAGGCGAACCGACTCCACCGGCGTATCAACACAATGGGCGAAGCGGTTCATCTGACGGATCGTTTTGAACCCTCTCTGGATCTCCTCCATGATACTGCGTGCGCTGGTCTGGAGCAAGTCGGAATTGATGGCATGCCCCTCGGTCGCCATTTCGGTTATGTCATTGAGCAAACCGGCTGTTTCCGAGATGATGGCCATAATGTTCTTCAACTCATGGGAGATGGAGGCATTGACCCGCCCGAAAAAGGCCAGGCTTTCGTAGCTGAATAATTCTTTGTCGTTCTTCATATATAAACCTCGTCACGAAAGCATATCCGCTGGTGTCAGCCTTTCTGGGCATTCACAGCTTCTTGTCCTTTTCCGAGCCACCGGATTCCCCGACAATGCGATGGAGGGTTTCGATGAGGGTATTGATTTGGAGTGGTTTGGGGAGGCATATCATCTCGATATCTTCCTCCCTGATGCACTCATCATCGGACCCGTGCCCGGTGAGGAATACGAATCTCAGGTTTGGATCCAATAGGCTTAATTTCTGTTTCAATTCCACACCGCCGATTCCCGGCATTTTAATGTCCAAGACAGCGGCATCAAACCGGGCGCCTTTTTTCAATACCTCAAGTGCCTCCTCGCCGGAAAAGCACGGCTTGACATCGAAACCTCTCAATTCCAGTCGTTTGCTGAGCATTAATGCGAATTTTTGTTCATCGTCCACCAACAAAACTTTCATTATGCAGCTTCCCTTTCGGCATAGACCGGCAGCGTCACGATAAAGGTGGTTCCTTCACCCGGTTTGCTCTTCACCGAGATGTTACCGTGCAGTTTCTGAACCAGACCAAAAGTGATGGAGAGCCCGAGTCCCGTACCTTGGCCCTCCTTTTTCGTCGTAAAAAAGGGATCGAACACCTTTTGAATATTTTCTTCTGAAATCCCGCAGCCATTGTCCCTGATCGACAGTCGAACTTTTTTGGCCCCTTCCATCTCAGCGCGTATATCCAGCAGACATCCGTCTTCGACGGCTTGAAAGGCATTGTTGACCAGGTTGAGGATAACCTGTTGCAATTTCCCCCGATCGGTTTCAATGCGTGGGATTTCATCCGGTATATCGACATGCAGCGTGATGTTGCGGTATGCGGCCTCTTTTTTATGGAAATTGATCACGTCGGCCACCATTTTCTTCAGATCAACGGCCTGGGCGCGCAGATCGAGCCGGCGGGCAAAACTCAACAGCTGCCGCGTTATAGTACCGCAGCGATCCACCGCGTCCAAAATGGAGTCGATCTGTTCCATCAGTTCCGGGTCATGCTGGTATTGCGCTTTGATGGTGAACAGGTCTTTAACGTACCCTGCTGTTTCATTAATCAGGGCCAATGGGTTGTTGATTTCGTGCGCCACACCGGCGGCCAGCTGTCCGATGGATGCCAGTTGGCTGTTCTGCTCCGCCATAGCCATGGTGTTTGCCTTATCCCGGTCTGCCTTGAAAACCTTATTGACCATAAAAGACGAAGTCAAGATAACCACCGCCGTAATAACAATCGCACTTGCTACGAAGAACCAGTTGATTTCCCGGCGAAGATCGAGCCAGACTTTCATCATGCCCGCCTTTTGCTTGACCACCATCAAGACGAACGAGGTCGGGCTGAACTTGGTTTCAATGGACGCATAACCCACCACAATGGGCTGGCCGGACCGGTCCGCTGACAACATCGCCTTTGTACTTTCGGAGTGATCCGGCAGCTGGATGTCCGTCTGGCGCGCTTCACCGTCATAGTATTCAGATGGTGTCTGGAGCAGGCCGGCCTGGTTTACGAGGAAAATGTCCACATGGGGGCCGGTTTTGAACGCCGACATGGTCTGTATCAGTCGCTCGGTTTCCAGGGTGGCCCGCAAAATGAAGAATCGACCGTCCTGTTGGAAAGACTTGACCGCCACAACGATATGGGGCATGTCCCGATAGCCCAAAAAGACCTCGCTGACACAGGCGTCGTGCGCCTGACATTCCATATACCACGGCTGTTTGCTGTAATCCTTTCCTTCCAGATTAAATGGGCCGGCATAGGCCACCTGTTTGCCGCTTTGCGAGATCACGCTCAGGTCGGTCAACCCGCCGAATCCCAGTTTCAGGTTACGCAGCACTTCGGCAAGGTATCCGGGTTGGGACAAGTGGTCGTACCCCACCTCTTTGGCGGTGAAGGTTAACGCGGCCAATCTTTCCTCGAAAAATAAGGTGACCGCCTGCCGGGCGTTGGAAGCCAGGCGCTCTGTGCGAAGCTGGGATTCGATGTCAATGGATTTCTGGACGAGCTGGTAATGGGTGATGGTAAGGAAAACCAGCGGCAGAAGGGCCGTTGTCATCAGGATAACGATGACCATCCACCACGTTCGCCGATGATCCCGAAACGTAAAGTAGGGATTTAAATGGGCATCGTCGTCTTCCTGAAACCTGGGCCATACAAAACCAAGGGCCCTTCTGAGGGATTCCTTCATTATGCTATACCGTTACACTCGCTCACGATGTCCATTAACCTATCGATATCCAAGGGCTTGTTCATGAAAGCATGCGCTCCCAACGCCATGCTTTTCTCCCGGTCCTTCTCACTGCCGTGGCCGGTGAGGATGATGACCACCGTGTCGGGAAGCGCCGCTTTTATCTTTTTCAGTACCTCTAAACCATACATGTCCGGGAGCTGAAGGTCCAGTATGACCACTGGAATGGGGGTGTGGTTGAGGAAATCAAGAGCCGAGCCGCCATCATAACATGCGTGGGTTGAAATTCCCCGCAACGTGAGCCGTCTGGCCAGCATGTCGGCGTACCGTTTTTCATCGTCGACAATCAATATTGTATAGCGTTTCATAATGCAACAAATATTTTCGTTGACTAGGGGATTTGCTTGCTCTATATGAAACACCTATTATAATAAGTTTCAAAAGTAAACATATTTAAAAAGGAATATGGCTTAATGTTAAACTATCCCATCTCCCGCTTTCGTCAATGGTGTCTGGCAGTGTTGTTCTTCGTATGGAGTTGCCCCGCAATCGCGTCTGCAGCGGAAGCCATGCCGGCGGACGCAGCGGCAAAACCCTGGTGGTTTTGGCCGCTGATCCTGTTTTTCTTCTGCCTGGTGCTTGGAGTGCTGGCGGTTATGGCCGGTGTCGGAGGGGGGGTCCTCTATGTTCCGCTGGTCAGCGGATTCTTTCCATTTCATATCGATTTTGTAAGGGGTATTGGATTGATGGTCGCGCTGGCCGGCGCTCTGGCGGCCGGACCGGGCCTCCTGCGGCGCAATTTGGCCAATCTCAGGCTGGCGCTGCCGGTGGCGCTGATAGCATCATCCTGTTCCATCGCAGGCGCCATGCTCGGTTTGTACCTCTCCCGCCTCAATCCCGATCTGATTCAGACCTGCCTGGGGGGGACCATTTTGGGGATTTCATTGCTGCTCCTTTTTTCCAAGAACACGGAAAAGCCGGTGGTCACAAAACAGGACGCCATCGGTCTGGCCTTGGGACTTAAGGGGGTATACTGGGACGATGGCGCCCGGGAGAGCGTGGAGTGGAAAACGCACCGGACCCTTCTGGGGCTTTTTATGTTCATTCTCATCGGCCTTTTGGCCGGCATGTTCGGTTTGGGTGCCGGATGGGCAAACGTGCCGGTTCTCAATCTGCTGATGGGGGTTCCGCTAAAGGTGTCGGTTGCCACCAGCAAGTTCCTGCTCTCTATTACCGATACATCTGCCGCCTGGATTTATTTGAACCGCGGATGCGTCATCCCCCTGATTGCCGTGCCTTCAATCGTCGGCCTGATGCTCGGTTCGATACTGGGAGTAAGAATTCTTGCCGTGGCCAAGCCCAAATTCATCCGCTACATGGTTATCATCGTCCTGATGTTCGCCGGGTTGAAGGCCTTGGACAAGGGGTTGGGGCTTGGTTTTCTGGGCTGAGACCATCGTATAGGTTACCCATAAATATTTAGGAGTTAGATATGACCGCATCAGATAATCCAAATCTCAGGCCGTCAAAAGAGCAGATCATTTACGCCAACCTGCTGCTCATGGGGATGGTCGCCGGTCTCGTTATCATGTTCATTACCTACATCGTTTATCTGACCGGGCTGTTGCCGCCCCAGGTAGGAATGGACGCGATTTCGGCCAATTGGGGCAAAGGTATCCACGAATACCTCGAATTGACCCATTCGCCGAACGGATGGGGCTGGATCCCTTTGCTCGGCAAAGGGGATTTTCTCAACTTCATCGGCTTCGCCCTTTTGGGCCTGATGACCATCGTCTGTTACGTGGTACTCGTAAGAGGGTATCTTCGAAAGAAAGATTGGATATTTGCCGTCATCAGCGTCCTCGAGATCGCCGTATTGGCGTTGGCGGCCTCCGGGATATTGGGCAGTGGCGGCCATTAGCCGGCTGTCGTATAATATAGCTGGTGCTATGACGCCGCGCGAGGCGGATCGAATCCCCGGCCTTGGGCTGAAATGAATAAACGCAAACCGGCAGCGCGCCGTTGTGGTTGTACCAGGGGAGACAGCACCCGAATTGAGACAACCCATCAACATCGGTACAAAGGGCAGAAAATATGAAAAATAAAACGATCAACATCCTTCTGGTAGACGATAATCCAAAGTTTTTGGCTTCCGCCGCCGAGCGCGCAAAACTCAAAGGCTTCAATGTGTTCACCGCGGAAAACGGACAATCCGCTCTGGACATCGCCAAAACCACGACGATCCATGTGGCGGCGGTCGATCACCAGATGCCGGATATGAACGGATTGGAGGTCATCACCAAGCTCAAGGCGATGATGCCGGATATCCGAACCATTTTGCTCACCGGTCATGGCGACGAAAAACTGAAGGAAGCGACCCAGGCGCTGAACTCCAAATATTTCGGCAAGGATGAGCTGGGGCGGTTTTGGGAGTTTCTGTCCAATCTGCCCATAGGCGGCGTCAACATCCTGCTGGTCGATGACAACGAAAATTTTGTCAACGCCCTTGCCGAGCGTATCCGTCTCAAGGGATACGACCCGCTGGTCGCGTTTAATGGCCATGAAGCCCTTGAAATTGCCAAAAGCAATAAATTAGAGATAGCGGTGGTGGACCACGAGATGCCCGATATGGAGGGGCTGGTGGTCATCACCAAGCTAAAGGAGATCGATCCCACCATACACACCTTGCTGCTGACCGGCCGGGGCGACGAGAAGCTCAGGGAAGCCACGCAAGCCCTCAACTCTCAATATTTTGAGAAAGAGGAGATGAACAAGTTCTGGAGCTTTATCCGTAAAAGCTTGCAACGGCTTGAAAATCACCTGGCGGCTGTGGGTATGGCCACTGGAGGGGACCTCGACGATGCCGTGGATATTGAGTCACACCACGAAAAAAATGGTTGATGGCCGAGGCCTCGAACCTTTCGAAGGGTGATATTTGAGCTCTGCTTGGATTTGGTGTAGTGTTGATACTTCGGCTGCATTGACGGACATCAAATCTCAACCAAACAGGCCATGTTACAGGATGCAAAGGGTTTAATGACCGACCAGATCAAAAAGGTTCTTCTGGTAGATGACGAAGAAAAACTGCTCGAATCCATCGCTCAGCGGCTTCGGCTTTTGGGTTTTGATCCTACGACCGCCACCAATGGTCTGGCCGCTCTTGATCTTGCCAGGGAAAACCCCTTCGACCTGGCCATCGTTGACCTCCAGATGCCTGATTTGAACGGGTTGATCACCATCACAAAGCTTAAAGAGATTCAGCCCGGCTTGAAGACCATATTGCTTACAGGTCACGGCAACGATAAAGTCAAGCAGACCACCGAATCATTGAGTACCTTCTACTTTGAAAAAGATGAGATGGCTGAATTCTGGCGCTTCATCAAAAGGCTCAATTCCGGCGGTCATGAAGTGGTGATCAGGCCGGTGGGCATGAGCAAAAGCGCGGGAGAAGGTGCCGGCCCGACGACTTCGCGTCAAATCGAGATCCCCTCTCACCACGACTACCCTGTGGGGGTGCATGAGGCCAATGCAAACGCATCCGGGTCGTCGGGGCCGGAGAGTTCGTTGCAGCCCATCATTGTGGGAGAAACAAGTCCCATGCGCCGGGTGCGCAAAACCATCGAACGCATAGCGCCCCTGGACTGTCCGGTGCTGCTCAGCGGTGAACCCGGCACCGGCAAGGAACTGGCCGCCAGAGCCATTCACACGGGCTACGCGCATTCCCATTTTGGATTTCTGCCCATTGATTGCACTGCCTTCGACAATGAGAAGATCGTTGCCCAATTGCTCGGCTACTCGGTGGGGAATTTGTATGAGGCCATCGTGACCCGAAGCGGTATTTTCAGCCGGGGGGTATTGTGGACGCTCCTCTTCGACCATGTGGAACAGATGTCCATGGTTTTCCAGCAGCAACTGCTTCAGCTTCTGGAAAAATCCGATATCCGGAAAGAGGACCAGTCCCAGACAGCCGGCATGAGCGTCAGGGTGCTTGCGGCCACCGAGGCCGATCTTGAATCGCAGACGCGCAAAGGCGCGTTCAAACAGGAGCTCTACGATCGTCTCAAGGTTTTTAAACTGATCCTTCCCCCTTTGCGTGAACGCAAGGACGACATCGCCCCTTTGAGCCGGTATTTTTTTGATCAGTATCGCACCCGCTTCAATAAAAATGTGTACACCATTTCACCGGACGTCGAGGAGATCCTGATCAACTACGATTTCCCCGGCAATGTCCGCGAGCTTGAACACATCATTGAACGGGCCGTGATCCTTGTGGAAGGCGATACCATCGAGCGCAAACATCTGCCGGCTCGATTTCTCGAAGCGTTCAAATCAACCCCTGTGGTTAGCCCTGCCGATTATGTCAGCCTGTCAGAGCTGGAAACCCGCTACATCTTTGAAGTACTCGAAGCCACCCATGGCAATAAATCCAGAGCAGCGGAGATCCTGGGGATCAGCCGTGCGGCGCTTTGGCGTAAATTGAAACAGTACAAGGCGGAATCTTCCAGTTGACAAACTCTCCCATGCGCAGCTTTCAAGGCCAGCCGGTTTAAACCGACCAACCGCAATAGGCTATATTGATCTCAGTGCCCCGGCCATTCGGCGCCGCCGAGGAAATCGTAGCCGATTTTTTTCTGCAGCGATTCGATCTGCAAAAAGGCCTGCTTGAGCATGGCTTCATCCATGTGCCCGATCTTGTTCAGGACGATGCAGTTGTCCATGGTGCCGCCGTCCTGGAGTGAGGTCAGCTGTGCCTGAAACCGCAACCGCATCAGGAAATCGTAGGAGGCGGAAACAGCATCGCAGGCTGAGGGTTGCAGGACCTTTTTCCAGACCAGGGCTTCGATGCGTTCCATGGAGTGGGTCAGGGGCAGTTTGTGGCGCAGGGCATATAACCGACCGAAACCGATGACCGGCATCAGGGTCTCCTTCATGTTGAGCCGTCCGGCCTCCCCGGGCGGCCCACCGCTCTTGATGATTTTACCCAAAAGCCTGAAGGGCGGTTTGAAAAGCAGGGTATTCTGGGCCAGATGCGGCAGGAATCTGGGGCGGTCCTGCAAAACTTTGTAAAGGTGGGTACGAAGTTCATTGGCCAGCTCGGCTTCCCCGTAAACCGGCCTGAAGTCGAGACAAATACTGAAATCCAGCAGCTCCTTGGGCTCGGCCTTCAGGATCCATTCGGTAAAATTTTCCTTCCACTCCTGGAGCGAGCGGCACCAGTTCGGATTGCTGGCCATCACTTGGCCGTCACACAGGTCGTAGCCGGCAAGGTTGAGCCACTGACAGACCCGTTCACCCAGAGAAAGAAAATAGTCCGATGCATTGGGATCCGAAGCGGCAGTATCCTGCTGGTAAATGATGGCATTGTCCTGATCGGTGAGCAGGGTCTGCTCCTGCCGGCCCTGGCTGCCCATGGCGATGAAGGTGAAGGGTACCGGCGGCGGCCCGAGTTCCTCCGCGGCCAACTCGATGAATCTGGAGGTGGCGGCATCGCAGACGGCCGACATCATATAGGCGACGGTACGCGGCCGGGCTCCGGCATCGATCAGGGCCTTTACCAGGGCGGGAAGCCGCTTGCAGCAGCGAACAACCTTTTCGGTGGTGGCCGCCCCAGCGATTTCCCGGGGCAACACTTCGGGACCATAGCGGTGAAATTGCAATAAATCCTTGGCACGTACCACGCTCCGGATGCGACCGCCCCCATCCTCCACAGGCAGATGCTGCACCTTTTTTTCCTCCATCAGCATCAGCGCTTCATAGATCATGGCGTGTTCGGAAATGGTGATCAATGGCGCACTCATAATGGTTCTCACCGGTGTCTGCAGGTCAGCCGGCGCATTGCCCGCCACCCGTTTGCGAAAATCCCGGTCTGTTAAAAAACCCACAGCCTCGCCACTTAAGGATTTAACGACGATGGCGCTTGTTTCGTTTTCGACCATCAGCATGGCGGCTTCATGGATCGGGGTTTGCGGACGACAGGTCACCGCCGGCCCTCCCAATTGGCCGATGGGCTCCTGCAGGAACAACAGCGAGATGCGCAACTTCTCGATGAGGGCATCCCGCTCGTTTTCGCGCCGCACCGTGTCGGTGATATCTTTGAGGACACAATTGATGTACGTGGGGTCTCCCTGCGGCCGATGAACCTGGGCGGCTGAGAGGGAGAGCACCCGCATCCCCCCGTCGTTTCCCAGCTTCTGGATCATGCGTTCCCGGAGCTCTCCGGTGCGGTGGAGGGTTTTTAGAAAATCTCCGAATTCGTCGACGTCATCGAAAAGGTCTTCAAGGGTGAATTGGTCGTCGCGGTTGCTGCAGACATTTTGCAGCAACGCCCTGGCGGCTGCATTCATGGCCACGATGACCCCCCGCCGGGCTGCCTTGGCCTGGAATATTCCCATGGCGGCGGATTGGGCGGCCTGGCCGAGTTTGGCAATGGAACCCGCTTCCAGCCGGGACGGGTAGATATCCTTGGCCAGCACGATAATGGCTGGATGGTCGGCGAAGGTAATGGGATTCAGGGTGACGATGCACTCCTTTCTCTCCCCGTCGGCGCTCTCGATCTCGGCCTCGAAACTTTTGGATCCCCCCTTCCCACCGGGCAGGTTTTCAATGTGGGCCCAGACCTCATCGTTCACCGGCTCCCGGGGCAGCAGGTCCGATAGCTCAAGCAATTCCAGTCTTTCGGCGCTGTAGCCTGTCATTTGCAGCATGGTCGGATTGCCATACCGACAGCGGCCATCCAAAACCAGCAGCGTGCCTTCCGTGGTCGCTTCAATAAGCGAACGATACCGTTCCTCTGCTTGTCCGAGGTCGGCCTGCATCTCCATCCGTTTTTTCTCCACATCCAGGCTCTGGCGGACATTGGAGAGCAGCACAATGAAAACCAGCACCACGATGGCTGTCAGGGTGTAGACCAGGCTCTGCTCGATCCGCTTGATCTCAGCCGTGACGTCGTCCACGTACATGCCGGTGCCGATCACCCAATTCCAGGGTTTGAAGGCGCAGACATAGGACTCCTTGGCCTCAAGACGGTTCGGGTCGTCCTTCCATTGCCAGACATATTCCACAAAGCCCTTTTCCTGCTGGCGTACGATCTGCGTGAATTGGACAAAGATACGGACCCCGCGCGGATCGGTGAATCCGGACACATCCTGGCCGTTTAAATCAGACCGGTAGGGATGCATGATCATGCGCGGGTGCATGTCCTGAATCCAGAAGTAATCCTTGCCTTCTTTTCCGTAGCGCAAGGCACCAATGTACGCCTTGGCTTTTTGCTGGGCCTCGTTCCGACCGAGAAGGCCGTTGCGTTCCTCCCTCTCGGCCGCGGCAAGCAAGCTCAGGGCGGTATTGGTCAGCTCCCGAATCATGTCCCGCTTGCGGTCCACCAGGATCCTTTCGATTGTGGGCAGCACCATACCCCAGATGGCCACCACAAACAGCACGATGGTCAGCAGGGAGGGCAAGACGATTCTCGGACGAAGGGAAGACCAGCGCCGCCGGACGTTTCCTTCCGAATCGGTTTCCGCGGACTTGCCGGCTTCGGTTGCGGCATCAACCGGACCGGCGGTAGAACTTATGGTCCGCACCAACCGCTTCCAGTTTTCAAGGGTCATGTCGACACCGATTGCACCCTTGGCCGATGCACCGATGGTATGCAAATCTGTTCCCGCGCTGGTGAGAAGGTCTATTTTTCGGGCCAGCTCTTCCAGTCTTTCCCGATCCGAGGCGCTGCCGTTATCGCTGGTCACCTCCAGACCGTCTATCCCCATGGCCTGCAGATCCGATACCAATTCGAGGAGCGCCCCGGATTCCGATTCATAGTTCAGCGGATGGGCCAGAAAGGCGCGTCCACCGGCTCGATGCACCAGGGCGATAGCCTCTTCGATGTCAATCTTGCCGGTGGCCGCCACACCGGGTGCTGGTTCGCTTTCCAGCTTCGGCGCCTCGATTTGGGACGGCATCCGCCGCAGAGGGCCCTGGACCCGCGAAAGCCGTTCATGCCGTAGCAACTGAAGGGTGGCTCTGAGTTCCTTGTGGTGGGTATCGAAGCCATAGCCCAGCAAATGGACTTCGCGGCCGCGGTGCCGGGTGGAGATCTCAACTCCTGATAAGAATCCGATATTGTGCCGCTTTAAGGCGGAATGAAAGCGTGACAACCCTTCAATGGAGTCGTGATCGGTGAGAGAGGCGTACACCACACCCGCCACCGCCAGATTGTCGGCCAGGGCCTCCGGTGTCAGTTCGCCGTCGCTAAATACCGAGTGGCAATGCAGGTTGACGCGTGTGCTTGCTTCCATTGGTTCGATGACCCTATCCCACCGGTGTCATTTACCGGCATGTTTTGCAAATCCCGAAATCGTCGTATCCATTTTAATATCATACCATTGTTCAGCCGGGCAACGGGCTTCGAAGCAGCCGGACTTCGTCAAAGTCCTGTGTACCAACACCGCTTTGCTCAGACGATATTTCATTTCGGGATCGGGATCGAGAGCAATAGAGGCAGTATGGTCCGTTCGATGCCGATACTGATTCCGACCCAGACACCGATGTATGCCGTGCATGTCCCATGCATGGATTAAAACAGGTGCCCGGGCCAACTGGTGATGGGGCGGGCCTGTCACAAAAACGCCGACCCCGAGGTGCAGGGCCGGCGTTGTATTTTCCCAAGCGGGATTTATTACTATTCCGTATCCGGCCTGTGGGCCAGGGCCATGAATTCCGTGGGATTCTTCCCGGTATCCGATGTAACCATGGTCACGAGTATTAACACGATGGTTGAGGCCACAACCCCGAAAAGGCCGGGACCGCCGGCGACGGGCAGTCCGAAGAGGCTGTATTTGGCGCCTTTCACGAAGAGCAGCACGATAAAGAGCACCGAAACCCCCAGGCCTGTCAGAATACTGGCGATAACGGCCTGGCGGGTGGTGCGCTTCCACCACAGGGTGGAGCACATGGCCGGAAAAATAGCGCTGGCGGCAATACCGAAGGCCAGCATGACCAGCCAGGCGATGTTTTCTTTCTTGAGCATGACCGCCAGGGAAACCGCGATGGCCGACATCACCAGGGTGGTGATCTTGGCGATGCCCAACTCCTGTTTTTCGGTGGCATTGGGATTGATGTACACTTTGTAAAGGTCGTGGCTAACCGACGAGGCCACGGTGATCATCAAACCTGCCGAAGTGGAGAGAACGGCCGCTATGGCACCCGATGCGCCGATGGCCATCAGCCAGGTGCCGCCTACTTTGTGGCTCATCTCCAGCACCGACATGTTCTTGGCCATGCCAACCCCCACCGGTCCCTGGGAGATCCACGCCACCAGTTTCGGGTAGATGCCGGGGAAGAGTAGAAATCCCAGGACAATGGCGCAGAGGTAGAAGATGCCCAAAGCCACAATGCACAGGGCAACGCTTTTTTTGGCCGCCCGGGCGCTGGGAACGGTGAAGAACATGATCAGGATGTGGGGCAGGCCGGCGGTGCCGAATACCAGAGCGATAACCGTACTCACCATGGCCATGGTGCTGCTGGTTTTGACGCCGATGGTCATGGTAGACGGAGCATCCGGCATCATCTGCCGGACGGTGGCGATGGCCTGATCAGCGGGCAGTCCTTTTATAGCCGCCACAACGGCCGGATCCTTGGCCGCCAAAATCGGTGGTACGGTTTGATTCGCCGTGTCCAGGATTTCGTAAAAGGAACCGTTGCCGATGCCGAAATAGGCCAAGGTTACCAATATGACCATGGTGCCCCAGAGAAAGCTGGCCTGGATGACCTGGTTGTAGAGTGTGGCTTTCATACCGCCGAAGATAATGTAAATGCTCATCAGGATGCCCAGCCCCACGGTGACCCAGACGAAGTTCCAGTGCAGCAGCAGTTCAAACAGCAGTCCGGCGCCCAGCATCTGGGGGACCAGATAGAAGGTGGAGATGACCACGGTACAAAGCATCACCGCCAGCTTGATGCGGTCGTCCGGATACCGGCTGTGGAGGGCGCCGGCCACGGTATAGGAACCGATGTTGCGCAGCGGCCCGGCAATGATCAGCAGCACCGCCATATAGCCTCCGAAAAAGCCGATGGAGAGCCAGATGGAGTCGATGCCGAAGACACCGATATCGCCGGCGCAGCCGAGAAAACTGGCCGCCGACAGGTAACTGCCGGTCATGGCGATGCCGACCTGGGCCCAGGGCACACCCTTGCCGGCAACATAAAAATCGCTGGCCGATTTGGTGGAACGGCTGGTCCACCAGGTGATGAAAATACTGGCGATCACGAAAAAGAGAATAAAACCGACGACGATGGGAATGTTCAATTCACCTGATTCGGAACCATCGGCCGCCAATGCAACTGCGGGAACGAGGAATGACAGTAATGCCAAGAAAAGTGTCTTTAAATTCATTTGGACCTCCAGAACCATACGATCATTATCAGCCAGGACGCGGGAAAGATGAGCAGGGACAACAGCATGCCCAAAGGCATGCCCAACGCAGGCAGAGCGGCCACATCCTTAAATGTCGGCGTCTGGATCACCGCGGCGCCCAGATAAAAGATAAAGAACAGCGAGAATAGTCCAAAGTTGATCACCGCCTTTCGGCGCATGCCGTTTGAGGACGGGGGGCTGTCAGACATGGTAAACCTCCTTCTGATGCTTTAATATTCACTCGAATTAATAAGAACGGTATAAATTCAATTCGTACCCGGTATCAGTAGCATTCATTGGCCGCTTTTTGCCGCGCGCATAGCACGCGGTTTTAATAGTAATTCCAAGCTACCCGCTTTGCGGGTGGGCGTTGACACGGCTGAAGGTGTCGCCGACAGACATTGCATTGCGGCACAATAGCGTGCCCAAAAGTATGCTTCGCTCTACTGCCCCTTGTTGGGGTTATATGGGGCAATTTGCACCTTCGATCGCCAATTCGTATACGTAAATTCCCTATGATCTCACTGGGAAATACGAACTGCCAGCGGGTCATTCGGGATAAGCCTCATTTCGCAAGCAATTATGAGGCCATCTGTCGACGAGATGGGGAAGAAGTTTGGATGGGGCATCTGTCCGTTCTATGGGCTGATAATAAAGGCACTCCATTGCTGGCGTACTGTCGGTGCAACCCGGTTTGGCGCGTTCAGCGTAAAACTGCGCTTTGATCAGAAGATCCTTTGGAAAAATTAGAATTGGCACCCTATCCAAGCATAGCCGACAAGGGCGCCAAACGAGTCGCCCTGTGAGCAGCCGTTGACTCAAAATCTGAGGATGCTATTTTGGCAGCATGGCGTTGCCTTTTTGAAATTGGATGGGTTGGCAATATAAAAAGGAGAGGTCGGCACCATGGGAGAAAAAATAGATTTCATCGATATTTTTCAGAACACCAGCAATGGGGTCATTGCCACCGACGCTGATGGTGTGATTACCCATATCAATCGTCGCTCTGAGAATTACCTGAATATCCATGCGCGCCAACATGTCGGCCGGCCGGTATCCGAAGTCCTGCCGTTGACCGGGAGGGTTATTCACCAATGCCTGGAAAACGGCATGGCCATCTACGGCCGCCAAATCTCCGGAAAAAAGGCCCAAATTATTTTGAACGTGACCCCCATCATGCGGGGGAATAAGCTCATTGGCGCCGTATGCGTTTTCCAGGAGCTGAGCCTGTTTGAGTCTTCGGCTAAACAGTTGGCATCCTACCGGCAGCTTAACCTGCAACTGGAAACCATTTTTAATGCATCGTCAGACGGCCTCTGGGTTTGCAACGGACAAGGGATTGTCATCGCCATCAACAGGGCATCGGAAATTCTCAATGGGCTCAAGGCCAAGGATGTCATCGGTCGAGGCGTTGAAGAACTGCTGGACAGCAATGTGTTCGATCAGTCGGTGACCCGGTTGGTGTTGGCCTCCGGTCGCCGGAAGACCGTGATGCAGTATATTGCCAAAACAGACAAATACCTGCTTTCCACCGGAACGCCTGTGAGGGATGATAAGGGAGGGATTTTTCTCGTGGTCGTCAACGAGCGGGATATCACCGAGTTAAATCATCTGCGAAGGCAAATCGTCCAAAACCTGGAGATAACAGAAAAATATAGGGAGAAGCTGGCCGACCTCTCCCTGCTGGAACTGCGGCGCAATGAAATCATTGCCGAAAGCGGCAAAATGCGCCACGTTTTGCAGATGTCGCTGAAGCTGTCGCGAATCGATGGCTCCAATATCCTTATCCTGGGCGAATCCGGAACAGGCAAGGGATTGCTGGCCAGGCTGATTCACAAGAACAGCAACCGTCATAAAAATCCTTTTGTCGAAATCAATTGCGCTGCCCTGCCTGAAAATCTGCTGGAAGCCGAACTCTTCGGATATGAGAAAGGGGCATTTACCGGGGCCAGCGACAAAGGTAAAATCGGTTTGTTTGAACTGGCCCAGGGCGGCACGCTGTTCCTGGACGAAATCGGGGATATGCCGTTGGCCTTGCAGGCCAAGCTTCTGAAATATCTGGATGACAAGGAGATTCGACGTATCGGCGGAACCCGATCCACCAAGGTGGAGTGTTCCACCATCGCGGCAACCAATCAGGATTTAAGCGCGCTGGTCCGGCAGAGAAAATTCCGCGAAGATCTCTACTACCGGTTGAACAGCTTCATCTTGAAGATTCCGCCGTTGCGGGAGCGGTCGGAAGACATTACGGGGCTGGTGCGGTTCTACCTGAACAAGTATAACCGCAAGTATAAGTGCGACAAGAAGATCGATGCCCGCGTCATCCAATCCCTGGAAAAACATCCATTTCCCGGTAATGTGCGTGAATTGAAAAATATCATTGAAAACGCGGTGGTCATGAGTGACGAGAAGCGTATCGACCAATTCATCCAGTCGGGCTTAAAGGTGAACGAACCCATCTTCGACCCCGGCATGGCCGGCGATCAATCGAAAAGCCTGCTCCTGGCGGAGCATCTGCGAGCAGTGGAGCGGAGGGTTTTGCAGCTGGCCAGACAGCAATGCCGCACAACAAGGGAGATGGCGGCGGTTCTGGGCATTAGTCAACCTTCGGTAGTGCGCAAGCTAAACGCCCACAAATTATAGCCATATTTGATCAATAAATGAATCAAAAACATACAACCATTTAAAATAAAACTATTTATTAGTCTATGTGGTTGATCTATTTTTTGATCAGGATAATTCTATTGATTACAAGATGATACCCGTTTTTGATCCATTTTTGTATCGGAATGGTGGTATCCTGCCCTCTGCTGATTCATCCAACTCTCTGTTTATATAGGATATAATATTTTTGCCCCTGTTGGCACATTTATTGTTTCGATCTCTCTATATTTTCCGCCGTTAAACCGTAGGGAACTACATTCTGTAACTTAAAAAAGAATTGCAGATTACCGGAGGGCATTATGGGGTCTGGAATAAGCAACGAATCACTAAACGAGCAACGCAACGCGGTAATGGCCAAAGGGTTCGTCAGTGCCAACAATTGCTATATCGCCGAAGGCCGCGGGGCATCCCTTTTCGATGTGGAAGGAAGGGAATATATCGACTTCGGCACGGGTATCGCCGTGATGAACGTGGGCCATTCCCACCCGAAAGTCGTGACAGCCATACAGCAGCAGGCTGAAAAGTTCACCCATACCTGCTTTATGGTGACACCGTACGCGACACCGGTGGACTTGGCTGCGCGTTTGTGCAAGGCGGTCCCGGGTGAGTTCCCCAAGGCCGCCATGTTTGCCAACAGCGGCGCTGAAGCGGTCGAAAATGCGATAAAAATCGCCCGCTACCAAACCCAGAAGCAGGCGATCATCGCATTCGAAAACGGGTTTCACGGCCGCACCCTGCTGACCATGACGCTGACCAGCAAGGTCAAACCCTATAAATTCGGTTTCGGCCCTTTTGCACCGGAAGTGTACCGCATGCCCTTTGCCTATTGCTATCGATGCCCATTCCAAATGAGCTATCCTTCCTGTGATCTGGCCTGCGCCGAAGCGTTGAACCAGTTCTTTATCTCCCACGTGGCGCCGGAGTCCACTGCCGCCATTATCGTGGAGCCGGTCCAGGGAGAAGGCGGCTTCATTGCACCACCCAAGGCGTACTTTCAAAGACTGAAAGCCATCTGCGAAGCCAACCAGGTCCTGTTCATCGCCGACGAGATCCAAACCGGCATGGGACGCACCGGCACCATGTTCGCCATGGAGCATTACGGTGTATTCGCTGATCTGACCACCGTGGCAAAGAGCCTGGCCGCAGGCATGCCGTTGAGCGCCGTGGTGGGGCGCAAGGAAATCATGGACGCCGTGCATCCTTCTGGCATTGGAGGGACTTACGGCGGCAACCCTGTGGCCTGTTCGGCCGCCCTGGCCGTCATGGATGTGTTCGATGAAGAAAATCTGCTGAAACGCGGAAAAGATCTTGGAGCAAGGCTTGAAACCCGACTGAAGGCCTTTCACGAAGAATTCGAGCTGATCGGAGACGTACGCGGTATTGGCCCCATGATGGCCATGGAACTGGTTACGGACCGTGATAAAAAGACACCGGCCGGTGAAGCAACCAAAGCGCTGGTCAAATACTGCTTTGACAACGGATTGATTCTATTGGCATGCGGAACATACGGCAATGTGATTCGACTGCTCATGCCGCTGGTGATCAGCGATGAGCAGCTGGACCAGGGCCTGGATATCATCTACGACGGTCTTGTCTATTTGAAGACCAAAGGTCACAGTTAACCCCATTATTATTTACGGAGGAAGGAATGAAAACGAAAACAGGGTTCAGGTGGAACAGAATACTCTCGTCGGCCATGATCGTCATGCTTGCATTTGCATTGGGTCAACCTGTTGTCGCGGCTGACACCGTGGTCAAAATCGGCAATATCATCCCCCTCTCCGGTCCCTCGGCAACGGTGGGACAGCAGGGCAAGCAAGCCCGCGAAATGGCGGTTGAAGAGATCAATGCGGCCGGTGGCATTAAATCCCTGGGTGGCGCCAAACTTGAATTGGTCTATGCCGACTCGGAATCCAAACCGGAGAAGGGCGTGGCCGAAGCCGAACGGTTGATCAACACCGAGAAGGTGAACGTGCTCACCGGATGCTGGAACAGTGCAGTAACTTATCCCACTACAGCGGTGGCCGAGCGCTACGGCATTCCTTTTATCGTTCCGGTCTCTGTGGCCGATAAAATCACCGACCAGGGGTTCAAGACCGTCTTCCGTATCGCGGCCAAGGATAGCTGGTGGACCCGTGACCAGTTTGATTTTCTCAAAGACATGCAAAAAGAGTTCAATACCAAAGTCGAAAAGCTGGCCTTTGTCTATGAAAACGGCGACTGGGGCAAGGGATTCGCCGGCCAATGGAAGAAGCTGGCTGAAAAGGCCGGCTACAAGGTGGTATTGGATGAACCCTATCCCTCGACGGCAACGGATTTGAGCCCGGTGGTGCAGAAAATCCGCCGTGCGCGGCCCGATGTCCTGATGCTGGTCTCCAACGCCGCAGATGCGATTCTGCTGACCAACACACTGGCAGAGTACAAGGTCAAACTCAAAGCCATCATCGCCAGCGGCGGCGGGCACGCCGATCCCTCATTTTTGAAGGCCGCCGGCAAAAACGCGCAATACCTATTTGACATCGTGGAATGGGAAACCGACGTCAACAAACCCGGCGCAAAGGAAGCCAACGCCAAATTCAAGAAGAAATACGGCCAGAACCTTACCGGTGAGGCAGTGGACGCCTATCTGGCCATGTATGTGCTCAAAGACGCACTGGAGCGCGCCGGCTCCCTGGATCCGGCTAAAATCCGAGAGGCACTGGCCCAGACGGATCTGAGCAGCAGTCCGGGGATGATCGTCGGGTACGACTCGGTCAAGTTCGACAAGACCGGCCAGAATCAGAATGCTTCACTGGTCATGGTCCAGGTCAACGATATCGGCAAGGGGCTGGAGCGGATCACCGTGTGGCCTGCCGGCGCTCGAAGGGCGGGCTACAAGCCGGTATTCCCCATGCCGTAAGTGGCGCGCGTCGATTGTTTCGTTGTTTTGCACCCGGCGCTTTTGCACCCGGTTACAACGACAATGAAAGAAGCACTGCGGTGTTTCCGACCTATTGGGTCTATGGCCGGCGCCCAAGGTCTCCACTGGGCGGAGATGTTGACGCCGGCCTTCTTAGCATAGGATAAATCGTCGGCGTATCCGATGCTTGACAATGCGGCAGCTGACGGGCAACGGGGCGCAACAGCGCCCCGGACGCCTCACGTTTTCATCCCTTCAAGGAGAGCACCATGCTTTACATCATCGAGGATACGATCAACGGCATCCTCATGGGGTCCATCTACGGGCTGACCGCCTTGGGTCTGACCATCATCTTCGGGGTCCTCAAGGTGATCAATTTCGCCCATGGTTCGCTGCTCATGGTCGGCATGTATGTGGCCTACTGGGCTGTGGCCCTCACCGGTGTGAACCCTTACCTTGCGTTGGTCTTCGTGGTCCCGGTGATGTTCTTCTTCGGCTATTATCTCCAGGATGTGGTAATCAAGCCGATTTTCAAAGCCGAAAAAAACGTGCGCGAGCCGATTACGGTGATCATCGTGACCACCGGCATCTGGTATATCCTCGACAATCTGACCCTGCTGATTTTCGGCCCCCAATACCGCAATCTGCAGGAGAATCCGCTACGCGGCAAAATGCTTGAGTTCGGCGACATGTTTATCTCTGTACCCAAACTGCTGGGGTTTATTACGGCGGTGATAACCGCCGCGGGCATCTACTGGTTTTTCCAGAAGTCAAAGACCGGTCGCGCCATCCGTGCCACCAGCCTGGACCGGGAAGCGGCCAGTTTGATGGGGATCAACCAATACAAGATCTACAACATGGCGTTCGGCATCGGAACCGCCACAGCCGGGATTGCCGCAGTGACACTGATTCCCTTCTACAATGTCTTCCCGACGGTGGGGGTGCTGTTCGACATCAAAGGATTTATTATCGTGGTGCTCGGCGGGCTGGGCAGCATCCCCGGTGCGCTGATCGGCGGCATCATCATCGGCCTGATCGAATCGGTGGGACCGCAGTTCATGACCGCCACCTGGACCGAGGCCATCGTTTACGGACTTTTTCTGGTTGTCCTTTTCGTAAAGCCCTCCGGCTTGTTCGGCATGAAATATGATTGGTAAAGAAAGTTTTAGGTTCTTAGTGTTAAGTTTTAAGCGAAGGAATTCTTCCGATTTTACAGCATCCGCCATTGATATTGAGATACTTCTATTTCCCAAACAATGGGATGCAATGACAGGGGATAGCACTTTACTTCTTGAAGGACGGATTTTTCCATGAATCGAAGCCAACTCAATTCGGTCGCCATGATCGGTCTGCTGCTGGTGGCCTTCGGTATTCCGCTGATCGTCCGCAGCGCGACCTATCTGCATATCCTGGTCCTGCTGTACTTCTATGCCTATCTGACCACCAGCTGGAACCTGGTGGGGGGCTTTGCCGGCGTGCTGCCACTGGGGCACGCCGCCTTCGTGGGCATCGGGGCTTACACCTCCACCATTTTATCGCTTCAATACGGTATCAGCCCGTGGTTGGGCATGCTGGTGGGCGGTGTCCTCGCCACCGTCGTGGGGGTGCTCATCGGCCTGCCGACCTTCAAAATGCGCGGCGCCTATTTTGCGCTGGCCACCATCGCCTTTGCCGAGGGGTTCCGGGTTATGGTGGAGAATATCGACCACCTGGGTCCTCTTAATGTCAACGGTCCCCGCGGGCTCCAGATCCCGCCCATGGACACCGGGATCGCCAACTTCATGTTTGCCGGCAAGGAACCTTATTACTACATCATCCTCATGCTGCTGATCGGCGTTCTGGTACTCACCTGGTTCATATCGCGGTCCAAGCTGGGTTATTACCTCAATGCAGGAGGAGAAGAACCCGAAGCCGCAATGGCATTGGGGGTCAATGTGGCCAAGGCCAAGCTGGTGGCCATGGCGATGAGCTCTTTTTTAACCGCACTGGCGGGGACTTTTTACGCCCAGTTTACCTTGTATATTCATCCCAAGAGCATCATCTCCCTGGACCTCTCCTTTGAAATCGCCTTCATCGCCCTGATCGGCGGCCGCGGCTCCATCGCTGGTCCGGTGCTTGGGGCCCTGCTGCTCCGACCGGTGAGCGATTTCTCGCGCATCTACTTCGGCGCCACCCTGCCGGGTATGCATCTGATCATCTTCGGCGCGGTGCTCATCCTGGTCATGCTATTTCAGCCCAGGGGCCTTCAGGAGCCCTTGACCCGGGCCTACCATGGATTGCTCAACCGCCTGGCCAAGGAAAACCCGGATACACCGGCGGACAGCCAGGACCGCTCCCAAGGAGGTACCGCGCATGCAGATTCTTAACGTGACCGATATGACCAAGGACTTCGGTGGCCTTCGGGCCGTGGACAGCCTGAACCTGACCATTGAGGCCGGTGAGATTCTAGGGCTTATCGGACCCAACGGGGCCGGCAAATCCACGGCGTTTAACTGCATCGCCGGGGTCTTTGCGCCAACCTCAGGGACCATTGAGTTTGCCGGAGAGACGATCAACGGTAAGAAACCCTGGAACCTGTGCAAAACCGGTCTGGCACGCACCTTTCAGATCGTAAAGCCTTTTGCTTCCAAAAGCGTATTATACAACATCACCGTAGGCAGTTTCATCTCCACAGCAAACCGCGGCGAAGCCGAAGCAAAAGCGCTGAAAGTCCTGGACGAATTGAACTTTTCCGACAAGAAGGATGTGCGGGCCGGCAACCTCACCATCGCAGACCGCAAGCGGCTGGAGATCGCCCGCGCCCTGGCCACGGAGCCAAGGCTGCTGCTGCTCGACGAAGTCATGGCCGGCTTGCGGCCCTCCGAGGTGGACGAGATGGTGGCCATCATCAAGCACTTGCGCGAGAGCGGGATCACCATCTTCGTCATCGAGCACATCATGCGCGCCATCATGGCGCTATCCGATCGGATCGTCGTGATTCAATTCGGCAAGAAGATCGCTGAAGGCACTCCTGACCAGATCGCTTCCGATGAAAACGTGATCAAAGCCTATTTGGGAGAAGACTATGCCGTTTCTTGAAATCCAGAATATCGATGTGTTCTACGACGATGTCCAGGTGATCTTCGATCTTTCACTAAAAGTGGAAAAGGGCGAAGTGGTGAGCATCATCGGCGGAAACGGCGCGGGTAAATCGACCCTGCTGCGTACTATTTCCGGTCTGATGCAGCCCAGCGCCGGACAAATCCTCTTCGAGGGAACCCCGATTCAGCATAAACCGCCGGAAGAGATCGTGGAATGCGGTATCGTCCAGGTACCCGAGGGCCGGCGACTGTTCACCCTGATGACGGTGAAAGACAACTTGATCGTGGGTGGGTACAACCGTCGGGCCAGTCAGTCGGTGACGCAAACCCTGAAAAATGTCTACGACCTTTTGCCTCGTCTGGGGGAAAGGGAAAATCAACTGGCCATGACCCTTTCCGGCGGAGAACAGCAGATGGTGGCCATCGGTCGCGGATTGATGGCCATGCCCCATCTGCTCATGCTGGATGAACCCTCTTTGGGACTGGCTCCAATTCTGATCAAAGATATCTTCGAAACCGTGCGCAAAGTCGCCGACCAGGGCACCACGGTTCTGTTGGTGGAGCAGGATGTCAAGCATTCCCTGAGTTTGAGCGACCGAGGGTACGTGCTGGAGCACGGCCGTGCCGTAATGGAAGGCAAGGCCAAGGACCTGATGAATGATCCCCATGTCAAAGAGGCCTATCTAGGCTTGTAAGCTGGGGAAAGGGGGGACCCATGTTTGGTTTTTACGGCCGGATCATAACGGTTGATCTTTCGGAGCGTTCGTACCACATCGAGTCGTTGCCGGATGACGTTCTCGAAGCCGGATTCGGCGGGAAAGGTCTTGCGACGCGGTTGCTGCTGGAACGCAATCCGGCCGGTGTCGACCCGCTGGGACCCCGGAACCACCTGATCTTCGCCACCGGTCCCTTTTGCCAGCAGCGCATTTGGGGCGGCAGCCGCTATGGGGTCTTTGCCAAATCCCCCCTGACCGGTTTCTACGCCGAATCCTATTCCGGCGGCCGTGTGCCGGAAGCTGTGGATGCCGCCGGTTTTGATGCCGTTCTTTTTACCGGCAAAGCAGCGGGAGCAACCGCTGTCTGTGTGCACCCTGACGGCGCCGCCTTTTTCGATGCCGCTGACCTTTGGGGCTTGGATACCTTTCAATCAGAAGCCATGGCGCTGGAACGCTACCGGCCGGAGCAGGCCGAAGACGGCAGGCGCGGCGCTGTGGTCATCGGCCCGGCCGGAGAGAACCGCGTCAACTTCGCTTTGATTGCCAACGACAAATGGCGCTGTGCCGGCAGGGCAGGGGTGGGGACGATCATGGGGGCCAAAAACCTCAAAGCAGTGGTTTTCCAAGGAAACCGCCAACGGGAGATGTTTGACGGCGAAGGGGTGGCCGCTTACGCCAAACACTTCTCCAAATCCAACATGCAGCAACCCGGCGTAAAAGCTTACCGTGCCATGGGTACCACCATGATGGTGGCGATAATGAACACCGTGGGCGCTTTCCCGGCCAAATACTGGCACCAGGGCACCTGCGACCACTGGGAGCAGATCAGCGGGGAGACCTTTCACAAAGACCATGAGGTCAGGCCCAACGCCTGCGCCAAATGTTTCATGGCCTGCGGCCGCATGACCACCATCCGCAAGGGCCGCCATAAAGGGCTGCAACTGGAGGGACCTGAATACGAAACCATCTATGCCTTCGGCGGGCTGTGCATGGTGGCGGACATGGGGGAGATCGCCTATCTGAACGATTTGTGCGACCGGCTGGGGATGGATACCATCACTGCGGGAAACCTCTGTGCGCTGTCCATCGAGGCCAAGCTGCGGGGCATCATCGATGAGGACATCGAGTACGGTGCCGCTGACAAGATCGGCGCTCTGATTGAAAAAATGGCCCACCGTGAAGGCATCGGCCATATCCTGGCCGACGGGATCGTGCCTGCTGCCAGGCAGTGGGGCCTTGAATCACTGGCCGTGCATGTCAAGGGGATGGAGCCGGCCGGCTATGACCCGAGGGTGCTCAAGGGCATGGGCTTGACCTTTGCCACCGCCCCCAGGGGCGCCTGCCACCTTCGAACCACCTTCTACAAACCCGAACTCGCCGGGCTGATTCCACCGGAGCAGATCGACGGCAAAGCCCGTATGCTCACCGATTATGAGGACCGCCTCAACATCTTCGACACCCTGATTCTATGCCGCTTCTACCGGGATCTGTATACCTGGGAAGCATTGGAACAGCTGATTCCCCTGGTCACCGGGCGGTCCTATTCTAAGGAAGCGCTGCGCAACAAGGCGGCCGCCATCGCGACCATGACGCGTCAATTCAACCTGCGCGAGGGGCTCAAACCTGAAGATGACCAATTGCCGGTCCGGCTGTACGATGAAGCGCTGCCTTCCGGGCATTCCCTTACTGCAGAGGAACTGTCCGCAATGCTAAGGGAGTATTATGACCAAAGGGGGTGGGATGAGAACGGCATTCCCCATCCGCAGAACGATTAGCGCCGAAATTATCCATAGCAACAGCTCTTCCTCTTTCGATACCATAAGCCGACCGGATTCCTGAGCCTTCCGCTTGACACCCGGAGAAATCGTGCACAGCAATGTATCTGGTGCCGGACGATTTCCAATGGGGCATGACGAACCAGCCGAAATCCATGTCATTAATCGCAGTCGAGAACCAAAAAGGAGTTACCGATGCTTACCATTGAAGATGCATCCTTGCTACGCAGCCAATGCTTTATCAACGGCCAATGGAAAAATGCCCGCTCCGGGGCGGTAATCACGGTCACCAACCCGGCGGACGAATCGGTTCTGGGCAGCGTGCCGGATCTGGACCGTGAGGAAATCGATGGCGCCATTGCGGCGGCCAATGCCGCCCTGCCCGTATGGCGCGCCCGGACGGCCGGCGAACGGGCTACCTTGCTGCGGCGCTGGTACGATCTTATCATGGCCAATCAGGCTGATCTGGCGGCCATCATGACAGCCGAGCAGGGAAAGCCGCTTTCAGAGTCCACAGGGGAAATCACCTATGCCGCCTCCTTTGTGGAGTGGTTTGCCGAAGAGGCCAAACGGGTCTACGGTGACACCATCCCCACCCATCAACCTGGATCACGGATCGTAGTGATCAAGGAGCCTGTGGGGGTGTGCGCGGCGATTACACCGTGGAACTTTCCCGCTGCTATGATCACCCGCAAAGCGGCGCCAGCCCTTGCCGCCGGATGCGTCATGCTGGTTAAACCGGCGGGCCAGACACCATTGTCTGCTCTGGCCCTGGCCCGTTTGGCCGAACGGGCCGGCATTCCGGCGGGTGTCTTCAGCGTGGTCACCGGAAAATCATCGGTCATCGGCAAGGCGTTCACACAAAGTCCCATTGTTCGTAAGCTCAGCTTCACCGGCTCCACGAAAATAGGCCGTTTGCTGATGCGCGACAGCGCTGATACCGTGAAAAAGATCTCTCTGGAGTTGGGCGGCAATGCCCCTTTTATCGTCTTTGACGACGCGGACCTGGATGCGGCCGTGGAAGGGGCCATAGCCAGCAAATACCGCAACAGCGGGCAGACATGCGTTTGCGCCAACCGCATCCTGGTACAAAGCGGAATCTATGATGCGTTTGCCGATAAATTAACCGAAGCCGTTCAATCCCTGAAGGTAGGGAACGGATTCCTGCCCGAGACCCAGCAAGGTCCTCTCATTGACATGAA
This sequence comes from Desulfobacteraceae bacterium, assembly GCA_037387725.1. GTDB lineage: Bacteria > Desulfobacterota > Desulfobacteria > Desulfobacterales > Desulfosarcinaceae > JARRKU01. Next base: position 103,926 of record JARRKU010000001.1, read on the forward strand.
CGCCGTCGAAAAAGCAGAATCTCACATCGAAGATGCCCTGTCCAAGGGGGCCAAACTGCTCACGGGCGGCCGGCGTCACCCGTTGGGGGGGACCTTTTTTCAACCCACTGTGCTGGCGGAAGCCACAACGGCCATGCGCGTTGCCCGTGAAGAGACCTTCGGTCCTGTGGCGCCCCTGTTCCGTTTTGACAGCGAGGCACAGGCCGTTGAGATGGCCAATGATACCGAGTTCGGTCTGGCCGCCTATTTTTACAGTCGGGACTTGGGCCGCGTCTGGCGTGTGTCTGAAGGGCTCGAGTGCGGCATGGTGGGTATCAATACGGGGATTTTGTCTACGGCGGTTGCGCCGTTCGGCGGTATCAAGCAGTCGGGCATTGGGCGGGAAGGCTCAAAATACGGCCTGGATGAGTATATCGAGGTCAAATATCTGTGCATGGGCGGCATCGGCCGCTAGCAGATGGTGTTTTGAAGCAACGCAGAATTCTATTTAAAAATCCGCTTTACAAGTTGAGCGAGCCAGCCGCTGTTAATCCTGTCCAGCGCCGCCATGTTCTTGATTACCACAGGTGCAAATGCCTTATCATCATTGCGGATATGGTTGAACAACCATCTGCTGAGCACTTCGTATAATTCGTCGGCAATATCATCGCCGGAGAGCCAGCGCTCCTTATATTCTCCGGCCCGTTTGATCAGCAGCTCGTGGATGCGCTTGTGGGCATTGAAGAATTTGTAGCTTGCATCCTCCATCAGGGACTCTTCAAAGGCGAAATGCGAAATGGTATAGTCGATCATCTCGGATACCACATTTCCAACGGCTTCATGCTTTTGATTCGCTCCGGGGTACGATGTCTTGCGCACATCATCCAGTTCGGAGACCATGCTTACGAGCCGCTGATGCTGATTATCCACGGCTTGTATCCCCGTCAGAAATTCCTTTGGAAGATTGCATAAAGATGCACCATACGGGGTTTCAATGTCATCTGCCCCGGCGCCGTCAACGGGAACGAGCAACCCAATTCTCTCCATCTCATCGACGGCCGAAAACAGATCATTCGGGTCGTATGCATCTTCCTGGGAAATCTCGTTGACAGATCTCTTTCCATCAATGGACAAAAAGATATTGAACAGTTTGACGTCGTTTTTAATCATCGAGTAATCTATGCCTGGCACCCGTCGGAAAACAATATTCTTGATATCAACCATGATCAGCTCCTTTGCGACGCTCAATGTGAGGGCGCAGATCCTTATTAACCTTCAATTCGCTAACGCAGCTCGTCCTATTATCTCTGCGATGCGAGATTCTGTCAATTCAAGAATGACCCTGGGGTTTGAGATAGGGCGATGCGGCAGGTTAGGCTGGCTTCTACAGAGAAGCATGGATGGGTTCCGCATCGCCCAGACTTGAATTCTGTGTGCACGCCACTATTGCAGATGATAGGGGGGCAGGATTTCTCTGCACTGGTAATAGCGGCCGTTCTGAGGGGCGTAATAAATCCTCACTTCAGCCCCGATTCTCCCGCCAGCAGGCGGGGTTGGTACGTGTTTTCTAACCTCTATATGGCTCATCAATAAACTGTTATTATGATAAAAAAATATATGAAGGCAGGCTCCTTCGTCTGCATTTGCCGTGACCCGACGGTCGAATACCCCGCCGGGCTCCGGCGGTAACGGCAGAAGCAACACTGCTAGAAACGATATCCCACACCAACCCCGATCAGCCAGGGATCAACATCGACGGAGGTGCTCACCGTCGTCCCCAAGGCATCAACTTCCACATCAACTTCCACCCATACTTTTTTAACATCAAAATTGATGCACCAGTGGTCATTGAAAAAATAATCAAATCCAGCCTGGAGCGCGAGCCCGATGACACCGTCGTCATACCGGACGGCCGTGGCCACCGGCCCGTGATCTTCATTTGGAATCAGTACGTAGCTCAGACCGGCACCCACATAGGGACGGAAACTTTGTTGGGGCATAAAGTGATATTGAGCGGTAACAGTGGGAGGCAGCAAATCGAGCGATCCCAGATCGACATCGCCCAAAGCAGTGTTTTTAGCGGTGACATCGTGCCGGCTATAAGCAAAAAAGACCAATTCGGCAGCGAAATTGTCAGTGAAAAAGTAAGTCAGATCCAAGTCCGGCGTATAGGCTTCATCAACATCGGCTTCCCCTCCGATCAGTGTGATTTGGCTGCTGCTGTCGTCAGGAATAACCCCCAAAAGGCGTGCGCGGAGCATCCAGGGACTGCTATCCGCCGCAAGACAAGGGGTTGATGCCGTACACAGCAACAGGTAAGCTCCAATCAGCAGTCCGATTTTCATAAAACGTTTTACCGCTCCCATTTTAACCTCCTCCGTAAGTCCGTGTAATTGATAAAACAGATCAACATAAAACCTGAACATGTGTATTGTTGGCGTGAAACTGAGCACAGAACCGCCAACTCACCTGCTAAGGTTAACCGCTTAGCCATCAACACCTCAGTCGCAAATTAATGGGATAAATAAGATCTTTTTTATGCTATATAGAGGACAGTCACTTGTCTGTCAACCGATTTTGCGATTCAGGGAGAGATTCGGCACCTTGCCGGTCCGGTCTGGGATACAGATCCATGCGGTCCTTATGAGCGGCGGACTTCCGGCATAATGACCGTTGGGGATATTTGCCGCCTGCATGGCTTAAAACGGGTTGACAAAGGATACCGGGGCCATATATGCGATAGATATGATTCATTTTATCCTATTTGATGACCCAAGAGCAGGTGGGTGCGATGCGGTTAACCAGAGCAGGTGAATATGCGGTGCGCTGCATGATGTATCTTTGTTGCCTGGGCGTGGGCAATACTGGTAGCCGCAAGGAGATCGCCCAAGCGATGGACATTCCTGCTCAGTTCCTGGGGAAGATCGCCCAACAGCTGGCCCGGGCAGGCTACATTGAAATCGTTCAAGGTCCAAAAGGTGGATTCCGGTTGATTGTCCCTCCGGAAGAAGTGACACTGCTGGGCGTTGTTGAGGCCGTTATCGGTGAGATATATCTCAACGATTGCCTGATGCGTCCGGAAAGCTGCTTTCGCAGCCCCACGTGCACCGTATATGGGGTATGGGAAACGGCACGGCGTCAGCTCAGGCAAACGCTGGAGCAAACAACCTTCGCCGGTCTGCTCGAAGAGCCCAGCTGTTTCACCATCCTCGACGAGAATTAGCGAAAAACCGCGTCCGGGCGACTTCTCTTTCCGGCTTGTTGCCTGTGGATAGGATGCAATGAGCAGACGCTAAACGGATGCCAATGCTTGTCGCACTTTGTCTGCGAGGACTTCCAGAGTATAAGGTTTCTGAATAAAATTCATATCGCCATCCAAAATACCGTGGTGTGCGATGATGTTTGCCGTGTATCCTGATGTGAACAGACATTTAAGATTCGGATATTGTGATTGCAATCGCTTGGCCAGATCACGACCGTTCATCTCCGGCATTACCACGTCGGTCAATAGCAGATGGATCTGCCCGGCGTGTGCATCGGCAAGGCGAATGGCTTCATGCGGTGATGCCGCGCTGATTACCGCGTAGCCCAAATCCCTTAGCACGGTCAGGGCCAGGTCCAGCAGCATAGGTTCATCTTCCACTACAAGCACTGTCTCCATCCCTCCGGTGATGCGGTCACTTCTTTCTTCTGCCAGGGTTAATTCAGAATCTCCCAAATGGCGAGGAAGCCAGATTTTAAATCGCGTTCCTTTACCCGGTTCTTGTAGAAAATCGGGTATGGCATGGCGTCTATCAGGTCCTGCAAAAAATCAGCCTGTCTCTTGATCCTTTCCTCGTCCTTTTTGTGGTTGGTGATGTCCCGGCCTTCTGGAACAAGCAGCAAAGCCTGGCCGCCCTCGTCGGTTACTGGTTTTAAGGAGAAATCGACGTAGCGTAGATTTCCGTCGGCAGCCAGGACGAGTAGTTTGGGGGAACGAAACCGAATATTTCGCCTGTCATTTAATAAATAATGATAGACCATAGCGGCATTTACGTATAATATAAGCCCGTTATGTTTTCTGCGCACAGCCCAAAGAATCAGAACAATGATCAACCGCCACAAGATCCCGCTTCCGTAATGGAGCGGTCTGGTGCATCGACCCCCCACAAAGGCATTAAGCAAACCAGCTATGCCCAGCGCCTAAAATCCTTTGCGAGAAAAATCTCCCCATTGGAATGGGTGCTACCGCCGGGAAAGGAACTGACATTTGAAGAGGTCCGCAAGCGAAGACTCTTTGCTGCACTGATCGTTCCCGGCATCATCATTCTCGGCACATTTGGACTCTATCATCTGATTCATCGGAATCTGTTGGAAGGATGCTTAGACCTGTCCGCCAGCCTCTGGCTGGTTCTAAGCCTGTTCGGACTTCGCATGATGAACAAAGGTCTGGTGCTCTATCGCATCAACACGACCTTGTTGGGATTGCTCTTCCTGTTCCTGGCCACCAAGGGCGGCATTGAGGGCAACAAGCTGCTGTGGATGTTCAGTTACCCGTTGATTGCCTTCTATACGCTGGGCATCCCGGAAGGATTGGCCTGGACCGCTCTTGTTTATTTTTTGTGCATGGGCATCATCTTTTGGCCATGGGACACGGCGTGGGTGCACGCTTACAGCCTTGAATTCAAAATCCGGTTCAGCGTCGCTTTTGCTTTGGTGGCATCTTTGACTTACATCTATGAATCTGCGCGCGGAAAATATCAATCCAGCCTCGAAAGCGAGCAGCAGAACCTGGAAGCCGAAAAACAAAAATTGGCGAAAATGACCCGCTCCGTTCAGAAGGCCAACCATGCCCTGACCCAAAGCGAACAGCGTCTCAAACAGGCACAGAGTATCGCCAGGGTGGGCAACTTCGAATACGATCCTGAATCGGATCGACTGTGGGGGTCGGAAGAGGCCCTGCGCATCTTGGGCCTGGAACAGGCCGGCCGTCGTCTGACATTAAGCGACCTCAAAGCGCAGGCAACGGACTTTCATGCCTTTATCGAGGGGTTCGGATCCAAAAAACGAGACACATGCAAATTCCGGCTGAATGTCTCCGGATCTGGGGATTCGTTACCCCGGGAGAAGATGGGGTACGCGAGAGCGGAATACGGAAATGAATCCAACGCATCGTCGCATAAAATCATAGGCGTCGTTCAAGATATCACCGCTTTGCATAAAGCCGAAAAGGAGAAAAAAGAGCTTGAAGCCAAACTGGCCCGGTCACAGAAAATGGAAGCACTGGGCCTGCTGGCCGGCGGGGTCGCCCATGACCTGAACAATGTCCTGTCCGGTATCGTGAGCTATCCGGATATGCTGCTGATGCGTATTCCGGCCGACAGCGACCTGCACAAGCCGCTTGCCGTGATGCGCGAATCCGGACAAAAGGCTGCGGCCATCGTCCAGGACCTGTTGACCTTGGCCAGGCGTGGTGTCACCAAAATGGAGATACTCAATTTTAACGAACTGATCGACCAATACTTTGTGTCTCCAGAATTTTTAAAACTTCAGTCCTATCATCCTCTAGTGGCGTTCGAAGTCGACAAGCAGGATCCGTTGTCGAACATCAGTGCTTCGGCTGTGCACATGAAAAAATCCCTGATGAATCTGGTCTCCAATGCCGCCGAAGCACTGCCGGAAGGCGGGCGGGTTCACATCTCCACACGGAATCGGCACCTTGATAAACCGCTCAAAGGGTACGACGATATCAAGACGGGTGAGTATGTGGTCCTGGGAGTGGAAGACAACGGCAGCGGTATTGGTGAAGAGGATCTGGGAAGGATATTCGAGCCTTTTTTTACCAAAAAGGAAATGGGGCGCAGCGGTACTGGTCTTGGATTGGCGGTGGTTTGGGGTACAGTGCACGACCACAGCGGCTACATCAATGTATGCAGCGAACCGGATAAAGGGACCCTCATCGAGCTTTACTTGCCGGTGACATCCGCAAATAAAGAACAACGGGACAAGATCATTTCCTCGAAACCCTACCGGGGTCGAGGTGAGCGTATTCTAGTGGTGGATGACTTACCGTCCCAGCGTGAAATCTCACAGGAGATGCTGACCATGATAGGATACCGATGCGACACTGCCGCCAGCGGTGCGGAGGCCATTGCCTTTTTAAGGGATCATACGGTAGATTTGGTGATCCTGGATATGATTATGCCGCCCGGCATGGACGGACTGGAAACATACAGCCGTATAAAGGCCCTGCGCCCCGAACAAAAGACGCTCATCGTGAGCGGATATTCCGAAACCGTGCGGGTCCGGGAAGCTCAGAAGATGGGAGCAGGGGAATATGTAAAAAAACCCTTCGATATGCATACCATAGGAGAGGCTATCCGACGTGAATTAGATAACTAGATGATATAACGGTATAAAAATCCAACGTCCAAATTTTAGCCACGGACAAACAACGATACGCCAAAAATAAAAGTCGGTTTAAAAAGCTTGACACAAAGATTTGATCAATATATTGGATAAAAAGGATCTTGTTTATCCATTTATAGATTCGTCCTACCCCGCAGGAACGAGAATGAATGGGCCGATGATGCAAAAACGACAATCGTGCATTTCATCCTTATTTATATAGGTTCACTCTATGCGACTAACAAAAGCAGGGGAATATGCGATCCGATGCGTGCTCTACCTATCCACCCTGGCAAAAGGCATCGTCGCTTCCCGCAATGAGATCGCCGATGCGATGGACATCCCTCGTGATTTTTTAACCAAAATCGCCCAACAGCTATCCCGCTCCGGTATCATTGAAATCATCCAAGGCCCCAAAGGCGGGTTCCGACTTGGGCTGCCACCGGAAAAAATATGTCTGCTGGATGTGGTTGAAACCATGATGGGAGACATCTTTTTTAATGAGTGCGCGCTGCGACCCCAATCTTGTTCAAAAAGCTGTACCTGCGCGGTTCATACGGTCTGGGTCAAGGCGCGCACACAGATTCGGGAGACATTGAGAGAGGCGACGTTTGCCCAATTGGCCGAGGATGTAAAAAACCGCGATCTTTATTTCGGGAAAGGGTCGTAAAAAATAGAGCTGAGCATGAAGAACAAATCATCCTTTAAGATAGTCATTCCGGATTATAAGTATTGGCGGCAGAATATTAAATGCCAGACCGGCTGCCCGGTGGACACCGATTCCCGGGGGTATGTGCGCGCCATTGCCGAGGGCGATTACGAAAAGGCCTACTGGATTGCGCGGGTGCCGAACCCGCTGGCCTCCATTTGCGGACGCATTTGCGGGTCCCCCTGTGAGTTGGCCTGTCGAAGGGGGATGATAGACGCCGCCATTTCCATCAGGGCGCTGAAACGATTTGTCACTCAAAAGTTTGGTGTCGAGATCTACGGTGACAAAAAAGAGTTTGTGCAGGCCTTCAAAGAAAGGTTCAAAGAGAGCGGTACCGGCATAATGGGAATTGCCGCCCATACACCCAAACCGGTTTCCATCATCGGCGGCGGACCGGCAGGCTTGGCGTGTGCCCATGAGTTGGCACTGATGGGGTATAACGTCATCATCTATGAAATGGAAGATGTCGCCGGCGGTATGTGCGCCGTGGGAATTCCGCCCTATCGCCTTCCCAGGGAATTGCTTCAAGCGGAAATCGATGCCATTCGCGCCCTTGGTGTGGAAATCAAACTGGGAATCAAAGTTGGCGAGGATATCTCTCTGAAACGGCTTCATGAGGAATCCGCTGCCGTTCTCATGGCCGTGGGGGCCAAGAAATCCCGCATGATTCCCATTGAAGGATATGAAAGCAAAGGCGTCGTCGGGGGCGTTGACTACTTGAGGCAGGTCTTTACCGGCAAAGCAACGAGCGTCGGCCGCAAGGTGGCGGTCATTGGCGGCGGTAATGTCGCCTATGATGTGGCCAGAACTTCTGTGAGGCAGCAGGACGTGGAGTCGGTTACGTTGGTCTGCATCGAGAGCTTTGAGGAAATGCTGGCCGACGAAGTAGAGATAAGCGAGGGCGCCGAAGAGGGGATTACCCGGATCAACGGTTATGGACCACAGTGCATCAATGCGGATGAAGACGGCAATGTGCAGTCTATCATTTTTAAAAAGTGCATTGCGGTTTTTGATAAAGAAGGGCGCTTCAACCCCCGCTATGATGAATCGGATCTGTTGACGCTGCCGGTGGATACCATCTTCTTTTCCATCGGCCAGGCCTACGACCTCTCCTTCCTTGACAACACCGAGCTTGACGTCGCAAGGACGGACAGGGGCATGATTCGGGTCGAAAACGACTCGGTTTCAACCTCGCTTCCGGGCCTGTTTGTCGCCGGTGACCTCGCCCATGGGCCCAAACTCGTTATCGATGCCGTTGCCAGCGGCAAGAAATGCGCCCGGGCGATCCATGAGTACATCAGTTCAACCCGAATGGCGTTGAAAACGTTCGAGGATCATACCACCCGCTACGACAAGGAAGTTGCCGACAACGTCGTTGCCCATCCGCCCGATTATGAGAAAATCAGAAGAAAAGGCGTGCCGACTGCCCACGTCGCAGAGCGTATTTCCAGCCTCCACCATCAGGTTGAGACGGGTTTTGACAAGGAGATCGCCCGCGAGCAGGGCAGCAGGTGCCTCAATTGTGCGACAAACACCATCTTCAACGGAGATCGTTGTATTCTTTGCGGCGGGTGCGCCGATGTCTGCCCTGAATACTGCCTGAGACTGGTCAGCCTTGAAAACATGGCCGGTAACGAAGATCTGGCAGCTCTATATGAAAAGAGATACGGCAAGGCGCCGGAAACGAAGGGATCGGCTATTATCAAAGATGAAGAGCGGTGCATCCGGTGTGCGCTCTGCGCCAAGCGGTGCCCCGTCGATGCCATTACGATGGAGAGATTTGTATCTAAGGAGGCCTATTAAATGACGACGCAACACAACGATGACAAAAGAAAAACCAGGCGCGACTTCCTTGGAAAGACTTCAATGCTCATAAGCGGTTTGGCCTCTCTTGGCGTAGTTGCAGCCTGCCTGAGAATGATAAAGCCAAATGTCCGCTACGAGAAACCGTCTAAGTTCAAAATTGGTAAAACAGAACAATTCCCCGAGGGGACCGTTAAAAACCTCGTCGATAAAAAGGTCGTCGTTTTTTCGGATAGTGACGGGATCTATGCCATATCCAGTGTATGCACGCACCTGGGGTGCATCGTCGCTCCCACCCAATGGGGGTTTCAGTGCCCCTGCCACGGATCAAAATACACTCGGGATGGCAAGGTGATTGCCGGTCCGGCGCCTCGTCCCTTGGAGTGGCATGAGATCCGCCAGCAGGAGGACGGCACACTGGCTGTGGATACGGCAAAGACTGTCCCGGTCGGCACCAAGTATCTATTTGCCTGACGTAGCACGACCATTAAACAAGCCATAGCCTAACACGACAACGTAATTGAGCGGACACAAAATGATGAATGGTTTGAATGAAACGGGACTGGCCAAGTTTAAAGGGAATTTGATTTCTCTGAAGGATTCATTTCTTGAATCTTTTCTAAGAAACGGCAAGATCACCTCCGATAAATCTCGGGCTGCCGTTATGTTTAACAATTTTTTTCTCCACGTTCAAGGAGTTAAGACCCATCTCAACACCCTGAGGCCGAACTATACTTTCGGCCTGGGGCTAATTTCCCTTTTTCTCCTTTTAATCGCCTTTGCTTCCGGTATCTTTTTGATGGTGTACTATAACCCGTCCACTTCCAATGCCTTCAACACGGTTAAAGATATCAATTTCGTCGTCAGCGGCGGAAGGTTGATGCGCAATATCCACAAGTGGTCCGGCGAGGCGATGATCATCGCCGTGTTTCTCCATATGGCAAGGGTCTTTTACACGGGCTCATACGCCAAGGGCCGGCAATTCAACTGGGTGATCGGTATAGGGCTGCTGGTGCTAACCTGTATTCTGAACCTGACCGGCTACATGCTGCCTTGGGATCAGCTTTCTTACTGGGCTATGGTGATTGTCTCCAATATCATGAATTCACCCAAGGAGATTACCGATATTTTCGGGATTACCCAATATTTTGATATCGGCGGATTTCAGAAAGAGCTCTTTCTCGGGGGGCTCAATCCCGGTCAGGAATCGCTGACCAGGGTGTTTCTTCTGCATATTATAATGTTGCCGTCGATTATCTCGGTGGTGGTCGGGATTCATTTCTGGCGGATTCGCAAAGATGGCGGACTCACACGGCCGGAGAATTTTGAACCGATGGATACGGATGCGTCCTATGCTCTCCCTCCAAGCAAGAAGGGCGGCATTTTCCCGACCTATAAAACATATGGGCTCATGGAACTGGCCCGCGGCAGGACACCGGCAGTGGACAACGATGTTGAAAACACTGTCTTGAGCTGGCCCAATACGCTCATCGCCGAATTGGCCGTCTTCATGATGACCGCGGCGGTAATCCTTGTCTATGCCTTTTATGTGGATGCGCCTTTGAAGGAGTTGGCCAATGCAACCCTCCCGGAGAACCCGGCCAAGGCACCCTGGTATTTTCTGGGCTTTCAGGAGTTGGTTTCCTACTCCGCTTTTATGGGGGGCATTGTACTTCCCACCATGGGGGTGGTCGGCCTGTTGCTCATTCCCTACCTGGACCGTGAAGAACAAAACGTTGGAACCTGGTTCTCCAACAAGCAGGGCGTCTGGGTTACATTGCAATCGACGATTCTGGGTGCCGTAGGTCTGATCGGTGTCCTCGCTTTTTCGATCAATTTCGGTTGGTTCAGGAACTGGTGGCCCGAAATACCCCAACTTTTGATCGTTCTGGTCAACCCCGGCAGCATCTGGGTCGGCTTCATAATCGTTTGGTCCTTGTACACCATAAAACGAACCGGTTCGACCCGTATGGGTGCCATAGCCCTGTTCACCATGGCGATGGTGACCTATGTCATTCTCACCTACACCGGGACAGAGTTGAGGGGGCCGAACTGGAACTTCTACTGGTCTCAAAGTCAGTGGCCGGTGCACTAACGATCATTGGGGGGTGGATTCAATTCTTCCGAAGCGATGGGCTAAGCAATCGAAATAGGAATTAAAACATGCACAGTAGATTTTATTTGTCACTATTGCTCATTTCGGCGTTATTCGTTCTTGCTTACACAGGGTTGGCCGTAAACCGGGAGCTGTCCAACGAATGGCACCAGCATCAATCTCAATACAAAGAATTTTTAATTAAAAATGCCAAAAGCGAGGCCGCTCGAAAGAGAGCAGAGGGGATTGAGACCGGGGCAATCCGCCAGATCTATTTGTCGAGTCTGAACAAGGCGGACCGCTGCATGAGCTGTCACATGGGGCTGGAGAACCCGTTGATGGCCAGCGGTAACCTGCCCTATAAACAGCATAGCGGTCACTATCTGCAGACCCATGCCGTCGCAAAATTCGGATGCACCGTCTGCCATTTTGGCCAAGGGCGGGCCACTAATATGAAAGAGGCCCATGGCATGGGACGGGATACCTTTTGGGATTATCCGATTATCCCCTTTAAGTATATCCAATCCTCCTGTGCCATCTGCCATGACGTCAAGATGCTGGAGGCCGAAGGCATGCATACAGTGGTCAACGGTGAGCGGCTCTTCCGGGAAAAGGGCTGCCGCGGATGTCACAAACTCGGCGGTGTCGGGGGAGATCTCGGCGCTGCCCTGGATGGCGTAGCCTCCAGACCCTTGCACTACTTCCCCATGGCCCATGTGATCGGCGACAGAACCGCCTACAACTGGGTAAAGCAGCACTTCGAGGATCCGCGGGGAATTGTACCCACAAGTGAGATGAAGGTATCTCTTACTGGAGAAGAGGCCGACCAACTGACTACTTTTATTTTTACCCTTCGGCGGGAGGAACTGCCCTCCAATTACAAATTAATAAAAAATATTACCGTCCAAGCAACCGACGGTGCCTCGCTCTTCAAAATGTATTGCAGCGGCTGTCACGGTACAGGAAAGCAATCCATCTACGATGAAGTTTTGGACCGGACCATACCGGCCATCACCAATTCCGCTTTCTTGAGATTGATCGATGACTACTCCCTTAAATCCATTATCGATGCAGGGCGGTCCGGGACGCAGATGACTGCATGGAAAGACACCGCTTCCGGTCTCAAAGAAAAAGAGCTGGCCCGGATCATTGAATATGTTGCTGAGAATAGGCCGACACAGATCCCAGAGCCGTTTGGCTATAACAAGGAAAATCGTGATACCGCACGTGGCAAAACCCTGTATGAACAGCGATGCAACTTTTGCCACGGTAATGACGGCAGAGGCGGTGGTCGAAAACTCGGTATCAATTTGAGGAACTCGACAGTGCAAAATCTGCTTCAATCTGAGTTTCTTGCCAAAACGGTCCTCTATGGCCGAAAGGGGACGCCCATGCCGTCCTTTGGGGCAGAGGGCGAAGGACTGGGCAACCAGGAGATTGCAGATGTCATCGCCTATGTGAAGACGCTCGGTAAGAAGAAGACGCGGTGATGCGATTATTCGTTTGGTTAAAGGGATGCGACAGCGAAGGGTACAAACTGATCTTTTTTGAACCTGTGAACGATTACGCAAGTTTAAAATAGTTTTGGAGGAATTTAAGTGAATCTGTTCAGACCATGGGCTTTATTTTCGGCTCTCGCGCTTTTTGTATTGCTAATGCCTCCTTTTGCCGTGGCACAGGATGATGAAGATGCCGCCTATGAAGCGTTGATTAAAAAAGGGAAGCAGTACTACGATATCAATTGCCGGATCTGCCACGGTGCCAAGGGTGACGGTAAAGGCTTTGTGGATGTTATCCGCTACGCTGAAAAAAACGGCAGGGTGATAGAGACCTTCCCACGTGACTTCACATTCGGCGTCTATAAGTTCCGGGCCGCTTCAACCGGCTGCCTGCCGAGTCCGGAGGATCTGCAACGGACCATAAAAACCGGTATCGACCGATCCTTCATGCCACCCCAGGAAAAGATTAGCGATGAGGAGCTAAGGGGTGTCGCTGAGTATGTGATGACATTCTCAGCCAGGTTTGAGGAGGAAGATCTGTGCGATGTGATCACCGCTGCAAAACCGGATTATGTGGGTAGCGACAAGTCCATCAAAAAAGGTATAGAAGTATACAAGCGCATGAAATGCTTTGAGTGCCACGGTGATGATGGCAAGGGGAACGGGCCTAAAGCTAATGAAATCGTAGATGATTGGGGTAAAAAGATTTTACCTTTCAATTTCGTCGCCGGCAACCTGAAAAGGGGTTCTTCGGCCGAGAATATCTATATGACATTTACAACCGGTCTGGACGGTTCAGGGATGCCTTCATATGAAGATTCCCTGACCGAAGAAGAGCGTTGGAACCTGGTCTCCTTTACCTTGAAGCTGATGGGGCTGACTGAAGAGGGGGGAAAAGAGCATTAGGGGCGACCGAGGCAGGTGCGGTCGAAAGCGTTCACAGATTACTGAAATTGCAATAGTTCCTACGAAAGGAGGACAACATGAAGAGGTGGCTGTTACTGGTTCTGATAATAACCCTCATTTTGCCGGCAAGCGCATTTGCCAAGCGAAAGAAATATGAGGTGGTGGATGTTGAAAACGGTGGTTCCATAGTAGGTACCATCAAGGCCGCTGAAATGGTCGCCGATCCAATGGGAAAAATTGAGACCGAAGTCCCTGAGGAGACCAAGTTGTGCGGCGGTGAATTTAAAATGAATAAATACATCATCTCCGCCGATCTGGGGGTAAAAAACGTCATTGTCGCTCTTAAGAAAGTTGCCAAAGGCAAGGCCATGCCGAAGCAGGATTTGACCCTTGATAACAAGGATTGCCAGTTTCATCCATTGGTCAGTATCGCCTATAAGGGATCGCAGTTTGTGATCCATAACAGTGACCCGATTTTTCACAATACTTCCCTGGGATTGATGATGAAAGGCAAGCGCAGCACGGTCTACAATCTGGCGCTGCCTATCCAGAATACGACCATCAAAAAGCCGGTCCGGCGCACCGGCATGATTAGTGTTAAATGCGATTCCCATAAATGGATGCGGGCGTACGTCTATGCCGCTAAAAATCCCTATGTGGCCGTGACCGATAAAAACGGTAAATTTGAAATAACGGACATCCTGCCGGGAACATACAAAGTGATGGTTTGGCATGAAGGCTTTGGCGAAGTTGATAAAACCGTTGAAGTTAAAGCGGGGCAGGCCACAACCATGGATCATACCTTTACAAAACCTTAGAAGCCAAATAATAGACTGCACGAAAGGAGCGAGAAATGAGATTCCAGAAAAGAAGGAAGGCGGTTTTCCGAGTGGGTCTGACTGCTGTATTCCTGTTATTTGGCGTTGTTGTCATAAATACGCAGAACCTATATGCAGCCGGGGATCCTGGGAAAAAGATATTTGATATCAACTGCGCCGATTGCCATGGCCAGCGGGGAGACAGCAAGGGTTTTGTCTGCTTTAGCACAAAAGTTGAAAAGAGCGGCAGAACGATAACCACTTACGCCAGAGATTTTACGGCGGGAGTTTTCAGGTTTCGGACCACGCCGACCGGTTGCCTGCCGGCTCACCAGGATCTTGTCGATACCATTACAAAGGGTATCGCCCCATCTTTTATGCCTTCCTTTCAAGACCTGTCCGCCACGCAGAAAGATGAGCTGATAGCACATGTTACGACCTTCTCGGAACGCTGGGAAGAAGAGGATCCTTGTGATCCGATTCCGATTGTGAAACCCGACTGGGTTGGCACTCCGGCGTCGGTAAAAAGGGGAGAGCAGGTTTATAAGGAGATGAAGTGCTGGGAGTGCCACGGCGACACCGGCAAAGGTGACGGTAAAAAGTCCAATGAGCTGAAGGATGATTGGGGACACAAGATCGTACCCTTTGATTTTACCACCGGCGAGTTGAAAAGGGGCACTTCTCCTGAAGCCATTTACATTACTTTTACTTCCGGACTGGACGGCACGGGGATGGCTTCTTTTCAGGACACCCTGAACGAGGAAAGCAGATGGGATCTGGTTTCTTATACACTGAAGCTGATGGGCCGGTAGATTCGAAATGTCGAGGATATACATAAAAGGAGAAATAAAAATGAAGAAGCGGCGCTTGTTGAAGACTTGGTTGAATTCGGCCGTCCCTTTGTTGTCCGCATTTCTTGTTGCCTTGCCTTTCATGGGAATCGGAACGGTCCAGGCGGCTGACGTTGAAGGACAACAGGTATTTACATTGCACTGTATCGGCTGCCATGGCGAAAAAGGCGATGGTAAAGGTGTGGTAGCCGGAGACTTTATTGTAAAACCGCGGGATTTCACTCTGGGAAAATTCAAATTCACCACGACCGAAAGAAATTCACTGCCCACAGATGAAGACTTGAAAAAAACAATTTCGAACGGGTTGCCGACCTCGGCCATGCCCAACTACAGGTTACTTGATGATGCATCGAAAGATGCGGTGATCGCCTATATCAAAACTTTATCCCCCACGTGGACCACGGAACAGGTGCAACAAAAATGGCAGCAAACGAGCGTCCCGGATTTTGTCGGCGAGCCAGCATCCGTTGGTAAGGGCGAAAAGCTCTTCGCCGCAAGGTGCTTGATGTGTCACGGGACGAAAAAGGCGCAACCGGATGTGATCTTCTCCTTGCAATGGCAAGGCGCAGATGCGTGCAACGATGTCATCCGACCCGCCGTGTTCAGTTACGGCATCATCAAGAGGGGGCAGAAAGTAGAGGATATTCGTATGTCCATCACCGCCGGGGTCGGGGGGACACCTATGCTGGCTTGGGGCGAGTTGCTCAGCGAGCAAGAAAGGTGGGATCTTACCTCATATATCCTGGACGATATGGGCAAGCTGGGAGGTGAAAAATGATGACAAATGAAAACACCGGTCTCGTCAACTATACCCTGGTGAAGTTTCATATTATCTTCGCGATGACCTATCTGGTCATCGTCATGCTGATGGGGCTGATCTATTCCTTGCAGCTGCTACAATGGAACCCGCTGCCAGAGTTGTCCTGGCTATCGCCCGGTAGGCTGCGCATCATTCATACCAATGGCGCCGTTTACGGGTTTATCACCAACGGCTTTTTAGCTGGACTGTACTGGGCTGTTCCCAGGCTTTGCGGCTATAAGGTGTTGAATGAGAAATTTATCGGCTGGTTTTTAGCCATTGCCTTACAGGTGGCTGTGCTGGGAACGGTTGTTATGGTCATGTTTCTCGGTATGGCGCAGGGGATCGAATGGGGGGAGACACCCGCACTTCTTGATCCCATTATCACCGCCTGGCTGGTCGTTTTAGCGATCCAGTTTATCCCGCCTATTTTCAAGGCCGGCAGGGATCGTCCGCTATATGCTGCCAACTGGTACCTGATTATCGGGCTGGTTTGGGTTATCATGGTTTATTTCATGGGCAACTTCATACCGGAATACTTTATTCCAGGCGTCGCGGGTGCGGCTGTCACTGGCACATGGATCCATGACGCGGTGGGGCTCTATGTTACCCCCATTGGCTGGGGTTTGATGTACTATTTCGTCCCGATTATGCTTAGAAAACCGATTTGGAGCCATGCCCTTTCCCTGTTGGGTTTCTGGGGGCTGGCTTTCTTTTATCCGCTGCAGGGGGTCCATCACTACCTGTGGAGTCCGATCCCGATGTATGCCCAATACGCCGCTGTTATCTGTACGGTTGTGCTTGAACTGGCCGTTATCACGGTTATCGTCAACTTCCTGATGACCTTGCGCGGCGATGCCGACCAGATGAAGACCAGTGTTGCGATCCGCTGGGTGTTCGTCGGCACCATCAACTACGCCATCACCTGTCTGCAGTGCGCCTTCCACGTTCTGTTGACAACCCAGAAGGTTATCCATTTCACCGATTGGGTTCCAGGCCACGCCCACCTGATCATGTACGGAACCTTCGGCTTCTGGCTTATGGGCTTTTTCTCCTATCTATGGCCCAAGGTTTTCGGTAAGGAATCTTATTCCCGAAAACTTGATGAGTACGCCTTCTGGTCGGTGGCCATCGGTATGGCTGTCATGTGGGGTGATCTACTTGCCGCTGGATTGATAGAAGGCTTTAATTGGTGGGGTATGGTTCATTTTATGGACTCTCTCCGAAATGTTGTCCCCTTCTGGTTTATTCGAACCCTTACCGGTGTGGCCATCTTCAGCGGCATTCTGTGTTTCGTCGCCAATATGGTATTGACCATCACAAAAGGCAAAGGGCCCGCAACAACCCAGAAGCTGCAGCCGGCAGGAGGTGTCGCATGAGTAAAGGTAAAGGCCCCATACATGAGCGCTTCGCTCTGATCTTCTTGTTTGTCGGATTTGGCTTATTCGCTTTTGGAACCTTTTGGCAGGCGGTATCGCCATGGCTGTCCATGCGGCATATCCCTTATGAGAAGATGGAAGATTTGGCCAAGAATATGAATCCCGAGTTTGCAATGCTGGCCCGGGATTTTCCCCAAGAATTTCAACAGTATTACGGTCAATATGGTGAGGCGGCTTTCGCCGACGCCCTGGAAACCGGAAAAAAGGCCTACATTGCAGAGGCATGCTGGCATTGCCATTCACAGTATGTGCGGCCGGTTTCAAAAGAAGAGGAGCGCTACGGCAAGGTCTCCTACCCATCGGAGTACCAGAATGCCATGCATCTGCCCCAATTGCTGGGTACCCGGCGGGTTGGGCCTGATCTTACCAGGGAATCCGGGGTGCATTCCAATGATTGGCATGTCGCCCATTTTAAGAATGCAAAAGGGGTGACACCTGATTCGGCTATGCCCAATTATCTATGGTTTTTTGATGATCAAGGAAAGCCGAACAAGAAAGGTCTGGGTGTGATCACTTATATGCAATGGCTTGGCCATTGGGCTAACCCTGATAGCTATTATCGGTTAAGTGCCAACAAATAGGAGAACCCCATGACATCGAGAGATAAAATTATTACCTATATCATGATATTTGCTGTTATTCTCCCTGGCGGTATCAGCTTCATCTCCAAGATGATTGCCTACAGCAAAGTTGAGCTGGCAGAAGATGGCATGGCAGGGTTTGCCCTGCCATTCATCAATTACATCTTTGTGGCCTTAGGGTTTGTCGCGTTGTTTGTCTGGGCCTTTTTCATGGGTCATTTCCGGGACATTGAGCAACCGTCTTTTGACATGCTCAATCGGGAAATGACCTTTGACGACTGTGATCCTGAACTCAAAGAAAAAGGAAAATTCGGATATGGAACAACAACCAGTGTCTAAGTATCTTGATTATTCCGGAGGCAAGGGGTACTTGTGGGTCGCCTTTATCCTTATCGTGGCGGCAGTCTTCATCGGATCTTATTACATGAAGTATCACGTACCCGATTATGCCCAGTGGAATGTTAAAAATCCCGATGCAGATAAAATCATATGGCAGACCGAACGGGAGATACATCCCAACATGAGCGAATAGGCTGCTACCAATGCGGCCTGCCGGTTACCCGGAGCAGTCGGTGTTATGAGATAGACGGTGTCAGTGCCTATTTTTGCTGCACCGGCTGCTACCTCGTCCAAAAATTAACCGGTACGAGCGGAGAGGAGGGCATCAGCCAGATTTTGCTTGGCAAATTTGGTTTGGGATTGGCCCTCTCCATGAATGTGCTATTTATGAGCATGCCGCTTCATATTGAAGCGGCTAGCTCATCGACCATTGTTGTTCCGGCCTCTTTTGCCGTCGGTCTAAAATATCTTTTGCTCTTTTTTTCTATTCCCATCATGCTTGTTCTTGGCATACCCATTGCCAAATCCTCCATTGATTCCTTGCGGGCCGGAGAGGTGGGCACCGAAGCGCTGATCTTGATCGGTGCTGTGGCCGCATTCGCCATCTCGGTAAAATCCACCCTTGCCGGTGTAGGGGAGGTCTATTTTGAGACCGCCACCATGATCCTGACCCTGTTTACCTTGGGGCGATATATCGATTCAAAGGCGAAATGGCGTGCTTCAGAATCAATCAAGGGGCTATCTTCTCTTGTACCCAGCCAAGTTGTCCGAATTTTGCCGGACGGTGACAAAGAAAATGTACAAGCTGAAGATATTGCCATCGGAGATAAGGTCCTGTTGCGACCGGGCGAACGAATACCCCTTGATGGAACGGTGGTCACCGGCCAAGGCTTGGTTGACGAGTCTTTTTTAAGCGGTGAATCCAAACCGGTGATGAAAAAGGAGGAGATGGAGGTTTTTGCCGGTTCCATTAACCTGGATGGCACCTTGATCCTGGAAATTAGAAAACCGGCCGAAGAGTTTCTGGTCAAAAAAATTGAAAAATTAATGGAGAAAATCAGGGCCAATCCTTCGTCTATAAACCGGATAAGCGATCGTCTTGCTGCCTGGTTTCTTCCGCTGATTGTCACTATCGGTCTGACCGTTTTCTCCTACTGGACATACAAAGGCGAACCTTCCATTGGGATAATGCGAATGCTGGCCATCTTGCTCATTTCCTGCCCCTGCGCCTTCGGAATTGCTGCGCCAATGGCAATCTGGCGCGGGTTGGGACTGGCTGCCCAAAAAGGTGCCATCATTATGGGTGCGGACATCCTGGAGGGCCTGGCCAAGGTAAAAACCGTCTTTTTTGATAAGACCGGTACCCTGACGACAGACACCCCGGCCATTACCGAGATTATCGCTGGCGCCGGATGGAAGGAAGACGAACTACTGGCGATTGCCGCGGCCCTTGACGCGCATTCAACCCATCCCCTGGCCAAGTCCCTTGTGGAAGAAGCCGACCGGCGGGGATTGAGGCCGTTGGAGACGCTGAAAGTAAAAAGCGTGCCTGGTTCCGGCATCGAGGGGTTGGTCAACGGCAGGCAATATCACCTGGGCTCTATGCGATGGCTATCGTCTCTGTCGGAAGAGAAGGATTTGGATCTGCTGAAAAGAGAAGCCCCAAAGGGAGAAAGTTCCGGCATGATTTTCATGTTAGCGGATGGGAAGGCGGCCGGGGCGTTCATCTTCAGCCAAGCGTTAAGAGACGGCGCGGATGATGCAGTCGAGACGATAAAAAAGATGGGCGTTCGGACAGTCATCCTCACCGGAGACGACGAAAAGGGTGCCCTTGGCATTAAAGACATGCTCAAACCTGACAAAATCAAATGGAGGCTTTTCCCTGCGGACAAAGCAAAAGAGATACGCGCTGAAGAGAAGAAAAAAATTACCGCAATGGTTGGTGACGGCGTTAATGATGCCCCGGCCCTGGAAGCGGCCCATATCGGTATCGCCATGGGATGTGGCACCGCGCTTACCAGGGAGTCGGCCAAGGTAAACCTCCTGGGCGATGATCTGAGGATGATTCCTTTCCTGATTAATTTGTCAAGGAAGGTGCGGAGAAAAGTGATGGTCAATTTTATATGGGCCTTCTCGTACAACTTGATTGGCACATTCCTGGCGGTCACGGGTGTCATTACACCCCTTTTTGCCGTCATGGCGATGATACTCTCCAGTCTTATGGTTATTGGAAACGCCCTGAGAGGGTATTGAACATGGATAATAGCAAATAGGTAAAGAAGCTGGTGAAGCGCCTTAAAGGACTTTATGGATATGTCTCGCTCGATCATTCGGGATGCTTGTGGTTTGGGGAAGAGTATGTTAATTCTAAATTATGGGTATAAGCTCAAAAGTATATTATTTTTAGTTCAAAACTTTTAAACAGAAGAAATACGCATGACCTTTCAAACAGCGAGACGAACCACCCAGGTCATTACCTTGGTCTTATTGTGCGCCATACCGATCTTTGATATTTTTCGGTTCGATGTATCCCATTTAGAGCTATATCTTTTCCGGCAATTATGGTCTTTCGCACCCAAGGGGGATTTTATTTCGGGTGCGGGCGGTAACGCAGCAACCTTTGTTTTCAGGGCGGTGCTGCCGGCCTGGTTCCTGATCCTTAGCGTACCGCTTTGGGGACTTGTGCTTGGCCGACTGCCATGCGGCTGGCTATGTCCCATGGGGGCCATGTTGGAGTCCGGTGATTTTTTTGCGCGGAACATCTCACGTATCGTCAAAGGCGGTGCAGGAAATATTATCCGCAGTCTGCTGACCATGCTGCTGCTTTTGACCTGTCTCCTGGTAATCGGTGTGTTTCTGTCGGCTTACTTTATTAGACCCTCGGAAATTCTCCACCAGGTAGCCACGCTTAAATTCAGTACGTTGCTGATAGCGGTCACGATAGCGAACGCGGCGGTTATTTTTATTGCCTATACGTTTCTTCGACGGCTTTTCTGCAGCTTTATCTGTCTTGGCGCGATATTTCAGATTCTTCCAGCCGTGGCCAGCCCCGTTTCCTTCCGAGTAAGGTTTGACCGCAAACGGGCTAAACTCTGTACGAACTGCAAGGCGTGCGAAACCACATGTTTTATGGGAATCAGACCCAGAACCATGAAAAAAGTGGATCCTAAATGTGTGGCCTGCGGCAACTGTATAACCGCCTGCACCGATGAGCTTGGTAAAAAGGACACGTTGTTTAATTATGGATTTGGAAAGATGAAGCAATGGAAAGCGAATGTACCAAAGCTGTTTTGAGATTGTAAATTTGCTTAATCAGGTCAAAGAGGCGTACAAAACCATTCGGACCGGTATTCGTTACCCGATAGATATGTAAATTAGGCGAGGAAATTATCATGACCATACAAGAGATCCTGAGAGCTGATGAGATTATGAAAGTGCCTGGATATATTGTCTTTATCCTGTCGATAATTGTTGTATCCGCTGTTACGCCGCTGCTGTTCAGCAAAGGGAAAATGAAAATATCCTGGTGGGATTATGCCTTCCCTGTTTTGGGCCCTCTGCTCTGGTTCATTCTATCCTGGTTTCATGTGGGCAGCGATATCAGCAACAATAATTTTCTTCTGGAGATGTTCGGGGTGCTTATGGTTTCTATTACCGTACCCTGGATTCGCTTTGCTGTTTTGTATTTGAAATCAAAAGCTGCGCCAACGATCTCATTTGTCCTGACCTTGGCGCCGATGGCTGTGGCGCTCCTTTTGCGGTTGACAACCTCCACGCTGCCAGATTAACCCTATGGTTGAGAATAAAAGATGGCAAAAGGATTGAAAAGGCTGGTGCAAATATAAGGCTTTGGCGGACGGAGGATAACGCTTTAGCCTTAGCATCCGCGACCGGAGGAATCTAAGGTGTTTGTGTTCCAAAAAACATTTGATATTATAGCTATTCTGGCTGTCATTTCCCTTTCGACTGTTGTGTCTTTAATGTACGGTAAGAAGAAAATGAAAATAACCTGGTGGGATTACGCCTTCCCCTATCTGGGCGTCCCTTTCTGGTTTGTCCTGCGCGAATGGGGTGTCGGTGGTGAGGCGAGCAGCTCCAATTTTATGGTGGAGATGTTTGCCATTCTGCTCTGTTCTATCTCCGCGCCGTGGTTCCGCTTTGCCTTGACATTTATCAGGGGCCGAGTTGCGGGCTTGATTTCAATCCTCCTGACCATATCACCGATGGTTGTGGCGGCACTGGTTCGGCTGGTCACGCCCGTATTGCCCTCTTAGGAGTGACGGATGCACCAAAATCGTTATCGGCGCTGCACCGTTATAAACGCCAGCTTACGTTTTCATGACTGAGGGGCTGGCATGTCAAGGTTTCTGCTATTATTCTTTGCCCTATCCGCTGTGCTATTGGGTATCCTGGTATTTCAGAGCGGTAGAACAAAGGCGACTTTTTTCGCCGACCCCCGGCCGGCAGCGGTTCCGAAAGCGGGCGGTGTGTCGGCACCAAATGACAGGGTCCGATTGACCGTCACCCCTCAGCCTGTTCGTGCAATGAAGCTGCTCCATTTCCAAGTCGACCTGCAAAATGATGGAGAACCGCAGTCCGTTATTGTCGATTTGTCGATGCCCAATATGGTCATGGGTGTGAACCGGGTTCCCATGAAAAAAAGCAGCGCGGGTGTGTATGAAGGGGTGGGTATCATTCCAACCTGTCCTAGCGGCAGAAAGCTCTGGCAGGCCAGCGTTATCGTCGACGATCAGATAGCAGGACACTTTTTCTTCGATGTTCAATACTAATTCCATCTATTTTCTAATGTTCACCTCAGGCCTTCTTGGCAGTTTCGGCCACTGTATCGGTATGTGCGGTCCCATTGTGGCGTCATATTGTGTCACCCTTAAAAGTAGGGGAATGTTGGCCCATTTTTTCTTCAATTACGGGAGAGTGACAACGTATACCATCTTGGGTGGTATCATGGGCGTCAGCGGGTCGTTTCTCGCCACGGTTGCGTATATCCAGGAATTTCAAAAAGGCATCATGATCATTGCAGGTATTGTCATCATAATAATGGGGCTCAACCTGGCCGGATGGATTCCGCTTGGATGGGTTGTCGGGCGCAGAAACCAATCGGTGTCGGCGCCGTCTTCATTTATGATCAATAAAATGCGGCGCATTTTTTCGGGCGACCTGCCCAACGGCGCATTCTATCCATTGGGAATGGCCACGGGCCTCATCCCCTGCGGGCTCGTTTATACCGCCTTGATATCAACCGCACGCGCTGCCATGGAGGCGCAGAATTATATTATGGGCGGACTCGAAGGCATGCTGATGATGTTGCTGTTCGGTATCGGGACAATGCCGGCACTGGTGATGTTCGGCAAGCTGGTCAATGCCATCAGCATTCAGATGAGGTCCAGGCTCTATAAATTGGCGGCTCTGGTGATGATCGCAATGGGGGTCCTTTTCCTGGTGAGGGTAGGAAAACTATAGGGTCGGACGGATCGACGACAAGGGGGGCAAATGCATGCCCGGTCTGCGGTATGTTCGTCTTTAAATATCGGAAATGGGTAGCAGAGATCGTGTTTAAGGACGGCAGCTATGTCGTTTTTGACGGCTGCAAGGACATGTTCAAATACTACTTCAATATGGCAAAGTACACAAAGAAAAAGAACCGGGACGATATCGCCGATATTTTCGTGACTGAATATTACACGCTCCAGGTGCAAAAAGCGTCGGATGTTTTGTTCATCGTCGGCAGTGATGTCCTCGGACCGATGGGGCACGAGCTTATCCCCGTCAAGGGAGAAGACTCGGCCAAAATATTCAATATTGGCCACAATGGTAAAAAAGTCATTCGATTTAATGAGATGAACGCAGCCGAAATTCCCAAATGAAACATCCCTTCTTTATAGGGCTTATTGTGCTGGAGATAGCCGTTGTCTTGATCCTGTTGCTGGCCGGACAGGTTGGCATACGAGCACAGCAACCGCAAAGAGAGGCCAAGCGAAGGATCGTCCACCAGCTGATGCTGACCGATTTCGCCCTTTGGACAGAGGCACGCTACACCCGAAACCCCTCCCAAGCCGACCTCTTTACCCCTTTCCAGGACTTCCCATCCGCCATCGATCACTTTCCGGCCGGTTCCATCATGGCGCCTGGGAAGATAAATGGCGCAACCCGGCTCGAACCTAAAAAATAGAGAAGTCTCCATGCAACGCCACAGGAAAATACTTGAATATGCGCTTTCTTCCCTCTTAAGAAGAAAATATAAAAATATCGCCCTGATAGCCGTCTTCAGTTTTATTGTCGCCGTTTTATCTTCTGTGTTATTTCTTACACATGCCCTGCAAACCGAAGCTGAGAATATATTGGTGGAGGCACCGGAGCTCATTGTCCAAAAAGTAGCCGGAGGCCGCCATGACCTCATTCCCGTTGCATATACCAAGCGCATCAAGATGATCCCCGGTATCGGCAAGGTCACTCCGAGATATTGGGGGTACTATTATGATTCGCTCACGGGCGGGAATTATACGATTTTAGGCGTTGATCGGGAGATTGAAGGCCTCACCTTGCTCGAAGGCGATATGCCCATCGAAACCGGCGAATGCGCCATTGGCAAGGGGGTGGCGGCCGCACGAAGAATATCGGTTGGGGAAGAGTTGGTATTGACGGACGGCAAGGGGGCGTTCTCCATGTTTACCGTAACCGGTGTTTTCAGCGCCGCGTCGGAGCTGCTAACCAACGACTTGGTGGTCCTTTTTTATGAAGATATTGTCCGGCTTTTTGATATGCCGGCGGATAAGGCCACGGACATCGTGGTGGAGGTCTTCAATGATACGGAGACACCGGTGGTCGCCCGTACGATCCAGCGACTGTTACCCGATACCCGGCCGATTATGAAGAGCGAAATCATCAGAACCTATAGCACCGTCTTTAATTGGCGCAGCGGCTTGGTGTTGACCATGTTTTTCGGGGCGTTGGTGGCGTTCTGTATTCTGGCCTGGGACAAAGCTACGGGGTTGAGCGCCGAAGAGCGGCAGGAGATTGGGATTCTCAAGGCCATCGGCTGGGAAACGGCCAATATCCTTGAACTGAAATTCTGGGAAGGGGTGATTGTTTCGCTGACGAGCTATTTAACCGGTGTGATTCTCGCCTACCTGCATATTTTTTATTTGGGCGGATCGTTTCTATCCCCGGCCCTAAAGGGGTGGTCGGTCATATTCCCTTCTTTCAGACTGACACCCTATGTCAGCGTGCAGCAAATATTCATTCTGTTGTTTCTAACGGTTCTGCCCTATGTGGCCAGTACGATCATCCCCTCATGGAAGGCGGCCATTACCGATCCCGATGCGGCAATGAGGGGGTAGATCATGGAAAAGCAAACGATCATCAAAACGAAAAACGTCTCCAAAGTGTTTAATCCCGGAATGGCGGACGAGACCAAGGCCGTCGCTGACGTGACCCTAAAGATAAACAGGGCCGAAGTCACTGTATTAAAGGGCCCCAGCGGGTCCGGAAAAACCACGCTGTTGAGTCTTCTCGGCTGTATGGCCCGGCCCACCATGGGAAGCATCTGTATCAAGGACAAGGATGTTGCCAAGCTACCTGAACGATTTCTGGCAAGAATACGGCGCCGGACCTTTGGTTTTATCTTTCAGCAATACAACCTGATCAAGGATATCAGCGTCATCGAAAATGTGATGCTGCCCCTTTACCCATTGGATGTCGGTCTGCGAGAGATAAAAGCGCGTGCCGAGGGCATTCTCGATGATCTGAATATACTAAACAAAAGGAACATGAAGATCCAACGCCTTTCCGGGGGCGAACAACAACGGGTGGCCATTGCCAGGGCCTTGATAAACCAGCCGGAGATCATTCTGGCCGATGAACCCACCGCCCATCTCGACACCAAACTCTCCGGAAAACTATTGGATATCCTGCAAGACATGAATAGCCAGGGAAAAACCGTCATCATCGGCACGCATGATCCATTGGTCTACGAAAGCGACTTTGTCGATAGAGTCGTTGAGATGCGCGACGGGATGGTTCAGCAGATCGTGGAGCACAACCGATGATTCTCCATCCAGGTGTTCTGGCGCTTATTGTGGGCATGGTGGCGGTCATGGCCATGATGCTCTATGCCGCTTTGATCGGTATAAAGATCGTGAGAAAATGGAATATCCACTCCAGTTCCCAGGAGCAGCTCAGCCTCGAGCGAAAAACATACCTGATCTCGACGATTATGAACTATGTGATGGGGTTTGAGATTTTTTCCACTTTACTCTTCGTCTATACCGTCGATGATATCCACCCTGTTTTTATCGGCGCCATGTGTGCCACCGGATCTCTCAATGCCAATCCGGTTGGCTGGTATGTATTATACGCCAAGATTGCCGTCTTTTTTCTGGGGGCCGTCTGGATCGCCGTAAACATCGTTGACCAGAGGGCAGAGGACTATCCATTGGTGAGAATGAAATACGCCATGCTTTTGGCGATTGCCCCTTTTATCGCCCTTGATGCCTATCTCAGCTGGCGCTATTTTGTCGATCTCAAACCGAACGTGATCACCTCTTGCTGCGGCGCATTGTTCAGCCCGGAAGGCAGTTTGGTGGCGAGCAGCCTGTCTTCATTGCCCCTGATTCCGATGATGGTCCTCTTCTACCTGTCGGTGGGTTTGTTTCTGGTCAGTGGGGTGACGGCGGTGTGCTCGGGCAGAAGTTTTTTCCGCTATTCCATGGGGTGCGCTTCTGCACTCCTTTTCATCGTGGCGATCGCATCCATCATCGCCTTTATTTCAATCTATTTTTATGAAATCCCGACCCACCACTGCCCGTTCGATATTCTCCAAAAAGGGTATCATTTTATCGGCTACCCGCTTTATATTTGCCTATTCGGCGGGGTTGTGTTCGGGCTTCTCGTGGGAATCTTTGAACCTTTGAAGAAGATCGAATCGCTGACAGAGATCATCGGTATGGCACAGCGCAGATGGGCCATTATATCAATGGCCCTTATAGCGATATTTGCTGTGATCTGCTCCTGGCCCATCGTCTTTTCAAGTTTCACCATGGCGGTTTACTGATTGGACACCATCTGCAACGTAAGCCCTTTAAAATGGACAATATTCCCGCCCTCTTTCAATACCAGGGCGTCGGCCGCTTTTTTCGAGCGAAATGGAAAAGCTTCCCTGCCCATGGGGCCGAGGCGCTTTGATCCGACGACATAGTATAAGCCGATGGCGCTCTCATAATCACCGGTGGGAAAAACTTTAGCCCAAGTCATTTTCACCGTTTTCGGATTTTTCACATATTGGCCCGGTTCATTTAAATAGTGGATCAGACAATGGGTGGAACAGAAATGGATGGAACTGTTGTCTTGCTGCAGGATTTGACAATCATGCCCGGGATAATTCGCCACTTTCATGTTGCAAACGACACATACGGTATCCTTTGTTACGGCTTTAATTTTTCCGGTCCGCTTCCGCCGCTGGTCTATCATCGGTGCCGCTGTCGGCAGTTCCATGGCCGCTGCCTTCAAAGCGCCCGCAAAATCGGTTACAACGCCGCCATAGGTTACGGCAAACTGTTCGGCCTGTGCTTTGTTCCCAAAGGCGATCTTTGAACGCATGGTCATCGTCCCTTTGGCCTTTGAGCCGATGACGTATGCAGCTTGATCCGCAGGGATCATTTTGTCTGGATGCAGGTACAGCGCGACATGCACATCTGAGACCGGTTGTCCGCTGTTTTTTTCCTTGTCGGCTACACAATGGATGGAGCAAGAAGTAAAATCACCCTCCGGGTGTTTGCAGACATGTCGTGTCCTGGCCCACATGTTGATCATCATGCCGCAGTTGCCGCAACGCTTTACCTTGGAGTACATCTTTGGCGTTTTCATCGGATGCTCGACGGCCGGCGTTTTGCCCGAAGTGCTTTGGGCTTTATGTGCGCCTTTTGATGGTGATGCGCCGGCGGCATAATCCGCCAGGCCGATGACAACGGTGATGATGACCACGGCAAACAGCTGGATCGTCCAGTCAAGATTTTTCTCAAACATGGCTATCTCCCTCTCGGCGGTGAATTGAGATGAATTGGGCAATGATCGTAAATGGTGTTGGAAACGATTAGAAGTGGTTTCGAAAACCTTCAGTCGGGTTCAAGGGACGGCGGGATGAGGTGTTCAACCGGAGGAATACAATGCGTATTTTGAGGATTGAACGCCTCGTCTCAACACCGGGATTGGGCCTGAGGGGAGGTTTTGAAACCACTTCTAAATACACTACTACTTTATCAGAATAGAAGTAGATTGTCAATTAGGGGAGAAATGTTGATACTGGTCAATTTCAATCAAATAACAGATGGAAAGTAGAGTAATTTAGTATGAATAATACTTCAGGCGAATGCGGTTATTAGAAAAAATATCCGGATTGCCCCTTCACTGTCAGGGCCGCCGATTTTCAGCTTGGTATTTTTCGAGGGCGTATCTGTTAAGTCGGCAAAAGCGGTATGGTCAGCCGCATAATGAAGGTTGTGACAATGGGCAGAAAAGTCAATGCGATGGATAGATAGCCGATAATTTTTGCCTGAGAATAGGCCAGGTAGTATCGTATCCAGGGAGTGGCGACGGATAATATCAAAAGAAAGAATACTTCAAAGGCAAAATTGGTGGTGCTGACATCATCGCCGATATGTAATTTCCACA
This sequence comes from Desulfobacteraceae bacterium, assembly GCA_037387725.1. Taxonomy (GTDB): domain Bacteria; phylum Desulfobacterota; class Desulfobacteria; order Desulfobacterales; family Desulfosarcinaceae; genus JARRKU01. The sequence goes on from JARRKU010000001.1 coordinate 132,817, forward strand.
GGGCCAGCCAAAGCGGCATGGTCAGAAGGGGATACACATAATCCCACCAGGTGATCCTGTATCTAGTTTTGGTGATGACCGGGGGAACCAATGCCACGACTGAAAGCATCATGTATAGAACGATGAATGATATGAGCAACTCGTTAATTTCCATCTCGTCGGACTCCTGTACGTCTTTGTCGTTAAAGCTAACAATATTGGCGTAATATTGCCAGTGGAAAATGTGACTTTTCCGAATGAATCTATCCCGACCTAAGATGGCGTGGTGATTCTCTCGGCTCTGCAAGCCCTGTCGCCGCATAAGCCGGAAGGTTTCGTCCAGGGTGTCTTGCCAAGGATGACGTCGGATATTTTTCTTGCGCACAGATCGCTGCCGCACTACTATTTGGCAGTCCCCCTGAAAGATAGCGGATCGGTTGTTCGTTCATCGCCGATTAAACAAGGGGTATTGCTGAATCAGGTGCATGCGTTCATGAATCTGGAAATATATATCACCTATATCTTTGCCACAACGCTCATTCTGATCATACCGGGACCAACCATAATTCTGGTGATCGGTCAGGCCGTGGCCCATGGACGAAGATCCGTTTTACCCCTCGTTGCCGGGGTTGTCCTGGGTGATTTTACAGCCATGGCCCTATCGCTTTTAGGACTCGGTGCCATGATGACGGCCTCTGCGGCATTGTTCACCCTGTTCAAGTGGATTGGTGCCATTTACCTGATTTATATGGGGATACGCAAATGGAGGGAGGATCCTGCAAATGGTAAGTTTCAACACCTCCCAACGGCGGTATCGAATCGCTCCCTGTTCAGAAGCGCGTTCATCGTAACGGCCCTCAACCCCAAAAGCATTGCTTTTTTCGTTGCATTTTTGCCCCAGTTCATCAGCCCTTATCGCCCGGCGCTCGGCCAAATCTTCCTGTTGGGCGGGACCTTTCTCTTCCTGGCGTTGGTCAATGCCGCCCTGTATGCTGTATTTGCGGGTCAAATGAGGGAGACCATCAAACAGGCCAGGGTTCGTCGATGGCTTAATCGCTGCGGCGGTACGGCATTGATCGGAGCGGGGATCATAACAGCCGGGATGCAGCGCTCAGCATAGCTGAATGGCCATACCTCAAAACTGGACAGAGCGATCTGCAATCCAATACGGCATATCGTCCGTGAAGACCATAGCAAGCGAGGTGAGATATGAAAGCAATGATAGTAGGCGTTTTATTTCTTCTGTTTCTCAACGTTGTACCGGCCGACGCTTTTGATCTGGCAACGGAGATATCGCAGAATGACGGGAGTGTGATCTTATCTTCAATGGGCTATGCCAAACTCCATCTGATTAAACTCGATACCCATTCAAAAGGGATCATAAACCTTAAAGGAACGCTATCCATCGACGGTAAGGGCAACATTGTCCTGTGGGCAAAGGTCGATGGGCGCTACTATTTTTCGAAAGCGCCGCGGTTGAATAATATCCAGGATCAAAAAGGCGTTCATTTCAGTATACCCTTCAATTCGGCCGAGAAGACCATTACAGAGGTCGTATTGGAAGTGGAACTGCTGCAAGGCGGCAGGGTGGAGATCAGCGATATTTCCCTTCACAACAGATAACCGACGAGGTTTGCGTTCTTATTTTTATGCAATGGCAGGGTTATGTCAGTCCCTGCAAGGGCTTTTCTGCCAGCCACATGCCAATGGCCATCACGGCGATCAAACCGAAATAGCTTACGGCAATGGAGGTGCGGCGTTTGATATCCACTTCGTAATAGGCGGCGTTCTTCTCTTTAAGCATTTTAAAGAATGAGATAGCGCCGAACAGCAGGATCAGAAAGAGAACAGGCGATCGGGTCTTATAAAAGAGAAAACCGCCCATACCAAACCCTACCAACCACAGCCAGCGACTGATGACACCTGCGATTCGGCCGCCGTCTAAAGGGGACACCGGTAACATGTTGAATAGATTTAACAAAAAACCTGTGGAGGCCAGGGCGTACCAGAACGGGTGCTGTGTCCCATAGCCGACGCCCAGACAAACCGCAGCGCCAAGGGTGCCCAATGCCGGGCCGCCGATGCCGACCAGGGCTTCGACATAGGCGTTGCGTGGCATGTCTTTCATTGCGATGACCGCCCCAACAAAAGGAATGAAAACCGGCGCACCCGCAGGAATACCTTGCTGGCGCAAGACCAGTCCGTGACCGAGTTCATGGATGAAGATCAACAGAATAAACCCGATGGCGAACGGGATCCCCCAGATGGCGCCGTAGGCCCACACTGCAATCAGCATGGTCACCAGTGTCTTCAGCTTGGCGAATTTTGCGATCACCAGAAGCCATTTCAGCTTTCCCAGTACCAGGGCGATGGCAGCGCCAATCGGTCCCCAGCGTTTTAAACCGGGTCGGATTTGGGTTCGCCTTGATTGTGCGTTTTCAGCCAATGGCCGTTGCGGTGGTCGAGCGGCCAGGGGAGCAGCCGCCATTTGCGCTTGTTCGATGGATTTCTCCGTTTCGCTGCAGTTTTGGGGGTCATTCATGAGAGGACTTCACTCCGGCATTGGTTGCAAGGTTGACAGAACAGGACGGGCGTCAATGTAGCACAGCGCGACTTGAAGTCAACTGCATGTGAGATGGGACGGATGGGGCTGTTTACATTCTCCTGTTTAGCGCTTACAATCGGGTATGTATCCTATCGTGTTGGCACTTCTTTCCGCGCTGCTTTTCGGGGCCTCCACACCCATGGGCAAATTGCTGCTTGAAAGTCTACCGACGTTTCAGTTGGCCGGATGGCTCTATCTGGGAGCTGCGGCCGGTGTGGCACCGGGTTTGATACGAACCCGCGTCCAGCGACACCCTTTGCGCCGGATTGGAAAAAAGAATCTGATGCGGCTGGCGGGCGCTATCGGATTCGGTGGTGTGGCGGGTCCGGTTTTGCTTCTGATGGGATTGCAGCGGGCGTCGTCCGCATCGGTGGCGCTGTGGCTGAATCTGGAACTGGTGGCCACGGCAGTGCTGGGTTTTCTGATCTTTCACGACCATCTGGGCCGTGGGGGGTGGTGTGGTGTAGCCGGTACTTTGCTGGCATCGGTGATGTTGTCATGGCAGCAGGGAGAGGTGCGTCTATTGGCGATGGCATTGGTTGCCGGGGCCTGCCTTTGCTGGGGGCTGGACAACCATTTGACGGCGCTCATCGACGGCATTACGCCTCAGCAGAGCACCTTCTGGAAGGGGTTGGTGGCCGGCGGAGTGAATTTGGTGATTGGCTTGTGCCTGGAACCCGTGGGGGCGGGCATTTTCCCTCCGGCGGCGGCGATGGGAGTGGGCGTTTTTGCATATGGGATGAGCCTAACCCTGTACATCAAGGCCGCCCATTACTTGGGGGCGACCCGCAGCCAGATGATATTTTCCAGTGCCCCGTTTTTCGGGGTGGCGCTCTCCATACCCCTGCTCGGCAAATGGATTTCCATGGTCGAAGCCATTGCCGCGGGTGTGTTGATTGTCTCCTGGATCATCCTTTTCCGGGATCAACACAGCCATCCGCATACCCATGACGCCCAACACCATGGGCACGACCACAACCATACGGACGGGCACCACAATCACAGCCATTCCGGATTGCCGCCGGAGACAGCCCACCACCACCAGCACCGACACGAGCCTGACGCCCACGCCCATCCGCACTGGCCGGATATCCATCACCGGCATCGGCATTGACCCGAATTATCGAATGTCGAAGCGGAACGGCAGAAGGTTGAAGTAAAAAAATGTTATAAGCGAACCCGGGGACCCCTACCAGGGGCAATCCAATGCCACTGGCTGCCATATCCGAGTGCTATCCCCTGTCGTTGCGAATCCTTAATGCACGGTGGGTCAATGCGCCCCAGCCCAATAGAAAGGCCGTTCCCCCCACAGGCGTGACGCCGCCCAGCCATTTTAATCCGGTAACGGCCAGGAGATACAGGCTTCCCGAAAAGAGCACGATACCGATTAGAAAACCCCATCCGGCCAATTGGAACCGCTGCTTCGGATAGATGGCCTGGAGCAAGCCAATGGCTATCAAAGCGAGGGTATGAAACATCTGATAGTGAACCGCTGTCTCAAAAATGGCGCGACCATATTCGTCCAGCACAGTCTTGAGACCGTGGGCGCCAAAAGCGCCGATGGCGACGCTGAGAAAGCCGGACACCGCCGCCGTCAACAACCATAAGTTTGCCATTGCCGCTCTCCTTCTTCAATTGCTGAAAACAGTTTTTGCCGGATCCAATGCCAATCGGAAACGCAATCGTCAAAAAGGTTTCGTAATTGACATTGCGCATGCTAGTATTTATCGTCAAGCGGTCTCAAATTTATTCTTAAAAAACCAGTCCGATACTAGCAGGCGATCCAATGTGTTTCAGGGAGGCGTCATGGAGATGTGCAATTTAAAAGGGGTACCAGCGATATCAAAAATTATTGTGGGCGTATTGATCTGCGCTGGTTTGGCAGGGTGCCTTCATCAGCAGGAATCGCCTGGACCGGTCGTATCACCATCGGAACGCATCGCCGAATTGTCACAGAAAAATGAATCTCTCCAGCTTGCCGTGGCATCCAAGAATGATGATGTTCAGGCGCTGGGAAAAGAGGTCGTCACCCTCAATATGAAAGTTCTGGAGTATGAGGCTGTCATCCGCGATCTGAAAGAGCGGATGGAGGGCCACCAGCAGCGCTTGGAGGCGGCTATTATCGAAGTCGTCCGGACCAAGGCGAGATTGCGCAGCCTTGAAAGCAAGGCCGAAGCCGCATCCACCATTGCCGAGGCCGAGATCGCCGTTAATGCGCTGAAAAAAGAAACGGTAACGATGGATGAGGCTGTATTGGAGGAGGTCACCGCAGCCGAGAATCTCCTGAAGATGAGCGTCAGCGAATTCAAGGGCGGTAACTTTGGAGGTGCCCTTTTTCTGGCCAATCAATCCAAAGGGCAGGTGCGGGTAATACAACTGCGCCGCAAGGGCGGATTGGAAGAATCTCCGGTGGAGGACGAAAGAAAATTTTCCAGCCCCCTCCACTTAAAGGTGCTGACCAATTGCAACCTGAGAAAAGGTCCGGGTCTCGACAACGAAGTTGTGGGAAAGCTGGGCAAAGATGCTTGGGTAACCGGCCTGGCCTACAGTGGCCGCTGGCTGCGCGTTGAGACCGCGGAGGGGAATGTCGGGTGGTTGTTTCAGCCCCTGGTGGGTCCCCGCTAGTTCGACCTGATGTTATGTGTTCACATCGTTTGAGGCGCGTTTGACACTTGGCAGGGGATGGATGGTTGCCAGTCCGCGGCAGTTCTCCCCCTCAGCTCTCACCACGCGGTTGCGGCCCCCTGCTTTGGCCTGGTAGAGGGCGCTATCCGCGCAGCCCAGTATGGAATGGGTATTTTCACCATGATCCGGGAATCCGGCAACGCCGATGCTGACGGTAACTGAAAAGTTCTCGTGATCCTCGATGAATTGAAGGTTACCAACATTGGCCCGGATGCGTTCAGCAGTGAATATGGCGTTTTCCACCGTGCTGTCCGGCAGAATCACCAAGAATTCCTCGCCGCCGTAGCGGCCCACATGATCGCATTCGCGAACGGATGCGGTCAACGTCTCCGCCAACCGTGCCATGACGGTGTCTCCGACCTGATGACCGTAGGTGTCGTTGATCTTCTTAAAATAGTCGATATCGAGCATCAGGACCGACAGGCCGTTGTGATTGCGCTGTGCGCGGGACTTCTCTTGACCGATTATCTCCATGATGTGCTTCCGGTTATACAATCCGGTCAGGCTGTCGGTTATGGAGATCTGATGCAACTCCTCATTGGTTTCTCGCAAGGCCTGGTTGGCAGATGATAATTTTTCCCGGTTACGCCTCAGGCTGATCACCATGTGATTGAAAACCTGTGTCAGGTAACTGACCTCGCTCAGGCCGGAAACCGGAATGTCCACATCCAGGTCTCCGGAGGCAACCCTTGCCGCCTCGCTGCTCAACCGCCTGACCGGCCCCACCAGCCGATGCCCGAATATGTAGGCCAGAATGCCGATGCATAACATCAATCCACACACCAATGTTGTCGTGATCCGACGAAGTGCGAAGATCTCCGCGTATGCGCTCTCCTTCTCCATCTCGGCCACCATGAACCAATCCATAAAGGTCACGGAAACGGCGGTACCCACCACTGCGCGGTCATGGCGATTGACATATTCCATTGGATCGCGGGGCCAATAATTCGATTTTGAGCCTTTTATGAAATCGTGTTCGGTTATTTCCTGCAGTTTTCCGGCGGTTATGCTGGTGCTGACCAGCAACCGTCCGGAAGCATCCAGCAAATAGATCTCATCGATTTCCCCCACTGTCTGACGCTTCAATATCATTCGAATGGCGTTTAAGTCTATTTTGGCCGCCAGCAGGCCCAGCATGGCACTGTCCGACGCTCGAACCGCTTCGACGATGTAGAGGGCATTGCTGTCGATGCGGGCTGGGAAATGGGTCTTTTCTCCACCGAGAATGCGCTCCTTCAATTGCCTTAGCCAATTGTCCGGCAAAGGATCTGCCGTCGAAATCTCCGCGCCGGCAACGATGGGGGAGCCGGACATATCCATCAGTATCAGGCTTTCATACAGCGTGAATTTATCCCCAACAGACTTGAGATAATCTCTGATGTTCACCTCGTAGGATGTCCCATCCTTCTGGTTGCGACGGGCGCTTGATATGGCAGCAAGATTTTCCGAGATGATGTAGGAGTTGGAAAACACCCGCAGGTCATATTGCCGGTCCTTCAGCCACAGATCGAGCTTCCCGGACGCCTGCACGGTGGCGTTGTTCAACTCGTTGGATATCTTCTGGCGCAGCAATTTGCTGCTTTGCATGTAGGAGAGCCAGCCGAGCACCAGTGAGGGCAGTATGGTGGCCAGCAAAGCGAAAATCAGGATCTTTGTCTTAATGCTTTGAAATTTTGAGACAGTGAGAAACGTGGCTTTGGAAATTTCTTGCGTATCCAATCTTTTCCTCAATTTATGCGTTGTTTTCAGTCAAAGCGCACTCACGTCTCGAATTCAGCGATGGTCGGTTCATTTGGAAATATATGCGGCGCATCCAATACTTTTCTTCCCATTGCATTCAGCAATTACCGTACCGTCAGGCAGATATTTATTGTAGGTTAATGATAACAAATAGTTATGCTGAGGAAAGTTTTAAGGCCGGATAAATGACGGGGATTTTTTCCGTGTCATAATCCCCACCCTGGGGAAAATTCCCCGAATTATTGGATTTGGTCATTGTCGATGCAGTGCGGGCCGCAGCGCCGCTCCAGGGGGTATGGATGCAAACGGCGCAGACGCACATGCATTGCCATTAAATTTATCAAAAAAGTCAAGCTTTGCCGATATCTCCCGATACAGGCTTTGAAGAGCTGAATATTCCAATATCGTCTCTTATCTCTTCCTGCTCCGGATCATATCAGCCGTTTCAATACGATCAATCGATTGCGTCAAATGCAGGGGCAGACACAAATGGGTGGAAATGAATGCAAACCAAGCCGCATGTTGCCATGGATGACGAGCTGAACCACATATTGGTGGTCGACGACCAGCCTAAAATCCGCCAAATGATCCACGATATGCTTGTCCGCAGGGGATATGCGGTCAGCACCGCCGATTGCTACGACCTGGCGGAATCCCTTCTCACCGAGCACGACTTCGGCGTGGTCATCACGGATATCTGTTTCGACGGTGACGAAAAGGACGGGATCTCCCTTCTGGAGCGTGCCCAGCAATTGCAGCCGGATACACCGGTCATTCTCATCACCGGGGTGCCCTCTGTTCAGACCGCTTCCCAGGCCGTCAAGCTCAATGCGTACGAATATCTTTCCAAACCGGTATCCCTTTACAAATTGGCCGAAAGCATCGCCGCCGCCATTTCCTACCGTACAGCCAAAGACGAAAAGCGCCGCCACGAGAGCCAGGACAAAAAATACCGTAAAGACCTGGAAGAGCTGGTGGAACTGCGCACCGCCAATCTGGTGCAGAGCAACCAGCGCTATCAGCTGTTGTTCGAGAATTCCAAAGATGCCATCTACATGGCGGCCAGCGACGGCTCTATTCTGGCCATCAATCAAACCGCGCTGGAATTGTTTGGTTATTCCGAAAATGAGCTGATCCACCTCAAATGCAAGGATCTTTATACGGATTTGGGACAATTCCGGCGGTTTAAAGAGGAAATCGAGGAAAAGGGCTTTGTTAAGGATTTTGAATCCCGCCTGCAGCGCAAGAACAACAGTCGGATCGACTGTCTGGTCACGGCCCATGTCCTGCGCGATACATTTGGCGCCTGCCTGGGAATTCAGGGCATCATCCGGGATATCACCGACAAAAAGCGGGCCGAACAGAAAATCCGCCTTCAAAATGAATTTCTGGTGAATGTGATCGAATCGCTGGCCCATCCCTTCATCGTCGTCGATGTGGCCGATTTCCGCATCAAAATCGCCAATTCCGCTGCCGCGGGGCTGAATTTCAAGCAAGGGTTGACCTGCCATCAGCTCAACCATGGCTATGATCAGCCCTGCTCCATGGATGAGCATCGATGCGTGGTGCGGGAAGTGGCCGCCTCCCGACGTCCGGTGACCCTTGAGCATTTCCACCTGGACAAGAAAAACGGGGAGATCGAGCACGAAGTACACGCCTTTCCGCTCTTCGATGCCGAAGGCGAGGTGGTGCAGGTCATTCAGTACTGTATCGATATCACAGAGAAAAAGCGGCTCGAAGCCATTGCCGAAGCCGCTAACCTGATGGATAATCTCGGGTATATCTTCTCCGGTATCCGGCATGAGATCGGCAATCCCATCAACTCGGTGAAGATGGCGCTTTCGGTGCTCTCCATGAACATGGACACTTACCCCCGTTTAAAAATCCGCGAATTTGTCGACCGCTCCCAGGCCGAAATCCTGCGGGTGGAGTATCTGCTCAAAGCCCTTCGGAATTTCAGCATGTTCGAAAGTCCCCAGGTGGAGCCGGTCGCCATGGCAAGATTCATGGAGGACTTTCTATCCCTGGTGGAGACCGATTTTACGGATAAAGGGGTGCGCATCCAACTCTCCTTGGAAGACGAGGCCATCCTGGCGCTGACCGATCACCGCGCCTTTCACCAGGTTATGCTCAATCTGATGACCAATGCGGCCGATGCATGCGAGAAAAGCGATACGCCGCGCATCGTCATCGATATACGGCGCATGCCGCCGGATCTGATCCAGGTGCAGGTCAGCGACAATGGCTGCGGTATGAGCACGTCCGAACGCGAGAACCTGTTTCGTCCCTTTTATACATCCAAAGCCCACGGTACAGGACTTGGACTGGTGATCATCAAAAAAATGCTGGCCAAGATGAACAGCACCATCCGCATCGAATCGAGCCAGGGGTGGGGCACCACGGTGACCATGTCCTTGCCGGCCGGGAGAAGCAATGACGACTGACATCACCCATAAACTGCTGATCATAGATGACGACCGGCTGCTGTGCGATGCCGTGCGCGAGGCCATGGCCGATCTCAATGTGGCGGTGACCGCTGCCCATACGGCCGCCCAAGGCTTAAACCTTTGCGAAACCACCAGCTTCGATATCGTGCTGCTCGATCAAAAGCTGCCCGATGCCCGCGGTATGGCGTACTGCGCCCCCATATTGAGCTGCCAGGATCGCGCAAAGGTCATCTTCATCACCGCCTATCCCAGCTTCGAAAACGCTGTTGAGGCCATCAAAGTGGGCGCCCATGATTACCTCTCCAAACCCTTTGAGATGGGGGAGCTGCGCCTGGCCGTAACCCAGGCCCTGCGAACCATCGAGCTTGAGCAGGTCGAACAGGTCCAGCGCTACAAAAGCCGCCAGGAGGGGGAGCGTGTTCATCTGGTGGGCCACGAAAAAGGGCTGGAAAGCGTCCAGCACATGGTCGACCTGGCTGCCAACAACCGGGCCGCCGTGTTGATTACCGGGGAAACCGGCACGGGAAAAACCCTGGTGGCCAAGGCCATCCACTATGGCGGTCAGAATTCAGGGCGCGCCTTCATCGGGGTCAACTGCGCCGCCATTCCGGAAAATCTGATGGAAGCCGAGCTATTCGGCTATGAAAAGGGGGCCTTTACCGGAGCGGCCGCCACAACCAAAGGCATATTTGAAATGGCCGCAGGGGGCACCCTCTTTCTCGATGAGATTGGTGAAATTCCGCGACACCTGCAGTCAAAGCTGCTGGGGGTACTGGACGACCATCAGGTCAAGCGGCTGGGGGGCCAGCGCTTCAAACCGGCCCATGTGCGGGTGGTGGCCGCCACCAATGCCGACCTGGAAGCCGCGATCCAGGCGGGCGATTTCCGCGAAGACCTTTTTTACCGCCTCAGCGTTGTCCGCGTCCATGTGCCGCCCCTCAGGGAGCGGCTGGCAGACCTGCCGGATCTGAGCCGCTATTTCATCACCCAAATCGCTCCGGACCACGATATCCGCTTGGATGAGGATGAACTCCGGGCCATGAGCGCCTACGCCTGGCCGGGCAACGTACGTGAACTGCGCAATATCATCGAACGGGCGATTCTCCTTCGCCAGGGCCGTTGCATCCATCCCTCCGCCTTGCTGGGGACTTCCAACGCCCCTGATCCGAGGCCCGCTCCTCCGCAGGACGCTGCCCCCATCATGACGCTCAAGGAGATGGAAGACGACCACATCCGCCGGACCCTGGGCCGGCTGGACGGCAATCATACCCGTACAGCCAAAGCCTTGGGGATTTCGCGTTCCACCCTGATGCGGAAGATCAAAGCCCTGTACATCAACTAGGACCGATCTACAAAAGTCTTTTGGTCCAATCTGGGTGTTGGTGCCGGGTTCCAAATCCTCGACATACTGCAGTATGCCTGCGGTGTAAACCCGGCCCCGCCTACACCTTGGACCAAAATCCGTTTTGTAGATAGGCCCTATCCAAAATCGGTCACTGTCCCAAAATAGATCACCCATATCGAGTCGGTTCATGGCCGGCGATTTTCGTCGATCATTGAAAAATGATGGAATTCAGGCCGGTTATATAAAAATGGGCCGGTTGGTACGTCAATTGCTCTATAGACAGATCGATACCGAATTGGAGAGCAGACCATGAAATATGTCTTGATCGTCGATGATGAAGAGTCCTTGCTGTTGACCATACAGGCAGGATTCGATGGATACAAAGATCAGTTCGAAGTGGTCACCGCCCGCAATGGGAAAGAAGCGGTCAAAGTGCTGGAGACCATGCCGATCAGCCTGGTGGTGACCGATCTGAAGATGCCGGAAATGGACGGCTTCGAGCTGCTGGGCTACATCAAGAACGAATACCCGCAGGTTCCCGCCATCGTGATGACGGCTTTCGGAACGCCGGAGATCGAGACCCGCCTGAGCCAGACCGGCATGATCCGCATGCTGGAAAAGCCGGTGGATTTTGAAGAATTGACCCAGTTGATCATCAGCCTGCTGGAACAGGACTTCACCGGCGGAACACTGACCGGCATCTCATTGCCCAGCTTTCTCCAGTTGATCGAAATGGAGCAGAACACCTGCCTGATGGAGATCATGGCGCCTCGAGGTCAGGGCCTGCTTTACTTCAACAAAGGCGACCTGTGTGATGCCGTTTTCGGCGACGCCAAGGGAGAAGATGCGGCCATCGCCATGCTGACCATGGATGATGTCAAAATCAGCTTTCGCAACCTGCCGTCCAAAAAGCTTAAAAAGCGCATTAAAAAGAATCTGATGTCCCTGATCATGGAAGGGGCGCGGCTGAAGGATGAACAGCAGGAGGCCGGTTCGGCCGAGGAATTGCCACCCCAAGAGGTTAATGGGGCCGGCGCTGAGGAAGCGGCGGCCCCTTCAGCCCCTAATCATAATAATGATGAGCCTATGAAAGGAGAACTTAAAATGGCGGACATTAACGAAGTACTGGAGAAATTCAAAGTAATTGATGGTTTTCAAGCCGTGGGAGCCTTCTCTCCCAACGGTGAAATGGTGGCGGAATGCAACGTCAACGGTTCCAACCTGGCGGAAATGGGCGCCCTGGCCAATGACGTGCTGCTCAAGGCCCAGAAGACCACCGAAGTAATGAATGTGGGCAGAGGGCAGCTGGTGCATGTGGAAGCCCCCAAGTCCCACGTGATTTGCCGATGCCTCAATGAAGCCACGGATTTCGCCGCAACAGCCTCCGGTCGCGCCCATGTGCACATGGTCCTGATTCTGGATAGAGAGGGCAACGTGGCCATGGGAAAAATGAAGATTTCTTCAGCCATTCAGGAAATTGCCGAATTCTTCAGGTAATCGTCCCATGAGCGGCTATTTTGGGTGCGCAAATGTAAACAGGTCATCCCGGCTGCTGTCATGGTGACCCCGACGCAAGGGGCCATGGCACTGCCGGGACGGCGCTCGAAGAAAATAAACCCTATTGTTGCCAAAAAAATACGCAGCAACGGGGTAAAAGCGTTTGCTGTCGAAAGAGGCAATTCCATGACGAGAAACAGCGCATCATCCATGCAATGGCGCGTGGATCTGCATGTGCACACGCGTCGTTATTCACCTTGTGCGGAACTGCTCGACCCTGAGCAGTTGCCGGCGGTGATGGCCGAGCGCGGTCTGCACGGGGTGGTGATTACCGAGCATGACCATCTCTGGTCGTCGGAAGAGATCGCAGAATTGAACCAGGGTCTGAACGGATCGCGTATTTTCAGAGGGGTTGAAATCAGCAGCCGCAACGGCCACTTTCTCGTCATCGGGATGGATGCCATAGGGGATCTCAAACCGGGCGTCTCCGCCGAACGCATTCTGCGCGCAGCCAGAGACCAAAACGCCGCCGTTATCTGGGCCCATCCACAGCTCGAGTACCGGCAGATTGTGCAGCCGCTCGAATCGAACAAATTCCCCGACGGGCTCCATGCCGTCGAGGTCGTCAGCACGGCGACATACGGGGAGCAGACGGAAGCGGCCAAGGCATATGCCCGGGATCTGAAATGCGGTATGGTGGGCGGCAGCGACGCCCATGTGCTGGACCACGTCGGCAAAGCCTTTACAGCCTTTAACCATTTGCCGCGCGACGAAAAGGAACTGGCGGCCGCCCTATGCAGTGGTTGCTACCAGGCCGGTCATAACGGACTGCCTGGCGACCGCATGAAAAGGTAACGATACCTCCATGTTGTTATCGATTAATTTTCAGCAAGCACAGGACTTCATCCAATCGCCCCGGCTGATTCGGCGCGACAGGGTGGTGCCGGCCGAATTTCCCGAATGCGTCAACTCCACCTACCGGCCCGGGTATGATTGGCTCTATCAATACGAACGGGATATCGCCGGGTTTCTCTCCCCCTGGTTGAAACCCTATCGGTATGATTTGATCGGGGAAAAGGGGATCCTGTGCGAAGCATTGTCCAACGCCTTCAGCCACGGCCATGGAAAGGACCCCCGCAAAATCATTACCGTAGAAGTATATCGCGGCGAGCGTGGTCTGCTGGTCCGCGTGGAAGATTCAGGAAAAGGTTTTAATGTGGACAGGGTATACCAAAGCTACCTGAAGAAGAAAGTCTACTACCACACGGCCGGCAACGGCATTCACCTGATGGCCTCATCGCGCCGCTTCGGCATATTCTACAGCGCAGTCGGAGCGACCTTTCATCTCCTTTACGCCTTCGACAAAGACCTGGCGCTCCTCAACAAAAACGACAGCCGCGCCTGCGCATAGAAAAGGCATTCAGCCGCACACAGGATTCGCAACACAACGCGAATCAGCGAATCCGGCCGGCACCGATACCGGCCCTGCGAACTGCCGGCTGTGCCGATGGATGATCAATGGTCTTCGTCGGGCAGGGCTCCGCACCCGCCCAAATGACAGACTCAATTAAGATCGATAGAACAAAAAAAGATAATAAAGGCGATTTCTCGTCCCTGCCGTTGCCGATTTCAAGGAAAGGCAGTAAACCCCTCCTAAGGCGGGCAGTCCGCGCACACCGACCTGAAAAGATTAGTGGAAAGATACCGGTCGCCGCGATCGGGCAGCAGGGTGACCACCGTCTCCGAAGGAGACAGCTCTTCGGCAACCTTAATGGCCGCCCACACGGCAGCGCCGCTGCTCATGCCGCAGAACAGCCCCTCTTCCATGGCCAGGCGCTGGGTGGTGGCAAACGCCGGGCGGTCTTCCACGATGACCGTGTGGTCAATATGCCGGGCATCGTAGATATCCGGGACAATCGCTTCCTTCAGGCTCTTGAGACCCTGGATGGCGTGGCCCTCTGTCGGCTCTGCCGCCACGATTTTGATGTCGGGATTATGTTCTTTAAGACGGCGCGATGTGCCCATCAGGGTGCCCGAAGTGCCCAAACCGGCGACAAAGGCCGATATCTCACCACCGGTCTGTTCGATGATTTCCACCGCCGTCGTCTCATAGTGGGCTTTCCAGTTTCCCGGGTTGGCAAACTGATTGGGCATGAAATAGCGGTCCGGATTCTCCTCCATGATCTGATGGGCCCTGCGAATGGCCCCGTCCGTTTTTTCGTTGTGCGGGGTGATGACCAGTTCGACGCCAAAGGCCAGCAGGGTCTGGCGCCGTTCGGTGCTCACGCAGCCGGGAAGGGCCAGCTTGACGCGATAGCCTTTGAACGCCCCCACCATGGCCAGGCCGATGCCCGTGTTGCCCGAGGTCGGTTCCAGAATGATCTTGCCCGGCGTGAGAATGCCCTCTTTCTCAGCCGCTTCGATCATCCACAACGCCGGACGGTCCTTGACCGAACCACCGGGGTTGGAGCCTTCCAGTTTGGCCAGAATCCTGGCGCCTTTGTTGGGCCTGACCCGCTGGAGTTCCACCATGGGGGTGTTGCCCACTTGGGACAGAAGGTTGCAGGTCGAAACAGCCGCCCGCTTGGTACTTAAATCAATGGGTTGGGTGGGGTTGGTGGTCATGCTCTCTCCTTAAAACAGCCAGCGCTATTTGTCGGTTCACTGTCATAAGCTATCATACCGTATTTTTGAACATTTACAACTCCATGCCGCCAGGCCGCCGTCCTGCAGGACCAGACGCCGCAACCGGCGGGCACAAATCGTATCCATTACGGAAATTGGGCAAAATGTCAATGTTCCTTTCCGCAATGCAGCCATTCTAACGGACCAACCCTTCAGGAACAAAGCATCGACCGCGATCGCGATTCCGACACCGATTCACCGTGTTCTCGGCGTCGGGGTCGGGATCTGAAAGACAGACATGGTTCAACGTGTGGCAGGCGAAATAATCGGAAACAGATGTCATCCGGTTTTTTGTTTGATGTACGAAATGATCTGTTATAAAAATGGAACCAGATCCCCAATTGGTCACGCACATAAATATATTTACATATATATTTACATATTGCCAGGTATAAGGTCGATTATAAAATAAGTTCCGCGTTTGACCGTCAATATCCGTAATATACGGAATTTTTTCTCGGATATTGGGATATTGGCAGAAAAATACTGAATTTTTTCCGCATTTCGCCCCAATATCGGTGCTATACGGAAAAAAGTCAGGATAATAATCTAGTTCGGCCTTAATATGGCTAAGTAAAGTCTATGAAGCTCCGTAAGAATAAATCTAATGGCTTACAGTTGAAATGTAGCGATTATTTGATAAATAATCCTCGTCTTTACGTTCTTAAGGC
>JARRKU010000002.1:0-119530 GCA_037387725.1 Desulfobacteraceae bacterium
AAACCGTTGAGCGCGTCCTTGCCGTACACGGCCGGTGGACCGGAATAGCAATCGATGATGCCCACCTTGATGTTCCGGGCCAAGGCGTGCCCGGGCACCATCATAAGCGCTGCCGCAAGACACATCATGGTGAGAACGCAAATTAATACAAATCCACTTTTTCTGGTCTGAAGCATTTTCTTCCTCATCACGGCCCTCCTCTCAAGTGGTTACCGTACTTTACGCTGCGGTAAGAAAGATGGAAACAGGAACTTGTTTTTGTGTCCGAGAGTATGTCAAACCGATATTTGTGTGTCAATCTCAATGTCAATACAGCACGTTGCAGAAAGTAACCCTTGTAGTTCCATAAAATAGTTGGCAAAGTCGTGCTATGTAAGCTTAACCACTTGACCCAAGCGATTGGCGGACATACGTCAACAAGGTTTATGACCATGCAAAAGGCTTTTCTTCAATCGACGAACCGGAAGCTGAACTTCTCACTGCCTTCGGATTGGAAGGTGTTGACCATCGCCGACTTCGGTCCCTCCGCGCCGCGGGGCGCCGCTGAGGTCCTGGCGATCGAGGCGCTGCGGAATCCTATTGGCACCTTGCCCCTCGAACGCCGGTTGACGGCTGCGCAGACGGTCTCTATCCTGATCGAAGACCTGACACGAACGTCGCCCAAACAAACGATCCTGAAGGTGCTGCTGAACCGCCTGGCCGGGATCGGCATACCCCGTCAAAACATCTGCATCGTCATCGCCCTGGGGACCCACCGGCCGTTGTCCCGGCCGGAGCTGGAAGCGGTATTCGGCAAGGAGACGGTTTCAGCCTATGAATTCATCAACCACGATTGCCACGGCGACGACCTGGCGCCGGTGGGCCGGCTGGAAAGCGGGTCCCGGGTGAAGATCAACCGCCGGGTCCACGAGGCCGATTTCCGGATCGGTATCGGCTCCATCTTTCCCCACCCTTTGAACGGATTCGGCGGCGGCGGCAAGATACTCTTTCCAGGGGTGGCCAATTTCGACGCCATCGTCGAACACCATCTGCGCCACAGCTTCCGCGGGCAGGCCTATCTCGGCAATGTGGCCGACAACCCCTTTTACCGGGAAGTGATCGAATTGGCCCGGGCCGGAGGGCTGGATTTCATCATCAACAGCGTCCTAGATCACACCGACAGCCTTCACGACCTGGTGTGCGGCGACCCGGTGGAAGCCCACCTGGCCGGAATCGAGATCTGCCGGCGGATCGTTTCCCGGCGTTTTCCGGCGCCGGCCGATGTGACCCTGATCTCGGCCTTTCCCTACACCGAAGGCCCCCAGATCGTGAAACCCCTGGCCCCGGCCGAGCGGATCACCCGCAAGGGCGGATCGATCCTTCTGCGGGCCGATTGCACCATTCCCCTGCCCGAATTCTACTTTGCCGGCTGTGAAAGGTTCCGGGCCCGATTCGGCGACGATCTGCGCGGGGCGGTGCTGGACCACTTCGCCCGTAATCGGTGCATCCTCGCCGATGCCCCGCCCGAACTCAACATGTCCATGGCCATGGCCATGCTGGCGCTCCATGATTTCGACGTGGTCCTGATTACCGGGGATATTCCGGCCGATCAGGTGGCCCGGCTGGGATTTCGACACGCCCCGGACGTGGCGGCCGCCATCGCCATGATCGCAGGCGAACGCGACAAGCCCACGGTCAACATCGTTCCTTCGGGCGGCGTCATCCTGCCGAGGGTGGAAGGAAATTGAATCGTCCCAAAGCCGTTAAAAAGCGCAAGTATTGCTAACGCAGAGAGAGAAAAGCACCAATGGCAATAAAAACGGATCAAGCCACCCAAGCGCTGGTTCACGACCTCAGCGCGGCCATACGCGGTGAAGTGCGCTTCGATCACCTCACCCGCCGTCTGTACAGCACGGACGCCTCTGATTATTGCAAGCTTCCCGTGGGGGTGGTGATCCCCAGGGAGGTGGACGATATCCGCGCCGCCATGGAGATCTCAGCGCGCCATCAAACGGCGACGATACCCCGGGGAGGCGGCTCCAACCTCTCCGGCCAGACGGTGGGAACCGGCCTGGTCCTCGATCACTCCAAATACCTGAACCGGATCCTGGAGATCAATCCCGAAGAACAATGGGTGCGCGTGGAATCCGGCGTCGTGCTGGATGTTCTCAATGCCGCCCTTGCCTCCCATAACCTCATGGTGGGCCCGGATCCGTCGTCCGGCAGCGTGGCCACCATGGGGGGGATGGCGGGCAACAACTCCACCGGCTCCCACTCCTTTCGATACGGTATGATGGCCGACCACATCCTCGAGATGGAGGTGGTGCTCTCCGACGGCAGCAAAGTCCTGTTGGATGGCAAGGAGACCGCGACTATGGAGGCGCTCTCCCGGAAAAACTCCCTCGAGGGCGGGCTCTACCGGGAGATCCCCGCACTGATCGACGCCCATGCGGAAGAGATCCGCAAAGGCTACCCCGGGACCTGGCGCAACGTCGCCGGTTATGGGCTCAATCGATTGTTGGCGGCCCGCGACGGCGGGTCCACTTTCAATCTGGCCCCGCTCATCGCCGGCAGCGAAGGGACCCTGGCCGTCATCACCGCCCTCAAACTGCGGCTGGTTCCACGCCCGGCGGCGGTGAACCTTATGATCCTCCACTTTTCCCAGGTCGATCAGGCGCTGGAGATGGTGCCGGCCATTCTGGAGCATCAGCCGGCCGCCGTCGAACTGATGACCGCGCCCTCCATCATGCTGGCCGACGGGCACCCGGCCTTTCGTCCCCGGCTGCGCCGGTTCGTCCAGGGGAATCCCGGCGCCGTTCTGATTGTAGAGTTCGCCGAAATGGCGCAAAAAGAGCTGGCCCACCGGATCGAGGCCTTCAAAACCTGGCTGGGCAGGAGCCATTGCGGAGAACCGATCATCCACTGCGTCACGCCTGAACAGGTCGACAATGTGTGGCAGATCCGCAAAGCGGTGTTCGGGCTCCTGCTGAGCAAACCCGGTGACGACAAGCCGATCTGGATCATCGACGACGCCACGGTTCCCGTGGATCGATTGACCGGTTATACCCGGGATGTGGTGGCGGCGGGCCGCAGGCACGGCATCGACATCAATTTCGACGCCCACGCATCGGCCGGATGCCTGCACATGGGGTTGGATGTCAATTTGAAAACCCATGCGGGACTGCGCCTGCTGGAGTTGCTCTCCAAGGAGATCATGGCGATCGCCATCGCCCACGACGGCACTACCACCGGCGAGCATGGCGAGGGGCTGGCGCGCAGCTACTTCAACGAGCATCTCTACGGCCCCCGCCTGCATCAGGCCTTCCGGTCGGTGAAAGCGGCCTTCGATCCGGAGAACCGCCTCAATCCCCACAAGGTGGTCGATCCCATCGAACCCTGGAATACCGGCTGGCTGCGCTACCACCCGGGCTACCGGACCCCGCTGGCGCCTGCGAAAACCCATCTGGATTTCAACGATTTCGGCGGTTACGCCGGACTGGTGGAGATGTGCAACGGCATGGGCGTCTGCCGCTCCCAGGTGGCCGGGACCATGTGCCCCTCCTACCGGGTCACCAAAGATGAACTGGATACCACCCGGGGACGGGCCAACATCCTTCGGGCGGCGATAACGGGTGAACTGGGGCCGGCCGGCCTCGCCGACGAGGCCGTCTACAAGGCGCTGGAATTGTGCCTGGAGTGCAAGGCCTGCCGCAACGAATGCGGTTCCAAAGTGGACATGGCCAAGCTCAAATACGAGTTTCTGGCCCATTACCAGGAGCGGCACGGCACTCCCCTGCGCAGCCGCATGTTCGGCCACCTGGCCCTGGCGGATGCGGTGGCCGGCAGGGCGCCGCACCTGGCCAACCGGATCTTCCGCAGCAGCGCCTTCCGCAACCTGCTCCATCGGACCGTGAAGATCGACCGGCGCCGCGAACTGCCGCTGCTGGCCGCCGAGTCGTTTCAACAGTGGTTCCGCCGGCACATTCCCCCCGAGGCTGCGCCCAGGGGAGAGATCGTGCTTTGGGACGACTGCCACCTCTCTTTTCACGAACCCGGTATCGGCGTGGCCGCCGTGAAGGTCCTGGAGGCGGCCGGTTTCCGGGTCAAGCTGATCAAGGGACGGCGATGCTGCGGCCGCCCCCTCATCTCCAAGGGAATGCTGAAACAGGCCCGGGCCAATGCCCGCCACAATCTCCATCGGCTGCGGGAGGTCGCCGAACAAGGCGTGCCGATCATCGGCGTGGAACCGAGCTGCATCGCGTGTTTCCGCGACGAATACCCGAGTCTGGTCAAGGGCGAAACGGCCGATCGGGTGGCCGTGCAGGCTTTCTTCTTCGAAGAGTTCATCACCGATCTGGCAGCCAGGGGGGAACTGGACCTGCCTTTCGACCCGGCCCGTCCGCCTGCCACCATCAAAGTCCACACCCACTGCTACCAGAAGGCGCTGGGAACGGCCGACAAGGTTTTGGCGATGCTGCGGCTTGTACCCAATGCAACCGTCGAGGCCATTGACAGCGGCTGCTGCGGCATGGCCGGCGCATTCGGCTACGAGAAAGAGCACTACGACATCTCCATGGCCATCGGGGAGCTGGCGCTCTTTCCCGTCGTGCGCGCCGCCGCGGTGGAAACCATCATCGCAGCAGCCGGCACCTCCTGCCGGACCCAGATCAAGGACGGCACCCGCCGCAAGGCCCGCCACCCCATCGAAATCGTCGCCGATGCAATCTCATATTAGGATTTTCACCATAACTTGGCGAACAGAGACCTGAAAAGCCAGGTTCTTATCTTTATTGTTGGGAGTCGGTATGATATATTAGAACCTGTCTCAAAAAAGTCTTTTGGCCCAATCTGGGTGTTGGTGCCGGGTTCCAAATCCTCGACATACTACAGTATGCCTGCGGTGTAAACTCGACCCCGCCTACACCTTGGACCAAAATCCGTTTTTTGAGATAGGTTCTATATTTTGTATCGATAACGCAGATCGATTGATAGACATACGTGCTATTCGCTCCGTATATGTGGTGAGTGCGCAACGCGATTTGGCTCTGTTGTATCACTGGTGATATAGCATTCAGATTTTGCGATAGAAATCCATCCGGCCGGAAAGATCAATTCCCCCTCTTCATCCTGACTGCGTTAAGGAAATGCAGCCCGATTTGTCCTGTAATGTTCCCTTTTCTATGATTACAGGCGGAATGGGGCAGTATTAGGCTTCACCAATTTTCAAACTCAGACCCCAAAAAGACAAGAATCAATGATCACCGCCGCCAGAAACATCGAACGGGACATCAGCAGCTAAGATGTGATCAGCGGCGATGGTAGCATATTGCGGATAGTTCAGGATAACCTGGTTTCCAATGTTTTGAATTTCACCCTTTCATGGGAGAAGGCCGGATCGAAGCCGACGCTTATGCAAGTATACCCGTTCGCTTCACGATTCTGGTGGATGCCATAAACAAACCGGTGTGTCCCGCGCACTGATCCATCCGCCATCGCCGGACGTCGCGGAGGAACGGCGGATAGAATGTGCCTTGATTTGTGAAAGGAATGGCAACAAATGGATACAACGATTCACATTCTGCACCTGGAAGATGATCCGGCCGATGCAGAACTGATTCGGGCAAAGGTGGATGAAGCAGACCTTTCATTCCAACTCGACCTGGTCCGGACACGGGATGAATACGAGCTCGCCTTGCAAAAAAACAAGTGGGACATAATCCTGGCGGATTTCAAACTGCCCATGTATGACGGCATGTCTGCTCTGATGCTCGCAAAAGAATTGCGACCGGATGTTCCGTTCATCTTTGTCTCCGGCACCATGGGGGAGGAGGCGGCCATTGAAGGGTTGATCCAGGGGGCCACGGATTATGTGCTCAAGCATAATCTGTCGCGTCTGCCCTCGGCTGTCGAAAGGGCGCTAAGCGAGGCCCGCAATCGCAGGCAGCGCCGGCAGGCCGAAAGAGCTTTGGCAGAGAGTGAAAATAAGATGCGCAGTATCTTGGAATACATCGGCGTCGGCGTTGCTCTGATCAGTCCCGAGATGGAGATACTCGAAATGAACCGGCGGATGAGCAAGTGGTTCCCTGGTGTCGATCTGGGGAAACACCCCATTTGTTATAAGGTCTTTAACAGGCCGGCTCGGCAGGAAATATGCGACTATTGCCCCACCTGCAAGACCTTGGCCGATGGTTTGGTTCACGACGCCACGACACAGACGCCGCAGGACGGTGCAATCCGCAATTACCGCATCGTTTCGAGCCCCCTTTTCAATACCGATGGCGAGGTTATTGCCGCAATCGAGATGGTCGACGATGTCACGGAGCGTCTGCAGGAACAACAAGTCATTCAGCAGACCAACGAGATGCTTCGAGCGATTATCGAAGCGGCACCGGTGGCCATCATCGGTTTGGATCTGGACGGGTGCGTGCACTCGGTCTGGAATCCGGCCGCCGAAAAGATGCTCGGCTGGAGCGCGCAAGAGGCGATGGGCCGTCCCTTTTCCACGGTGCCAAAGGATAAACAAGAGGAGTTCAGGGGGTTTCAGAGGCAGCTCCGCAAGGGAATGAACCTGAAAGACGTGGAGGTTCGCCGGCAACGGCGCGACGGGACCCCCATCGATTACAGTATCTATGCCTCGCCCCTGCGCGATGCGGACGATCATATCAGCGGCAATATCTCCGTGCTGGTGGACATCACCGAACGCAAGAAAGCTGAGGCATCCATTCGCAAGCTCTCCCTGGCCATCGAACAAAGCCCTGTGTCCATCGTCATCACGGATGTTTCAGGCAAAATTGAGTTCGTCAATGCCAAATTTACACAGATTACGGGCTATACTTATATCGAGGCCCTGGGACAGAATCCTAGCATCATTAAATCCGGAGAAACACCGATCGAGACGTATCGCCAGCTTTGGGAAACCATCAGCTCGGGCGGTGTTTGGCAGGGACAGCTCAAGAATCGTAAAAAGAACGGCGAGTTGTTCTGGGAGCAGGCCACCATCGCCCCGGTCAGAGATGCACACGACAATATCACCCATTATGTGGCCGTCAAAGAGGATATCACCAAGCGGAAAACGCTCGAAGAGCAACTGCGTCAAGTCCAGAAGATGGAAGCCATAGGGCAATTGGCCGGAGGTATCGCCCATGACTTCAACAATATCCTGTCTGCCATCGTCGGGTATACGGAATTATCCCAATCTCTTGCTGAACAGGATTCGCAGATCTCCTATTATTTGGGGCAGGTAATGGAGGCCGGCGGACGGGCCAAGGAGCTGATCAACCAGATTCTGATGTTCAGCCGGGAAACAGTTCAGGAACTCAGGCCGATACGCATCTCCTATCCGGTTAAAGAGGCCCTCAAGCTGATCAGGGCATCCGTGCCGGCCTCTATCGAAATTCGCTCCGATATTCTATCAAAATCCCACGCACTGGCGGATAGCACCCAGATTCATCAGATCGTGATGAATCTTTGCACCAATGCCGCTCATGCCATGCGGGAGAAAGGCGGACTTCTCCAGTTGAGCTTAACCGATATCATCATTGATACCGAAAACCCGCGCCAGCGTTATCCGGATGCCAAGCCGGGCGAATACATTCTATTGACAGTGACAGATCAGGGCCACGGCATTGATGCGAAGCACCTCCATAGGATATTTGACCCCTTCTTCACCACCAAAGGAATTGGAGAGGGTACCGGTATGGGGCTTTCGGTCATCCATGGCATTGTCAAAAGCTACGGCGGCTTCATTTACGCGAACAGTCGATTGGGAGAGGGAAGCACTTTTGAAGTCCTGATCCCTGCGCATGAATCCGCCCAGGCGCATGCTCCTGATTTTAGCGTGCCGATTCCCACCGGCCGTGAGTCCATCCTGTTTGTCGACGACGAAAACATGATTGCAGATATCGTAGGCGCAATGCTCGAATCATTAGGATACCATGTCGTCACAAGCACCAGCCCTGTAGAGGCGATAGAGGTCTTCAAAAACAACTCAGACGATTTTGACTTGGTGGTCACCGATATGGCCATGCCCAAGATGTCCGGACTGGACTTGGCTGAAAAGATTCTCAAGATAAGGCCGGGTTTTCCAATTGTTATATGTACGGGCTTCAGTCTTGAAATGGGTGAAGCCACGATCAAGCAGCACGGACTGAGCGATATCATTTACAAACCCATTCTAAGGCGCGATATCGCTACTGTTGTACGAAATACTTTGGACAACCGGTGACCAATGCCTTTATTGTTTCGGACGAAAAGTTTTTATTGAATGATAAGAAAGGTGTAAATGATTGCAAACACCGACTATCCGCAAAATGATCCAAAGGAGAATAAAAGAAGAAAATTTATAGGGAAAATCCTTGCTGTAACAGGCTTAGGCCTGGTTTTCGGTAAATTGGCGCCACGCTCTGCCCTGGCCAAAGTAGACGGGAAATATACAAACGCCATGCCCAATGTGAAAACAAGCTTCACCAAGCGCCTGGAATAACCGGAGGTCAATCCCACGGCCTATGTCCATCCATTGGCATCGGTGATCGGCAGCGTCTATCTGGGCAAACGCGTCATGGTCTGCCCATGTGCTTCGGTGCGGGGTGACGAGGGCACCCCCATCTATATCGGCGATCATCCTTCGGTTTCCAGAGAGAAGATCTGTATTTCCCGATGGGCATGCATGCTACTTCGACGGCAGGATGGGTTCGGACAGCGCCACCTCCTTTGGCCATACGCAGTGATAGCGACCTCCGATGGCTTGTAAGACCAACGTCATTTCCCGATTCTGGCGCTCATACTTACCATAGGATTCGAATGCGATCTTTCCGAATGGTGTCAACAGATCGGTTTGCAGGAGGGCGTCGCGAAGATCTTTGGGTTTAGAGGATCGCGTGCGCCTCAGAACATCCCCAACCACCATCATCGCCGAATATGCTTCGGCGCCGTGATAATCCGGTGTCTGCCCGAATTTGCTGCGATAGAGATCCGCATACATCTTTGCCAGCATATCCTGCTGCTCGGCCGTCCAGAGGGTGGCGGTAAGAAAATGCTGCGCCCCCTTCCCCGCCTTTTGAATAAAATCGGGATGGGTGAATCCGCCGGCCCCTCCGCTGAGGAGCGACGTCAGGCCGGCTTTGTGAATCTGCTTGACCAGTTCCACGCCGTCCCGCATGTAGGACACCATATAGATCATATCCGGAGGCTTTGCGGCCAATCGTCGGATGATGCGTTGAAAATAGTCGGCGCCGGCCCGTTCTTTGTGGTAGGGGATGATGGCGGTTACTTCAATTTCGCTCTCCCTGCAGAAATACATCATCCGAAGCGCACCGCTTGTCCCGTACGGACTGTTTTCATAAACGATGGCCATCGAAGCGGGTTTTATCCCCTGGTTGATCAAATGTTCAAGTCCCAAGGTATACTCGGCCGCAGGCGGATTCAGCCGGAAGATGTTAATTTTTTTCCGTTGGGAGATGCGGTCGTCCGCTGCGGTGCAAACCAGAAAAGGAATATCGAGCCGTTCCGCGGTCTGGGCCATGAACAGGGTATTGCTGCTCGAATACCCGCCGACCAGCATCACTGCTTTGCCTATACGGACCAATTCATTTACGGCTTCAATCCCCTTCTCTTTTTCACCGCCGTCATCGGCGAACACCAGTTTGACGGGCCGGCCATTTATGCCGCCCCGGTCGTTGATCTTTTTCAATGCCAGGTTGAACGATCCTCGCATCATTTCCGCAAAGGCATAAGTGCGATTCTCCAATACCCCGACAACGATGGGTTCCGGTTTGGGTTCTATTGCGTAGACCCGCCCTATCAGAACGATATGCATGCCGATCCCGATGATCCAAGCCATGAAACGCAGCAAATTCATGACATCCTCCTTTGGATTTAAGGACAACCAATTTGTAAGGATTAGAATGATGTGTCGATGCAGATGCGCACAGTTTACGGGAAAGAGCGCTCAGGGATGCTATGTATGACATTATACTGCATCGGGGGGCATCTTAACAAGCACTTATCCGGAAAGGTTTTCTGTCGGGCGGGCGGCATTCGTCTTCAGATCAAAAGGACCTCCACCTGAGATCCGCGATCCAACCCCTCGCTGTTCATGTCGATGGACACCAACCCGTCAGCCTCCACCATGGTATGGATCAAACCGGATTGGCCCAGGATCGGATGGGCGATCTGTTTGCCATTTTCACATTCCAGGCGAACCCGTACGAAATCGACCCGGCCTTGAACCGATGCCAGATTGCGGCTCAATCGTGCGGTAATCGGTGGGACCGCTTTGGGAGTCCGTCCGCCGATCCGATAAAGAAAGGGGCGTACGATCACCATGAAGACCACCATGGCGGACGTCACATGCCCCGGCAGCCCCCAAAAGGCTTTTTTACCGCATTGGGCCAATATGGTGGGTTTGCCCGGCCGGATGGAGATACCATGCACCAATATCCGGCTCTGATCCAATGCTTCCAGCGCCTGACAGGTCAAATCCCGCATGCCCACGGAACTACCGCCGGAGATCAGCACCATGTCACAGTCATCGAGGGCTTTCCGGCAGGTCTCCAGCAAATCGTCATATTCGTCACCCACAATGCCGTATAGCTTGGGAAGGGCACCGGTATTTTGGACCAATGCCGCCAGCGTGTGGGTATTGGTATCCCGAATCTGGCCGGGGGCCGGTTGCGCTTCCATGGGCACCACCTCATCCCCGGTGGAGATAATACCGACCAGCGGCTTTCGAAATACATTCACTTGCGGGCATCCGCTGGCGGCCAGCAGGCCGATCTCCTGGGCCCGCAGGCAACGCCCCTTGGGAAGCAGCGGCTTTCCGGCGGCCACATCTTCGTCGCCGGCCACCATATTCTGGCCGGGGGCCAGGCCGCGATGGGCTTCGATGGTGGTTTCGTCGATGGTGTCGGTGTGTTCCACCATCAACACGCTGTCCGCACCCGGCGGCATCATGCCGCCGGTGGCAATCCGCACGGCCTGGCCAGGACCGACGGGCGCCTCGGGCAGTGCCCCCATTTGTACGGCGCCCACCACCTCGAGATAGGCCGGGCTGCCCTCGGAGGCGCCAAAAGTGGAAGCGGCCTGGACGGCAAACCCGTCCATGGTGGCCCGGGCGAAACCGGGGATATCGTTGGGTGCCGTCAGATCTTCGCCCAGTGCGCGATCCAGCGCCCGGGAGAGATCGACCGTCTCGGTTTCAACTGGAGAAAATTCGCTCTTAAGGGCCAATACCGAGGCCAAATCCATCACATTGAAAAATTCGTTCATATCGTCTTTTCCGGAATGGGGGTTAAGCAAGGTCACATTGGCCAATGCATCCAGTCCTTGGGTCAGCGCCGGCTCGTGCTCATAGACGTCCAGGCCGGCCCCTGCGATCTGCTTCCCCTTCAATGCCACCAGCAGAGCGCTCTCATCGACCACCGGTCCCCTGGCCGTGTTGATCAGATAGGCGCTGGGTTTCATGGCCGCCAGTTCCCTCGCGCCCACCAGATGACGGGTATCAGGGCTGAGCGGCACATGCACAGAGACAAAATCCGATTGCCGGAACAGGGTATCCAGATCGACATACCGTGCGTCGATGGCGGCTTCTTCTTCTGCCGGCAACCGGGTGCGGTTGTGATACAACACGGGCATTTCAAACCCCGACGCCCGGCGGGCCACTGCCGCGCCGATGCGCCCCAAGCCGATGATGCCCAACGTCTTTCCGGTGATCTCATGGCCTAAAAAATGGAAAGGCGCCCAAAATTGAAAGCGGCCCTGCCGCGTATAGGCATCGCCTTCCACCACGCGGCGGCCCACCGCCAATATCAAGGCCATGGTCAGGTCGGCCGTGGCATCGGTGAGCACCCCTGGTGTATTGGAGACCTGGATGCCTCTGGCAGCGGCCGCACCGATGTCGATATTGTTGAACCCCACGCCATAATTGGCCACCATTTTGAGATCCGGTGCCCGGTCCAGCAGTTCGCCGTCGATCCGGTCGGTAATCATGCACAGCAGGCCTTGTTTTCCGCGGACGGCCGACAGGAGTGCTTCTCTTTCCATGGGGCGATCCTGCTGGTGCACGGTGACATGGAAGCGGTCCCTTAGCGGCAATATGATGTCGTCGGGTAAATTGCCCGTAACGAGTACATTCATGACGGTCTCCACTGATCGTCCGATTCAATTCTGATTGCCGTGTCCGTATTAAGGTTATCCATAGAGGAATTTCGGTCGGCCATCAATGCTTAATTCGTTGCTGGGTGCCAACGGTTTCCAATACTGTGGATCCATGCTATGTTGGCCCTCGCTTAGCGATGTTGCTAACCTTTGGAAGGAATCGCATTATGGATCCAAACGGCCCGGAAGCCCAAAGTTATTTGGCGGAACTCTATCAGCGCACCGACGGTGACGTCAACGTTCAAGTCTCCATGTATGATGTGGGCGCCGCACTTGATATGGAAAAGACCGAAGCCGGCAAGCTGGCCGAAGATCTGATCGGCGACGGCCTGGTGGAAGTCAAAACCCTTTCAGGGGGTATCGGCATTACCGCTCTGGGGATCGAACGTGTCCAGGCGTCCGGTCTTGCCGGTGAGAGCGCAACCGCGCCGTTGTCGCTGGGACATGCCCCGGTCCTGGAAGAAGAAAACAAGACGGCGGTGATCGCCTTCCTTCAGGAGATAAAAACCGCCCTCTCCCAACAAAGCGCTCCCTATGACCGCATGGAGGAGATGGTGATCGACATCAAGACCCTGGAAGTGCAATTGCTGTCGCCCTTGCCAAAGACCGCCATCGTCCGCGAAGTACTTCGATCTATGGGCAACACCCTGAAGGCAACCGGCCACGGCGATCTTTCGGACGCCATTGGTAAAATAACGGAGGGGTAGGGAGCCGCCGATGTCACAGAGCAACTACGCGAAGATCATCGAACAAAACCTGGCCGCCCTCTTTTCGCAGGACCTTGCCGAGCGAGGCCGGGCCATGGGGGCGGACCTTCACGGCCAATCGCTCTCTTTCGCGGCCTTCGGCGGCCGGTGCCGGATCGCTTCCGACGGCATCGTCATCAACGGTGAACGCCAGGATGGACCTTTGGGCATCATTCTCTCCCTGTATGCCCTGAACGCGGCCCCCGAGCCCATCCGGCTGACGCCCTTCAAAGCCTTTAAGGAGTTCCCCGACAGCATGCCCTATGTGGGCGCATTTGCCAGTCATACCGAGCAGATCCTCGTCTCATCCGTGGATTCGATCTTACGTTGCCAGACACAGATATTGGAAGCCATGGCAGGGACGCCTGCCCCTGGAGAGGTGGGGGGCGACAGCGCCATTGTGGTCCGCCCGCTGCCCAAGATCGCGCTCTGCTATATCTTCTACGAAGCCGACGAGGATTTTCCCCCTTCGGTCACCTGCCTTTACTCCCACAACGCCGACCGTTTTATGCCCATGGACGGTCTGGCCGATGTGGGCGAGTACACCTCGCGGGCCCTTTTGAAAATGATCGCCTGATGCGGTTTTCCGGCGCAACAGGCAAGGCCATAACCCGATTGGCGCACAAGCATCGGTTTGACATACCTTGCGGCAAGAAGTGCAGGTGCTTATCTTAATGCTCTTTCATGGAGCAGCGAGTAGATGACAGACAGCACGCCGGAATACCGCTACTGGGCTTTTATAAGCTACAGTCACAAAGACGAAGCCAGCGCCGCATGGCTGCACCGGGCGCTGGAGTCGTATCGGCTTCCCAAGCACATCCCTGGGCAGGAAGCGTACGGAGAGGAGATCCCGCGCCGACTCTTTCCGATTTTTCGCGATCGCGACGAACTGCCCGGATCGTCGGATCTTGGCGCGCGTCTCCGTGAAGCACTGGCCGCCTCGCGCAGCCTGATCGTCGTCTGCTCGCCGCAGGCAAGGCAATCCAAGTGGGTGAACGAAGAAATCGAGACATTCAATCGACTGGGGCGCAGCGACCGCGTCTTCTGCGTCATCGTCAGCGGCGATCCTGGATCGACCGATCCCGATCTGAATTGTTTGCCCGCCGCACTCCGCCAGGAGCCGCTCGCCTGCGACCTGAGGAAGGGGGCGGAGCGGCGGCACGACGCTAAACTCAGGCTCGTGGCCGGCATTGTGGGTCTGCCATTTGACGCGCTCAAACGCCGGGATCGGCAACGCCGGAGGCGTCTGGCCATCGGCGGTTCTATCGCGGCGGTGTTGCTTCTGGCAGGGATCAGCGTAATTTCCTGGTTCGGATTGGAACAGCGGGCCATGGCCCGGGCGCGCACTCTGGCGGCCGCATCGGTGAACGCGACAGAACTCGAAAAGAATCCCGTTGCCGGGCTCAAGCTGGCCATCGCGGCAGCCGAGCGGTCTCCGACAGTCGAAGCGGTCGAAGCGCTCACGCTGGCGTTGGCGTATCAGCGTTCACTGGTTATTCTCGAACACAACAACGCTGTATCCGGGGCGTCCTTTTCGCACGACGGCCGCCGCATCCTGACTTGCGGCCGGGACGCTGCCGCCCGCGTCTGGGACGTCGCTTCAGGGCAGGTTGTCCACACGCTTGGTGAGCCGGGCTCCGACGCCCGGACATGCGTGTTCTCGCCGGACGGTTCGGCCATAGTGACACTGCCCGAGAAGGGTTCCCCGCTCCTCTGGGACAGCGCGACCGGCCGCTTGCGAAAGCGGCTGGAGGGGCATCCGGAAGGCGCGCGTCTGGTGCGATTCTCTCCCACCGGGAAGAAGATCCTATCGGCGGATAAAGAAGGAATCGTGCGGATCTGGGACAGTACGACGGGCCGGTTGGAGAAGGCGGTCCAGGTGTCAGATGCCGGTGTGCGCGCTGCCTTTCTGGTTGCCGGCGGTACCGAACTGGTCGTCCTCACACAGCACGGCATCGCGAGCGTATGGGACTGGCGGGCGGCATCCAGAATTCAGCAGTTTGGAGAGACCTTAACGTGGGTTGATGACGCGCTGGTCTCGCCTGACGGCAAGCGTCTTCTGATCAACAACTACCAATACCGACCCTATCTTTGGGCGCTTTCCAATCCGGCGCGCTTCATCGATGGTGCCATGGCCATGCCCCATGTCCGAGGGGCCGCCTTTTCTGCGGACAGCTCAACGCTCGCGCTCGGCGGCGGTGACGGTTTCGTCACGGTCTTCGATGCCACGGAGGGATATCAGATCAAACGATTGCAGCATCCGGATCAGGTATCGTCGCTGGCATTTTCTCCGGACGGGCGGCTGCTCGTCACCGCGGCCGACGCTATTCGCATCTGGAGCACACCCGTTCTGGGCGGCGGCGTCGACAACGAGATCGCCACCCTGCGGGGTCACGCCGGTTGGACCCGTGTTGTCGGATTCGCTCCCGGTGACAGCTCAAAGATTCTGACCATCGGGAGCGAAGATCATACAGTACGCATTTGGGACATCTCGTCTCCGGCCGACCGGACGGCATCCATGAAGCTCGGCAAACTTTCGCCTCAAGAGCTGCTCGATGTGGCGCGTGCAAACCTGCCCATTATTGGGAGTTCTGAACCATCGCAATAGCACCCACCGCCTCAGGCTGGCTTTACCGGTCCATCCATTGCTTCCATATGGATTTTGTCCATTTGCCGGGTCCGCGTCTATTGAACTTTGATATCCTTTAAACGTTCGTTGTTGTTCTCATTGCTCTCGTCGACTTTGCCCTTTTTATCAATGACGGCTTTAATTTTGAAGTTGCCTGAAGCGGCCGCAAGAAACAATCCCTGGTAGCGCCACTCCCGGCCGGAATCCAATGCCGGCACCCGCTCCTCATGCCATATGTGGTATGAGTTCTTTGAATCGGTCGTCCCCAGGATGCACGGCATGGATTTTCCCGGACCGATGTTCTTGACAAAATACCAGACCGTCACCTGTTCCCCTGGTTTGGGCCTGGCCGGTGAAAAATTGATCTTGGACACCACCAGGTCCGGCTTGGGGCCCTGTTTCACATGCACGGTGATTCTCTTCTGGTTGTTGTGCTCGTTGGCCTCATCCACGTTCCGGTCTCGATCGGCTTTGACCGTAACAGTAGCGTTTCCGGCTTTGGCCAGCATGAACTTTTTCGAAAAGCGCCACTCCTGTCCGGGGTTCAGAGCGGGCACTTGCTGGCCGGCATAACCGCTGTAAGCGGGTTTGGGTGAAATATCGATATCTGCAGTCGATGGTTCGGAACGGGTCAGGCCGATATTTTTTACAAACAACCAGAAGGTGACATCGGAATTGGTGTCCGGACTGCCCGGCGAATAATTGGCCTTTGAAATGATCAGATCCGGCTTCTTGGATTTTACCCTGATGGTGGTTTTTTTAATGTTGTTGCCTTCGCTTGATTCCACAATCTCACTTCCCGCATCTGCCGTGACGGTAACGATGAAATGACCGCTCCGGTTGAATGTCACCTTTTTGGTATACTTGAACTGCTGGGAGGGGTTAAGGGGCGGAACAGGGATCACGGGCGGATTGGTTTCGCCCCCCACTCTGACCCGCACGCCCGAGGCGCCGGCCCGAGCGATACCTTTATTTTTAACAAATACCCAAAGGGTGATTTCATCGCCTTCTGCCGGTTGGCCGGGAGAAAAGTTGATGGTGGACACGACCAGATCCGGCTTGAACTTTTTCTCTACTTCAGAACCCTTTACTTTGCTGGCCGGGGTCTGGATGGCGGCAGCAGGTTGCCGGTTCACCCGGGTGGTATCCTTTGCCCATGCTGCGGAAGGCAGCTGATGGATCAAAACGGCCATCGCCATGCCCATTACCATCTGAAATAGTCTCTGCATTGTGTTTTCTCCTTTATTTACCCATTGAAACCTTGTGTCGTTCATGCTTCCGAGCGTTTGGTTGAAACGGAACCGCGGTTGCCGTTTGGAAGTAGGTGGCCTTAAACTTCCCAAAGGTTCATTTTTTTGAAACGAGAACCTGGACGCCACGCCGTCCGCCATCCATGCCCAAACCGAAACGCCTTGCTGGTCCGGCTACGGGCTGCATTCACACAACGATCGATGCATCAATGCTTCCTGCCATCTGCAAAGATCACCGTCATAATCCGGAAGCGAGTCGATGCCCAGGTGCCGATTTTTCTCTTTGGCCACCGCCAGGATACCGCTCACAATGGCGGCGCTGAAGGAGGTGCCGTCCATGAAATTATGGCCGCCTCCCGGAACCGTGGTCAAGATATGGCTGGAAGGGGCGCACAGATCAGCGGACCCGGCCAGGGTTTTGTTGGGGTAGAAACCGCCCCTGGCATCCATACCGCCGACGGCCAGCACCTTTGGGTGGGATGCGGGAAAGGGAACCGTGGCAGCTGATGACCGATTGCCCACAGGGGCGACAAAAACAATGGACTTTTTTGCACCAATCTCCAGCAATTGCATCATCAGACGATCCGGTGCAGCCGTTCCGAAGCTCATGTTTACAACCTGGACCTCCGATTCGATGGCCATGTCCAGCGCCTTGGACACGGAGACACTGGTGCAGCGGCCTTCGGGATGCGCTTCCGAGGTCTGCCAGCAGGCCCGCAGCGCGAACAGATCCGCTTTTGGAGCGATGCCTGATATTCCGAAAGCGTTGATGCTGGCCGCCATCACACCGGCCACGGCCGTGCCATGGATTTCGGCCCGAAAGGGATTGTTGCGAATCAGGTTGGCGTGTCGGATTACCCTCTCCTTCAGGTCGGGATGGTGGATGTCCACGCCGGTATCGATAATGGCCACTTTGGTGCCGCTGCCCTGATAATCTTTGTGCAGTGCCGTCAGATTCAACTGTTTGTAAATGTGCTGCAGATCATCCCGGGGATCGGCAAAGGTCTGAAACAACTGGTTGGGCTGCGCGCTGATGATCCCCTTCACCTGGCGAACCTGTTCTATCAACTCCGAAACATCCGCTTTGGTGGTAAAGACCGCGACCAGCTTTTTCAGCGTCCGGAGCTCGAACAGTTCAATTCTCTTGAGCGGAAAGATCTTAGCCAGTTGATCGATGGCGTGTCGGCCGCCGGGGGAGTTCTCCGCCGTAACCACGATCTGGCCGGGCAGAACGGTCCGGCCGGATTGATCTCCGGAGGCCGGGGGGAGATGATCCTGTCCCGCCCGGGCCGGAAGGATGGTGATGTCCAGCCGGGTCTGAACTTTGACGGCGTCCTCACCGGCGATGAAACTGCGTTGATAGATTATTTCGCGGAATCCCGACCTCAATGCAGCGGCCATCACATCGCTGCGAACGGTCAAAAACTCGCTGATCCAGGCAGCCTTTCCTTTAATGGTGACAGTCATCGGCTGCACCGTGCGCCCCACAATCCTGCCGTTGGCGAGAAATTGTCCTCCTGATGAATGAAGCTGTATGCGCTTTGGTGAAGTACTATTGAGGAGATACCGCACCGCGTGCACCGTATCCCTGCCGGCGGATGCCCGGATCGATTCCGGCACGGTTTTCGAAGTCACGCTAATCGTCGGCACGCGTATGGTGATGGCATAGGTCTTTTCACTGCGGTTTGCATGGGTGGGGCAATTCGTCCATGCCTGAACAGTAAACCGGTACTGGCCGGCTCTTTTCGGCGTGCCCGTGATCCGCCCGCTGCCGTCCAGGTGAAGACCGTCCGGCAGTCGGCCTTTGGCAACCGTGAATTGCAGGGAGGGTGCTCTGGCGGAGGAACGAATCTGTTGGTGATAAACCGTCCCAATGCTTCCTTCAACCAGCACGAAGGGGGGAAAGAGAGAAAACGGGACGCACGCGCCGCTGTCGGCTGGTGGCGGCGCTGCTGGTGTCGCTTTGTTCAAACGGTTGCCGGGGGCAGCAACGCTGAACGCTGCCGGTCGTGTCAACGCCCCCACGCATCGTGGGTGGCTTGTATTTCCGGCCATTGCCCGGAAAGCCAAAAGAACGCCAGTGCTTTGATCGTTGCAATGCTTTTCGGATGCATAGCATCCGTTTTGAAAACAACTGGTCGAGAATAAGAGAGCGATGAGCAGTAAACAGCCAATCCTGGATATTTTGGGTCCGAACATCAGCATCGAGATCCCGCTTCCATGGTCATGACCTCAGCGCCACGCAGTTGCCGCTTCGGCAAAGACTGTGAGCAGCGCATCGATATCAGTGGTTTTTTCAACAGTCAAAACGTACAACCCTTCGGCGCTGGGGCCGCTGGTGATGACGGCCCCCAATTTTTGCAGCAGCGTGCGGATTTCGATCTCCTTTGCCTCCTTATCGAACACGACATTAAGGTGCACTTTGTCCGTATCGGAAGTGGCAGTGGATGAATAGGTCCTGAAAACGGCGTGCCTGGGGATGACCAGGAATACGAGCAGCAATGCGGCAAACTGCAGCCCCGCCATCGACCAGGATAAAGACGGTGTATGGTAGATACGCCGGAGAAAGGACATTAACGGCCTGAAAGGTCCTTCTTCCCGGTGATCGGTCACGGGTTTTGTGACGCCGTGTATGCCTTTTTGGATGCGCGCAAACAATGCTTCAGAATCGATGTCCGGAGGATCCGCCATCACATCATAGCTCTCCTTGATGGCAGAGAAGTCCTTCAATTCGGCCTCCAGTTCGGGGTGCTGACGCAATCCAGCTTCAAACGCGGCAGTTTCGGATGCGGTAAGCCTTCCGTTCAAGTAGATGGGAATCATACCCTTTAATTCGTCCAAGCTATAAGTCATTTTGCTCTACTCCCATCTTGCACAAAGTCTCATGCAGCGCCTTTTTTGCATAGAACACCCTGGTTTTGACGGTGTTCTCGGGCACGTTGAGAATAGCGGCGATCTCGTTATAATTAAATCCCTGGTAGAACACCAGGTCCAGCACTTCCCGGTGTTTGGCGGAGACCTTTAGAAGACCTTTTGAAATAACTTCTTTTCGGTCATGGTTCTTGCTGTTCAGGCCGCCGTCGGTGGACAATTGGTGGCAGTCGTCTATGGAGACATCAAACCTTATTTTCTTGAGCGCGTTCATGGAAAGATTGCGGGCGATGCCGAAAATCCAGGTGAGCACCTTGGAACGGCCTTTGAAAGCCCCGGCGCTTTTCCATACCGCCATATAGGTTTCCGCTACCACGTCTTCAGCCATATCTCGATCTCCAACGATGCGATGCGCAAAGAAAAATATGCGCTTATGGGTTTCATCGTAAAGTCTTCTGAACGCCTCCTCATCCTTCGCTGCGCAGGCGGTCAGCAGCGGGAGCAGCACATCATCGCTCTTTTTATTCATATGTCGCCAAATCACTGCAAAAGGTTCAATGCAATTCATCAATTCACCATAGGGTGCAGTTCGGTATGGCCTTGTGCCACCGGAACCGTCTCCCTATAGCGACCGGGAGGTTATTGCGTAAGTTATTAAAAAATAAATGAAATGGCACCCGGGGTCAAGGGGCATACACAAAATGCCGATTTTCAGGCTGCTTGATACCGACGGGCCCGTGAAAAATGTTTCGCT
Organism: Desulfobacteraceae bacterium; assembly: GCA_037387725.1. Lineage (GTDB taxonomy): Bacteria > Desulfobacterota > Desulfobacteria > Desulfobacterales > Desulfosarcinaceae > JARRKU01. The sequence continues at coordinate 20,383 of JARRKU010000002.1, forward strand.
GGTTGCGTTTTTTCTACGGCTCTTTTATAGTCTTCATGGCACGCATTGATTTGTATATTGCTTCACAGCCCGCTGCGCCAGCGGGCACAGAGTTGGGTTCAAAGTCGACTGGATTGCACTTCTGCATTGGATTGGAGGTAGAGTTTGAAGGCTGCGCTGAGGTCCGGTGACCGGGTTTTTCTGATCTTTCTTGTTCCTGCATTTATCTATTTAATACTGACTGCGTCCCCCTCCCACGCGCAAGACCAACTCGCCGATCCAAGCGATTTTGTCCAACTGGTCGCCCCTGATCCTCAGGATGCGGTGGTTGCCAAAAAACCCCTCATCGTAATGGCGTTCACCCGGTCTGTTCACCGGGAGACCCTGCTGGTAATGCTGGACGGTATCGACATCAGTCAAGTGCTGACCAAGACGCAGGAGGGCTTTACTTTCAAGCCGATCCAGGTGCTCGAGCCCGGTCCGCACACCCTGGCGGTGTCCGCCGTCACCGCCGATGGTGAATCGCTTTATCAGGAGTTCCGGTTTTCGACACGCCACAGCAAACACCTGGAAAAGGCTTACTCCCGCAACCAACTCACCGTCCTGGCCCACAATGCGTTTGCCAAATCCGACAATCTGGACGGGCAGGTGCCGGACCGGCGGTTTGAAGCCAACCTGAACACCCTCTCCCAGCTAAAGGACGGTGGTTTGGATGTTGCTGTCAATGCCGACATCAAGTATGTCCGACAAGATATTCCCGCTGTTTTGCCGGAAAAGGAGGGTGTCGATTTGATCGACTACCTGGTCACCGCAGACTATTCCCACGGCAATGTGACCACCCATGCTGAAATCGGCGATACCCTCATCGACTTGAGCCCCAACACCTTGACGTCCCTGAACCGGAGGGGCGCACAGCTCTCCCTGGGCGGCAACACGTTAAAGGTCGGCGGTTTTTCCGTCAACAGTGCCCAAACCTATGGATATGATGGAGAATCAGGCATCAACAGGGATACCAGCCGCCATATTCACGGGGCTTATGGCGATCTGAACTTTTTGGACAACCGCCTGCGCATGAGGGCGATTTACACCCACGGCGGCGAACAGGGGGACAGCTTCGGCACTTCGGCCATAGATCGCAATGCGGAGAGCAACACGGCTGGATTTCTCATGACCACCGACTTCTTTGAAGGGCGGCTGGTCAGCGAAGTCGAAGCGAATTTCAACCGGTTCGATGACGACACCACCGATGATCAGGCCTTCCGGAGCGATTCCGCCTACCGGGTGAATGTGCAGGGTGGCATTGACCGGTATACTTACGGGATGGCCTATAAATACTTCGGCGCCAACTATGAAGTGATCGGCAATCAGGGTCTGGAAAAAGACAGGCAAGGGGTCGAACTCAGCGGCGGGGCCGGCTTCGAAAAACATGGCCTGTCGCTGCTGTTCAGCCAATTCAGGGATAACGTTGACAGCGACGCGTCGCGACCGGTGGTCCTGTCCCGGACCGGCATGGTCGATTATGCCTATAACGGAATCGAACGCTTCCCGATAACGTTGTCCTACCAGTTGGAACGGTCGGGAAGCAGCCGGGAGCCCGCCGGGACGGATCCGGTGGACTATGCCATCGATTCCCTCTCCTCATCGGTTTCCTTTCTGTACAATCAGTGGAATATCATGCTGCAGGGCACTTACGCGCGCATGGACGATAAAACCGTCAACAACGCCGATACCACCAACACCCTGATCTCGCTCATGCCGCAATACTACAGTGAGCATCTCGCCATTTCCCCTAATCTGAGTTACAACCGGACCAAGGATCATGCTGCGGACATCCAAACCGATATGTATACCCTCGCCTTGGACATCCAGGGGCGGCTGCCGAACGACAGGTTCAGGTACGGCCTGGGCGGCACCTTTGATTTGACGTCCACCAGCGATGACTATGTCGATCAACGCACAACGACCTATCACTTCAACCTGGAGTATGAGCTGGGCCGCTTTTTCAGAGGCAGCATTATTCCGGCCATTGGATTGCGGGGTGAATCCAATCTGATCAAAGATCGCATCAGCGATGTCATCAACAGGGAGTATGTTTTCATGGTGACCTTTTCGGCCAATGCGGTGACTTCGTTTTAAGGCTGGATCCAGACGGTTCAGTCGATATCAGGAGGTGCCATATGCGCCCATATATACGCTACGCCCGGATTTTCGCTTTTGTCTTCAGCATTTTTCTTCCCGGTTTGTGCCAAGCCATCACGATCACAGCACCTGGAACCGTAGAGGTCGGCCAACCGGTCTCCATCACCGTGTCAGGTGTTCCGAGCGCAGTACCGGCGGTAGGCGCCACCTGTTTTTTAACCCTGGACTACGGCGATGCGACCTCTCGCAACAACAGCCTGGTGGGGTGTACGGTTGCCGGAGCGACGTGTTCCCAGACGGTGACCCACACCTATCGGAATCCGGGGACATACGTCATCCGGGCAGGTAACATCGGGTGCATCCCCGGCGCTTTCCAACCCAATTCGGCCACCCGCACCATCAAAGTGGTCAATCTGAAAATACAGCGACTGGACATCTTTCTGAACAACCGTCTGCCCAAGATGACGGTCAAGCAGTACCAGCGCGATCTAAAAGCTTTCGCTGAAATCCGTTATACCGGCGCCGGCCTTTTGCAAGGGCAATGGGAGATCGACGGACGTATTTTTTCAAAGGTACACAAACAGCTCTATCAGGGCGCCCGGAAAGTCACCGTTCAGACGCCGCTGGCGCCGCCGCTGCCCACCTATGCCGTTGGCACCCATCGGGTCAGATTTGTTGTGACCCGGCCGGAGCCGGCGTTTGAATTGCCCCTTGCCATCTATTTCGTGGAGGCCGAACCGGAACAGTTCAACATCCCCATCCGGCTGGCTGAACCATCGGACAATACGACCACCGCTTGCACCCCCTTCACCCTACGTTGGGAGGCCGCGGGCAAAGCTTATGTCTATCTTGTCGAATTCATCGAGAAGGGCGGCATTGACCCCACATTTTCGGCCTATGCCAAAGGGACCGCCTACACCCTGCGCGAGGATCTCTGCCGCTCCCTGCTCGCGGCTGGAAGCGCCTACAGTTGGCGGGTAAAGGCGCTCAGCCAGGAGGGGCAAGTCATCGGCGAAAGCGCGTCGAACAACCTTTTCCTTGTATCCGGTGAGCAGTAGCAGATAAAATCACTAGACCATAGAGATAGAATGCTTATGTTTAACATTCCGCCTGAATATATAGACCTTGCCACCAAACTTCTGGTGGCAACAGTTCTCAGTGGACTTATTGGTCTGAAAAGAGAATTTCATGGAAGAGCGGCGGGTTTGCGAACCCACATTCTGGTCTGTCTGGGTGCGACCGTTATCATGGCAAGTTCTCAGACGGTTCAAACCCATTTTGCGCTTCAAGGTTCGGATTCTGTTTTCCGTATTGATCCCTGGCGACTGGCTGCTGGCATCGTCACTGGAATCGGTTGCAGATGATATTGAAAAGCACCCACGCTTTGCAGGATCGTGGGTGCTTTAGCATGCGATGATGGTAACGGGCGCTATTGACAGCACTGTTCCCAGTCATTGAATGTTTTGTTGTTCGAACATTTTATCTTCGGCGCAGCGCTGTATTTGTCATGGTGGGGCAGTCGAACAAAAAAGGAACCGCGGACTTCATTGTTGTTTTTATTGATTTCGCTTTTCGTGTAGATGATCTTAGCGGTTATGGTTTTGGTTCCCGCTGTCGACCATTTGGCCGTGCGGGTGACCTTGCGGGAGTCGCCGGCATTGATGGGCAGCAGATCGAAGGTTTTGGTTCCCTTGCCTTCAACATAGAGGCGCAGCTTGATGTAGCCGGCGCTGTTGCCGCTGCCGATATTCTTGACAACTGCATTAATATCCCGCTTGCGGCCCACGGGCGGTCTTTTCCCGTTGCTGATGCAGACGATGAAATCAGGCAGAGCGTCCGCTCTGAAAGCCAATTGCTTCACATTGTTGTTGTCATCGGTTTCAGCAATCATCCGGGCCGGGTCCAGGGAAAACGTACATGTATAACTGCCGGGTTTGGCGGCTTTGAATTTTCTCACAAATGTAACGCCCTGGTAGCTGACGCCGGCAGGCCCCGCCACTGTTAGCGTTACCACCGGGTTTGCGGCGAAGCCGTCGCCGTAATTCATGACATTGCCTTCAAAGGTCACCATTTTCCCCTCACCGGGATGCTTTGGCGTAACTTTTACAACGCCGACTTGCAGATCCGGTTTGGCCAATGCCAACTGCCTGGAGTCTGTCATCCGTCCGGGTATCTGAAGATTGCGTTTGATCGTATTATCCGCCGCCTCGAGGGGTAGCGCCCACAGCAGACAGGCCACCATCACCGCACATGCCATCATGTTCATTATCAATGCGAACCGCTCGAATCGTCTCATCACTTTTCCTTTCCTATCAAATGAAAAGCAGGTGTCCATTTTCTTGTCCTTCAGCAGTATGTAGCACTACCGATCCGAAAGGTTCAATATCCGTTCATGGATCGGTGGAAATTGGTCCAGAAACCATTTCTGCCTGCAAGACGCCTTTGGTAGCAGTTCAGGTTTAACCTATTTATGGCAATGGTCTGCTGCACCGATCCAGAAGGTAGAAGATCGATTTGTAGTAAATGCCGCTATGCTGGGAAAGTCCGATTTCGCAAGTGCGGCTGTTGGAGTAGCCGGCCCTGCATCTGCCCTGCAGCGCGTCCTTTAGCGGTGCCAGCGCGGAGGCGGTCAGCTCCGGAAAATTGAAGCCCCGGTCCCCGGCCCAACCGCAGCAGCCGATCTCGTCGGGAAAGATCGCTTTTTTGGCCAAAACGGCGGCCACTTCATGGAATGCGGCCTCCAACTCCATCTTACGGCTGGAGCAGGTGATGTGGACGGCGATGGTTTCCTCGACCGGGGTAATGTCCAAATGCTCCAATAGATGGTCACGGATAAAGCCCATGGGCTCGTAAATTCTGAGCCGGCTGTCCATCACCTGGCGCATGCGATAGACGCACGGTCCGGTATCGCACAACACGGGATAGCGCCCATTTGCAGAGGCCTGGAGCAAAAGGGTTTCCAGCTCCCCGGCCATCCTGTCGGCCTGGCGCTGATACCCCTTGCTGTCAAAGGGTGTGCCGCAACAGAACACCTTGCCCCTGGGGGGCATCATCACCCCGAATCCCGCTCTCTCGAGAACGCTTCGGATGACCCGGTGAAGGGGCGTCTGGTCCGGATCGCCCAGGGCCGGCCCCATGGCCAGATTGATGCAGGAGGGGAAGTAAACCACTTTACGGGTACGCGTCGCAGACATGGCGGTAAAACGCGGGGTGCTGATGCCGCTGGGCATATACGGATTCCAGGCGGGTATGCGGTTGCCGGATAGTTTTCGCGCTGCAGTGGTGATCTGCATCATGTCCCGGGTACCCAATAATCGGTGTCCCAGATGAGCGATTTTCAGACCGATCCGCATCATAGCGGATATCCGATGGTAATGGCCGGCGGCCCATTCAGCCAGTTTCTGCCGGCCCGGGGTGTCCGCCAGTTGGCTGCGAAGAAGCTTGGTGTATACGCCTGTGTTGATATCCACCGGACAGGCGACGGCGCACAGGCCGTCGGCGGCACAGGTCTGTTCGCCCTGGTAGCGGTAACGCGCTTCCAGGGTGGCCAGACGGTCCGGGTTTTCACAGGTGGCCTTTAAACGGGCGATTTCCCGCTGCACGACAATGCGCTGACGCGGTGTGAGGCTCAGGTTTTTCGACGGGCAGTTCACTTCGCAGAAACCGCACTCGATGCACTTGTCCACGATATCGTTGGCCGGCGGCAGGGGTTTGAGATTCTCAATATGGGTCAGCTGGTTGTCCGACAGGATAACGCCTGGATTGAGCAGGTTGTGGGGATCGAAGATATGCTTGACTTCCTTCATCAGGCGATAGGCATCAGTGCCCCACTCCAGTTCCACATAGGGTGCCATATTGCGACCGGTCCCGTGCTCCGCCTTGAGAGAGCCGTTATAGCGATCCACCACCATATGGCAGACATCGTCGATAAAGCAGCGATAGCGCTCCACCTCCGCAGTGTTGCTGAAGTCCTGGGTGAACACAAAATGCAAATTCCCCTCTAGGGCGTGACCAAAAATGATGGCTTCATGGTAACGGTACTTTTTAAACAGGCGCTGCAGATCCAGGGTGGCCGAGGCCAGATGCTCCAGCGGGAAGGCGACATCCTCGATGATGACAGTGGTACCCACCCGACGGACGGCGCCAACCGAAGGGAAGAGCCCTTTGCGGATGTTCCACAGTTTGGTGTAATCTTCCACCGCATCCGTAAACTGCACGGGCAGCAGCGTTGCGGCACATTGAACCGGCGCAAAGCTGGTCAACCGGCTGAAGTTGCATTGGTCACCGGCATCGGTCAAGGGAGCAGCGTCCAGAGCCTGCCCGATGGCCGCCACGTTGCGGTGCAGCGCATCATGGCGGGTGGCCCGCGTTTCCACCAAGAGGGCGGTGGCGGCCTCCGGCAGATCTTTTAAATAGGCCGGCATCCCCTTTTTATCCTCCACCGATCGCAGTGCCGCCCGATCCATCAGCTCGACCGCCTGAACCGGCGTTTGTTTAAGGGTAAAAACGGTTTTGCAGGCGTCTTCAATGTTGGCAAAGATCATCAGGGCCGTGGCCTTATGGGAGTGCTCTACAACCGTTTTGTAGCCGATTTCCGAAATGAACCCCAAGGTGCCTTCTGAGCCGATCATGAGATGGAGAATGATATCAAAGGGATCTTGAAAATCCACCAGGGCATTGAGGCTGTATCCGGTGGTGTTCTTGATCTTGAATTTGTGACGAATGCGCGCCGCCAGCGCCTCATTTTCACGCACCCGCCCGGCCAGTTGAGCGATCCGTTCCAGCATCCGGTGGTGTTTTGCTTTGAAGGCGCTGCGACTGGCCTCGTCCGAGGTGTCCAGCACGGAGCCGTCGGCAAAAATGATCCGCATGCTATCCACTGTCTTGTAGCTGTTCTGGGCTGTGCCGCAGCACATGCCGCTGGCGTTGTTGGCTGCGATGCCCCCGATCATGGCCGAGTTGATGGAGGCAGGGTCCGGGCCGATTTTCATTCCAAAGGGCGCCAGATACCGGTTGGCCTGTGCCCCGACAATGCCGGGCTGCAGTCGAATTTTGGCCCCGTCTTCCAATACCGAATACGTTTTCCATCCACCTCCGGTCATCACCAGAACGGCATCGGTCACCGCCTGCCCGGAGAGGCTGGTGCCGGCCGCCCTGAATGTCACCGGCAATCGCAAACGGTTTGCGGTCTCCAGCAGTCGCACCACTTCCCCCTCACTCTCGGCTTTGACCACTACTTTGGGTATTAAACGGTAAAAACTTGCATCGGTGCCATAGGCAAGGGTTCGCAGGGGATCGGTAATCACCCTGTCCTCAGAAATGGTTTTCCCAATTATTTTCAGGAATTCCTGGTACACAGAATCGTCGACATGCTTGGTCATAAAATCCCCTTTGTGCTCACATCCATGCCTGAAGAAGGCAGCCTGATCATTTTACCGGGTCATCTTATAGGATGAAGCCGTAACTTTATATTTCGTCAATCATATAATTGCCTGACCGTAATATTTCAAAAATGGTGCCAACGCGTAGTGGAGGATTGAATGGATAGATTTCGGTATTGAGCCGCTTTCAATGGCTTGTTTATTGCACCTTAATTTTCAATACATTATATTGATGCATAAAAATCAACCTGTCACTGCGTAATGGACGAACCATGAGATTTAAAACATATAGAAGCGATCTCAAAACCTTCATTCGGGCCAGGACAAGGCGGGCGGCAGATTTAAACCGGTGGAATAGTATGCTATTTCGGGGGCTTAAATTTTACGTCCAACACATCGGTTGGGTTCGAAGGGAGGTTTTGAAACCGCTTCTTCTCATTGTGATCCTTGCCGCCGCAGGCATCGCATATGGATCTGCCGAGGCTTCACAAGGTGAGAAAACGAAAAAAATCAACATGCTCTACCTGAACTCCTATGAGGCGGGCTACCAGTGGTCGGATACCATTCTTGATGGGATCAAATCGGTCGTCCATAAGAGCGGTTTGCATATCGATCTCTATATCGAATACATGGATACCAAGATTCGATACAATCACGAGGTGGAGAAATACCTCTTCGCCATCTACGCGCATAAATATCGCAATGTCCATTTCGATGTCATCATTGTCTCAGACAACAATGGCTTTGACTTCTATCGCAATTTCCACAACGACCTTTTTCCCGGAGTGCCCACGATCTTTTGCGGGGTCAACGACTTTAACCCCCAATCGATCAAGGAGATGTCCCAGATTACCGGCGTCGTCGAATCATTTGATATTAAAGAAAATCTGGAGCTGGCCCAAAAGTTCCACCCCCAACGCAAACGATTCGTGGTCATCGAAAACAACTCCACGACCTCCAAGCTCATCAAAAGCCAGATCCTCAAAGCCTTTAAAAAGATGGCGGTAACCCCCAAATATGAGTTTCTCGAGGCGATCAGCCTTGACCAACTCACCCGCGACGCCAAGGCAATGGCCGACGATTCGGTGTTCTATATCATCCCTTTCTACATGGACGATCCTAAAGGACGCTATACCGCCACGGAAATCGTATCGGCTGTGTGGGAGAGCACCGGCGCGCCACTCTACAGCAACTGGAAATTTATGGCAGGCTCGGGTGTGGTCGGCGGCAAGATGATCGACGGGTTCCAACACGGCGTTGCAGCAGCACGCATGGCGATCAGCGTTTTGGAGGGCAAAAGCCCCATGGAGATCCCCATCGTCAAACCCAACGATGAATTGTTCATTTTCGACAACAAGATCATGGACAAGTTCGGGATAAAGAGCGAGGATTTGCCTTCCGGAAGCACCATCATCAACCGTACGGCCTACTTTTTCGAAGTCGATCGGCAGGTATTCTGGTTGCTGGTGGTGGGTGCGGTCATGGTAACCGTCACCCTGGTTTTTCTAATTTTCAATATCTCACAACGCAAGGCGGCCGAGGGCAAGCTAAAAGATCAATTGACTTTTGTCCGCCAATTGATGAACACCATTCCGATTCCAATCTATTTCCGCAATAAGTCCGGCAGATTCACAGGTGTAAATCTCTCGTTGGAAACGTGGTTCAGCATGGATCGCAACCGCATCATCGGCGCAAGTGCTTCGGAGCTCGAAAACACGGGACCCGGCCAATTGGTGGACGATATCGACACGGATCTGCTCATTCAGACGGGCATCAAGAGCTACGAAAAACGGATCAATCTCGGCAGCCAGGGCAGCCGGGATGTGATCCTCCACAAAGCCAGCTACACCAACACGAAGAACGAAGTTGTCGGGATCGTGGGCGCCATCCACGACATCACCAATCGCAAGCTCACCGAAGAGGAACTGCGCGAATCCCAGCAAATGCTGCAATTGGTGCTGGACAATATTCCCCAGCACGTGCACTGGAAAGATAAAGATCTGAGATATATCGGCGTCAACCGCAGTTTCGGCAATTTCCACGGCTTGAAAAACCTGGACGTGGTGGCGGACAAGACCGACATGGATCTGATGAAAGATAAAGAGGTGGCCAGGCTCAGCATGAAGACCGATCGGGCGGTCGTGGAGCAGGACAAAGGCGCCTATCACCTGCGCTGGACTATCCAGCGCAATGAAAAGGACAAGGTATGGCTCAGGGTAAACCGCGTTCCCCTGCATGATAACGCCGGAAAGGTGGTGGGCGTATTGAGTACGGCAGAGGATATCACCGAAAATGTGATGCTGCAGCACAAGCTTGTGGAAACCACCAAAATGGAGGCCATCGGCACCCTCGCCGGCGGTATCGCCCATGATTTCAACAATATTCTCACTTCGATTATCAATTCAACGGAGCTGGCCATCGAAGACATTCCCAGCGATACGATGGCGGCCAAGGATCTGCTGCGCAGCCTGAAAGCGGCCCGGCGCGGAAGCCGTCTTGTGAAGCAGATTTTGACCTTCAGCCGGGCTGATACAGGTGGGTTCAAGCCGATTCAGATATCGGAAGTCGTGGAAGAAGCCATTCACCTGATCGAAGCCTCTCTTCCCAGAAATATCCAGATCAAGCCTCACATCGCCACTGAATTGAGCATTTGCGAAGCCGACCCCACCCAGATCCATCAGGTGGTGATGAATCTGTGCACCAATGCCTTCCAATCTCTAAAACAGAGTGGCGGCGAACTTTGCATTCATCTCTGCCAGGTTGAAATCGATGAGAAGGAAGCAGTGGTGCTCGATGTGCCGCCGGGTCCCTATATTCAACTGGTCGTTACCGACAACGGCCATGGTATCGATCCGGAGATACAGGACAAAATCTTCGATCCTTTCTTCACCACCAAGCAGCAGGGCGAAGGCACCGGATTGGGTTTAGCTGTGGTTCGCGGAATTGTAAAGGCGCACAACGGTGCCATCCGCGTCGAGAGCACCCCCCATCAAGAGACGAAATTCGAAATCTACCTGCCCCTGCCGGCCACCATTATTAACGCCCTCCCCAAAGAGGATCTGAAGACCTACAACGGTACGGAGACCATCCTCTTTGTGGAGGATGATGAGGATCAACTGGAGCTGATCCCCAGGGTGCTTTCCCAACTGGGGTACAAAGTCCTGGCCTGCCCTGACGGCAAAGCGGCTTGCCGGCACATTGCCGATAAGAACCATGGCTTTGACTTGATCATAACCGATTATGACATGCCTGAAATGACCGGTCTCCAATTGGCCGGTGAGGCGGCGCGCCACCTCCCCGATATCCCGGTTATCGTCGTAACCGGTCGAAAACCACCGGAAGAGATGAAGACCAGCTGCTTCAATATCAAGAAACTCCTTCGCAAGCCTTACAACAAGGACAGCATTTCCAAAGCGATCCGAGAGGTGCTCGACCACGAGGAGCTACCCATCGCTTATTTTCCAGAGAAAAAAGAAAGTTTTGGATCTTAAAGACATTTGGTATAAGACAAGTACCATGTCAAAGATCCTGATCATTGATGATGACCCTGAAGTCTGCACTACTATGGAGAGCATGGTCAGACGGATGGAGCACGCCTGTCTGACGGCCAATAGCCTGACGGAGGGACTCGAAACCTTGGCCGGACAGGATGTGGATGTGGTCTTCCTTGATGTCCGTTTGCCCGATGGCGACGGTTTGAGCGCCCTCTCCCAAATCAAAGACGCCCCTTCCAGACCGGAAGTGATTATCATGACTGGCCAGGGAGACCCGGACGGTGCCGAATTGGCGATCCAGGGCGGGGTATGGGATTACCTGGTCAAACCCACTCCTATTAAGCAGACCCGGTTGACGCTGAAGCGCGCCATGGAGTATCGGACGGAGAAACTGACCAAAAAAGGGCTGGTGGCCCTCAATACAAATGGCGTCATCGGCCAGAGCCCGGCCATGCGCAAATGCTTCGATTTGGTGGCCATGGCGGCCGAAAGCACTTTCAGCGTGCTGATCACCGGAGAGACGGGTACCGGCAAGGAATTGTTCGCCCGCACCATTCATAAAAACAGCCGCCGCCGGGACAATCCCTTCGTCGTGGTGGACTGTGCGGCACTTCCGGAACACCTGATGGAGAGCATCCTGTTCGGGCACAAAAAAGGATCTTTCACCAGCGCTGTCCAGGACCGGTCAGGGCTTGTCAAACAGGCCGACGGCGGCACCCTCTTCCTGGATGAAGTGGGAGAGCTGAATCCCAATGCTCAGAAAATCTTTTTGCGGGTTCTGCAGGAACGCCGCTTCCGGCCGGTGGGCGCCAGACTCGAGCTCTCCAGTGATTTCAGATTGATCGCCGCGACCAACCGGGACCTGTTGAAAATGGTTGAGGAGGGCCGATTCCGTGAAGACCTCTATTACCGGCTCAAGGCCATCTCATTGAACCTGCCGCCCCTTCGCCGCCGTCAGGAAGACATCAAGGCGCTCACCATCTACTATATCAATTATCTCAGTGAAAAAGCGCAAATCAGCAACAAGGGGATCGATGCCGACTTCATGAACACCATCACCGGGTACAGTTGGCCCGGCAATGTTCGCGAACTTTTCCACTGCCTTGAACAAGCGTTCGTCGCTTCCGGAGATGAGATGACCCTGTTCGCCATGCACCTGCCATCGGACATTCGCATCAAAGTCGCCCGTAATCTGATCGGAAATGTCTCACCCGAAACGGATGTTAAAGCGGAACCGGTCCCCCTTGTGCAGATGGGAGGCAAACCAGCCCTGGCGCTTTTCAGCGACCCTTTGCCCACCATCAAGGAATTTAAAAATCAGATGGAAAAACGCTATCTGGAACATTTGATCGAGAAGGTTGACGGCGATGTGAGCACCATCCTAAAAGTGTCCAATCTATCCCGGTCTCACTTTTACGCCCTCCTCAAACGGCATGATGTGCCATTCAAATCCACCAATTGAGCCATCCCTTTCACCCAATTCAATCCATTGAGAACTGTAATGGTATTACCAAAATACCAATGAACAGATAATTCCTTTTGCCAAGTAAGATAGGCTGGTATAGAGGTTTTTTTGTCTTTTTTAGCCGCCGACTGCCGCCACTTCTTTTATTGGGGTGTGGCTGGTATGATTGCTGAACCGGATGGAAAAAAGCATCTGATTTTTGGCGTTTAAATCTTCTCCGGTTCAGGGGTGCAAACGATGCAGTGCGCCCGAGCGTTGTCTGAAATTTAAGACAAAGGTAAGTTGACGCCTTATCCAATGGGAAGCGCCACCTTTTCAGGAGAGCCCAAAAAAGAACCGGGCGATCCGAAGATCGCCCGTTTATACCCAAGGAGAGGGGATAATAGTTTGAGGAGACCCTTGGGTAAATTCTGTATATTTTAAATATCGTTGCGGCCCAGCTTATATTTGGAGCAAGCGCTGTCCCGCAACATAGCTCAGAACATGCTGCTAATTGCCATATGCAACGGCAGGCAACCAGATGACCACCTGCGGAAAAATGGCGACAACCAACAGCCCGATGAGTTGTAGAATAATAAAAGGGACAACCCCTTTATAAATATCGAGCAGCACAACCTCTTTGGGCGCCACGCCTTTCAGGTAGAATAAAGCGAATCCCACCGGCGGTGTCAAGAAAGATGTTTGCAAACTAACGGCAACCAGCACCGCAAACCACACCAGTTCAGCGTTGTCGATGACGCCGTAATTATTGATATCCACACCCAGTGCCGAAACGACCGGTGCCAGCAGGGGCAAGATGATCAGGGTGATTTCGATCCAATCGAGGAAGAACCCCAGCGCAAATACCGTCCCCAGGATTACCGCCATGACACCATAAGGGCCAAGGGGAAGTCCTGTAAGCGCGCTTTCGATAAATTCGTCACCGCCGAGGCTCCTCAGCACCACGGCAAAGCAAGTGGCACCGATAAAGATGCCGAAGATATATCCGGTGGTGTTAAAGGCGGCCACGGAAACCTCTTTGAGGACCTTCCAATTGAAGCGCCGGTTGATGACGGCCAGGATGATGGCCCCAAGGGCGCCGACCCCGCTCGCCTCGGTGGGGGTGGTGATGCCCATGAAGATCGATCCGAGCACAGCCAGAATCAAAGCGCCCGGCGGTAGAATGGTCAAAAAAACCTCCCACACCATTTTGAGCCTGAGAGGCGGCCGGTTCGGGTCCAGCGGCGCGGCAGCGGGGTTTATGGCACAGTATGTAATGATGTATACCAAATAGAGAGCGCCGAGAATGACACCGGGGATGACGGCCCCCATAAAAAGGTCACCAACGGACAGGCCGAGCTGATCCGCCATGATCACCAGCATGATACTGGGCGGTATCAGGATGCCGAGGGTGCCGGCGCCGCAAACCGTACCGGTGGCCAGCGCCTTGGAGTACCCTTGCTTCAGCATGGCCGGAATGGAGAGCAGACCGAGCAGCACCACGGATGCACCGATGATGCCGGTGGAGGCCGCCAGAACGATACCGATCACGGTCACGGCCACGGCCAATCCGCCGCGAACCGGTCCGAACAGGGCCTGCATACGGCTCATCATTTTCTCGGCAATACCCGAGCGGTCCAGCATCAATCCCATAAAGATAAACATGGGGATGGCAACCAGTACCCAGTTGTCCATCAGTTTGTAAATCCGGTTGACGATCATCCCGGCCGAAAGAAAATCCAGGCCGGTCCAGGTTCCGAGATAGATATCGGCAAGGTAGCCGATCAAGGTAAAGACCATGGCCACACCGCCAAGTACCAGAGCAATGGGGAAACCGGTAAACAGCAGAGCGATAAAGGTCACAAACATTAATATTACGAGAATGGCATTGGCATCCACTGGTTCATCCCCCCTTCCTGGTGTGTCTTAAGTAGCTGAACGATTTGACCACGCGAGCTGATGCCGACATGAACATCAAGATCATGCCGATGGGAATCAGGGATTTGGGTATCCAGCGACAACAGAGGCCCATGGGGGAGTCGGATCTTTCAGTGGTCCGGATGGCCTCCCACAAAAAATCGATGCTGTGATAAAAGATAACGTAAATCAAGGGCATCAAAAGAACGATGATACCAATCATTTCGATCTTTTCTTTGGTTCTGCGGCTGAATTTGTCGTGCAGGACATCCAGCCGGATATGTGAATCGACGGCCTGACAATAGGACATCCCGAAAATAACATTGACAGCATAGAGGTGCCATTGCAGCTCTTCCAGTTGGACCAATCCCATGCCGAACCCGTATCGCAACACAACTTGAACGATGATGGCCACTATCAAGAAAACATTCAGCGCTGAGCACCATCGTCCGATCTTTTGGATGAAGCTTTCAACTCCAGCGGCAAACTTGTTTTCTGGTATCTTCTCAGACTCCATACAAGCTCCTTAAGTATTTCAGGTTACAATTTTAGGCAAATCATCGATGCGACGTCCGATCATTTTTCCAAAACCGTAACGCATTCTGCCTTCGACAAAGCGCCCCGGGGCCAACCACCAGCGAACGCACTTTAAAAAAACCCATTGGTTGTCCACCGGAGCACGTTTGAGTCGAAAACTAAAAGGATTTCCAATCGGGCGAGCGCCAAGCAAACGGTTGCCCAGCGCCCGCACCCTTGGGTTCAGTTTATTTATTTACTGCCTCCGCGTGGCAGGAAACCCCACTGAGACCAGTATTTGTACTCATCGCGGAAGGCACTCAAGTTGTCCCAGACTTTTTTGAACCCGGGATCTTTGCTCTGCTCGGCGACCACTTCATCCCACGCTTTTTTGAAGGTGGCCAGCATTTCGTCGGACCAATACATGTTCTTTACGCCGCGTTTGGTAACATTTTCTTTGATAACAGGTGCTTGAATGGCTTCTGTGTAAGCAAACGCGTCAAGCGTGGCGGCGCGGGTGCCCACTTCCAGAACCATCTTTTGATGGTCGGTCATCTTGTTCCAAGCGTCTTTGTTGATCAGCAGTTCGAAGACGGTGGCTTGCTGATGCCATCCCGGATAGTAGTTGTATTTGGCGATCTTGTAAAGGCCCAGACGCTGGTCGATGGCGGGCATGGAGAATTCGCTGGCATCGATGGCGCCCTTTTCCAGGGCCGGAAAGATTTCGCCGCCCGGCAGCAGACTGGTGGAAACGCCCAGTTTCTGCATGACCTCTCCGCCAAGACCGAAGAAGCGCATCCGCAACCCCTTAAGGTCGGCGACACTTTTGATCGGTTTTGTAAACCAGCCGGATGTTTCCGGTGCAATGATGCCAAAGGGCAGCACATGCACATGATAGCCGGCCTTGTCATACATTTCCTGCCACAGCTTAAGGCCGTCTCCATAGTAAAGCCATGCCAGATACTCGCCGGCTTCCGGTCCGAATGGAACGGCGGAGAACAGTGAAGCGGCCGGAATTTTACCTTGCCAATAGCCCGGGGTGGAATAGCCGGCATTGATTTTTCCTGTGGATACGGCATCCAGGATCTCAAAAGGTGCTACGAGTTTTCCTGGCTCGTATACCTTCATTTTCATTTCACCGTTGCTCAGCTTCTCAATTCGCTCAGCCAGCCAGGGAGCGGTGGTGCCAAGACCCGGCAATGCGGTGGGAAAGCATACCGGTACCTTTAACAAGACTTTTTTGGCCATGGCCGGCGTCGCGCTAACCACAAACAACACGGCGAACAGAGCTATCATAATTTTCATCATCGTGTTTCTTCTCATGGAATATCCTCCTTTAGGGTTAAGTGGTTCGCCTTCTCATCCACGCAATTGGTCATTTGGTCATACCATTACAACCTGCTACGCAAAACCAAGGTGGAGCATCCATCACAGGGTACCTCTCGGTCTGTTCGGTCGCCTATTCACTGGTTTTATTGAAATAATCAACTTGCGCATCCCTCCTGGCAGACTGTATTGACCATTGGTGGCGCTCATGCATAGTGTGCGGTAAAACAAATACTGCTGTGATACCGTTGTGATACCGTTGCGAAACTTATGCCAATCGACGGATAATTATTGCAGGCGTTCCGCTTTCTCGCTGGCCGCCGGCCATAGCTCCATTTCCAACCGATATCACGGCAGCCAATCTCCTCAGCCCATGATTTTGGAAGGAGATAGGAATGAATTTTGAGTCGAGTTGCAACCTAAAGCGTAATGCTATTTTGGTTTCAGGTTCCGGTGCATCGCCTCTGAAAGATGCACCACGTTCAGATCCATACCCCGTTTCGATGCGCCGCCGCGCAGCTGCATAATACATCCGGGGCACTCGGTTACCAGCAGTTCGGCGCCGGTGGACCTGATATCGTCCAGTTTTTTAGCCAGAATCTGGGCTGAAATGGATGGAAAATTCGCAGAGTAGGTACCCCCGAATCCGCAGCAGGTCTGTTCCTCTGAAGCAGGGATAAAAGTGTAGCCCGATTTTCGAATCAAATCACGGGGTGCCTCTTCCACCCCCAATCCGCGACAGAGATGACAAGGCGCGTGAAAGGTGGTCTGTGTCCTGCTGGCATTAAACATTGATGCATCCAGCTTCAGCACGTCATTGCAAAAGCTGCTGAACGGAATGACCTTTTCCGCCATTTGCCGCGCTTTGGATGCCAGTGAAGCGTGTTTGGAGAGCAGCTTTGGATAGGCGTGTTTCAGGTGAGATGCGCAGGAAGCGCAAAGTGTGATGATATAGTCCACATGATGGGCCTTCATCGCCAAAACGTTTTGGGAGGCCACTTGGCGGGCTGCCGCCGGCTCCCCCATCATCTGCACGGGCAATCCGCAACAAGATTGCTCCATTGGGAAAAGCACTTCAACCTGTTGTCGTGACAGCAGTTCGACGGCGGCAGAAAGCTGCTCCGGATATACGAAGTCTTGGACGCAGCCGCTGAATAGCGCAATACGGTATCTGGGCCGGGCAACCTTTGGACGAATGGCCGGCCAGCGATCCCGAAACGGTTCCCGGGCAATGGCGGGTAGATGGCGGAAACCGTGTTTCTTGGAAAAAATATGAGGCAGATGTCGCAGATAGCCATCGCTGTCCGCGACCGGTTTCTGGGCTTTTTGCGCATACCGCAAAAGCGTATGGAAAAGTTTGCGGCTGCGCAGCACCTTGGAAAGCAGCGTGGACTTGAGCGGGTGCCCCTCCTCGTTGAGGATTTTGGCATGTACCTGCTTGATGATCCCCGGCAAGTCAATGCCTGCGGCGCAAACATCCTTACATGCCCCGCAGTTAATGCAATTTTGAATCAGGTTTCGGGCCTGATGCCGGCCGTGAAAAAAATAGGTCAGGATCAATCCGATGGCACCGATGTAGATGTGCCCCATGGAATGACCGCCCACCATGCGATAGACCGGGCAGACATTGGCGCACGCACCGCAGCGCACACAGCGCAGCACTTGGCTGAAGTCCGGATCTTTGGCAAGATCCCGTCGGCCGTTATCCAGGAATACGATGTGAAATTCCTTGCCTTCGGGATGCTCTCCCTTCCAGGGTGCAGTGCCGGTGATCCAGGTGACATATGACGTCAAGCTCTGCCCCGTGGCGTTTCGCGGCAGCACCCGCAAAATGGCCTGGGCGTCCTGCACCGTGGGTACCAATTTGTCTAATCCGATCAGGGCGACTTGTATCCGCGGCAGGGTGGTCACGAGGCGGGCATTGCCTTCGTTGGTGGTAAGACCGATGGTGGCTGAGTCGGCGATGGCAAAGTTGGCACCGGTGACGCCCATGTCGGCTTCGACAAATTTCCGCCGCAGTTCCCGGCGCGCCACCTTCACCAGCTTCTCGATATCGTCATCTTGTTTGTTGCCAGTTACATCCGTAAACAAATCGGACACCTGGTATCGCGAAAGGTGGATGGCGGGCATCACCATGTGGGAGGGGCCCTCGCCGCGCAGCTGGATGATCCACTCCCCCAGGTCGGTCTCGGTTACCTCGCAACCCTCGTGCTCCAAGTAGTGGTTGAGCAAGGTCTCCTCTGCCGTCATGGATTTGGACTTGATAATCTTCTGTGAACCCGTTTTATGGGCAATGGCGGCGATAATCTCATTGGCGTGCTGGGCATCGCGAGCCAGGTGCACCACGATGCCTTTCTTTTCAGCTTCCGCTTTGAACTGTTCCAGCAACTGATCCGCGCGGGATATGGCCCCATCCTTGCGGCATGCCACATCGTCGATTAGACGATCGGTGTCCAAGCCCTCAAATGCCCGCTGACGGGCCTCTCGGTAGGCAACGGCAAACTTATCCATGGCGTCCCGCAGAAAATCATTGCCCAGGGCCGAACCAACCTCTTTCTGATAGTCCTGCATTTTTCCGCGATCAGACATCTTCATCCCTTATCAATACAATGTGCATCTCTAAAGGGCCATGGACGCCCAACGCCAGGACCCGCTCGATATCTGCGGTTCGGCTGGCCCCGGTCACCATGGCCAAGTAGTTGCTGTGGCTCTTCATTTTGGATTGAAGTGATCCAACGATATCGGCAGCGCTCTCACAAATCCCCGACAGGGGTAAAAAGGCGATATGGATTTCGCTGATCATGGTCGTCAGGCGCAAATCTTCATCTGTCGAATCGATAACCAGGGTACCGGTTTCGGCGATCCCGAATTGTGCCCAAGTAATACCGATATCAATACCGCCGAGGTGATTTCGGAGTCCGTCCTTGATAACACCGATTCCCGCCTTGTCGCATTCGGCTGAAAGGATCTCCCAATGCGGCTGGCTCAAATCCGGGGCGGCTATCAATTTGGCGGGCTTTCCGTCACAAAGGGCTTGCGCCTTTTCAGAAAGGTTGTGCTGGCATCCGGACGGAAGGATGGTACACGCCTCCTTCTGGTTACAGATGTCCAATGCGTAGGCAATGGCATCTTTCACGCCTGTCGCCTCCTTTACGATGGCGGAGACTGCCTCCGCCTTAGTGCGAAACAGCCGATGCAACGGTGTTGATTCAAGCACACCCTTCTCCTTTGTCATTCATAAGCACTAACTTTTACCATATCATTTATTGTCCGCCCTGTGAATTAGAAGCGGTTACAACCTCCCTTCAAACCCAGCCTAAAGTGTTGGGAGACAGATTTAAATCCTCAAAATAGTCCCGCCGTTGGCGGGATTTAAACCTGCCGCCCGCCTTGATTTTGGGCCCGGGCGAAGGTTGTAAACCACTTCTAATGCCTGTTATTTCAGGCGCATGTCCATATCCATAATATTTGCGATATATTTCAGTTTGTTTTCAAAGGCCGCCACATCGTCTACAGTGATAGGTAATTATATTTCCATGCTGGTTGAAAGAAAAGCAAATGACATCAAATCGAAATACCCACTCAACCCACTGTAATTTAATAAATTCATCCGCTATGTAGATCTGCCCGGAAAAGTATGGCACGGATAAAAAAATTATTTCCCAATTGGCGTCACCCCATGTAGAGGAAGCCGCCTCTATTAAGAGAGATTTCAAGACAACATGGTCATTCCAAATGCACTATTCTAACCGGTTTGTCAAATAATTTTTGTGATCCAGAAAAATCGAAAGTTCATCTTACTTTTTAACATAATTATTACAGCTAGTTAAATATATACAAAGGAATTACTATGATTATTCATTGACATTTATATTATGGTAATATTTATTTACCAATAAAATACTGAATGACATAACCTTACCAGGCACATACACACGATTGGTAAGAATAACCCATTTCCCACGCGTAGACCCGAGTTGGAGGTGCCCATGCGGACCCATATTTTGTGCGGATCGCAGGAGATTCAAGTGGAGGTTCCGGACGACGCTGTTGTGATCCGCCCCAATTCTGTCCCGGCACTCCCGAACCCCATTGAATGCGTCCAGGAATCCATTGATAACCCAATTGGTTCGGAACCCTTGGCAAAATTGGCGCAAGGCCGTCGAAATGCGTGCGTGGTGATATCCGATATCACCCGACCGGTGCCCAATAAGATCATCCTCCCACCTATTTTGGATGCTTTGGCATCAGCAGGTATTGAGCGACAGAACATCATTATACTAATCGCGACCGGAATGCACCGCCCCAACCAGGGCGAAGAACTCGAGTCGATGATCGGCGCCGACATCATGACCCGCTATCGTATCGAAAACCACTATTGCCTCAAGGGCGACGACCTGCGCAAAATTGCCGAGATCGACGGCGCCGACATCGAGCTCAACAAATACTACCTCGATGCCGACCTGAAAATCCTCACAGGACTGATCGAACCCCACATGTACGCCGGCTATTCCGGTGGGCGGAAATCTCTACTACCCGGTATTTCCAGCTATATAACCATGACCTTCATGCACTCATTCGCAATGATCGACCATCCCAATGTAATCAACTGCAAACTCCAAGGCAACCCGTTCCACACGATCGGTGAGAAGGTGGCGGAATTGGCCGGTGTCGATTTCATTGTCAATGCCGTTATCAACAGACAAAGGGAATTGGTGGGAGTTTTTGCCGGACACCATGCCGCAGCCCACCAGGCTGGCTGCGATATGGTCTCCAGAATGTCCATCCAGTCAATGTCCGAGCCGGCAGACCTGGTGGTTACCTCGGCAGGCGGATATCCTCTTGATGCCACTTTCTATCAGGTCAGCAAGGGATTGATCGCCGCTGCCGACTGTCTGCGTGATAACGGGTCCATCATCATGGCTTGTGAATGCCGCGAGGGACTCGGTTCTGATGAGTATACCGGACTGGTCCGCGAGGGACGTTCAGCAGCGGACTTTATCGCCCATTGCCGTAAACCGGAAAACTTCAAAATCGACCAGTGGTGCCTCCAGACGACGTACCAAGCCCTGGCCAAAGCCGCCAATGTATACGTTTATTCTCCCCATCTAGATGCGGCGGAATTGAAGGCTATCGGTATCTTTAAGATCGATGACATTCAGACCGCCGTGAACAGCCTCGTGCCCACTCATCCCAGAATCGCCGTTTCACCGGAAGGGCCGTATGCGGTTGGCTTGGTTGCAGGGGGAAGGGCGCAACGAATCCGTAAGCGCCCGTGCAATGAACAGGTAAAAATGCTTAGAACCCGCATAGCGGATATGGGTTAGCGTTGATAAACATCAGATGGGATGCTTCCGTTTTCAGGCACATGGATGACATCCCCATCGACCGCCCCCCTGTGCCTTGTGGGCTTGGACTAAAAGACCTTTTCCCCCGGCTGCAATTCACTTGCCGCATGCTGTACTGCAGGTGCCTGCTTTGTAAGGTCTGCTCCCTCCGAACTGGCGGGCGCCTGTTTCAGCATGCGGCTTTCATCACACATAAAATTGATCAGAAAGGTGATATGACCCCGCATGGCTTCATAGGCACCATCCGGATCTCTGCGTCGGATGGCATCGCTGACCCGCTTGTGTTGGATCAGTATGGCTTCAAGGTTTTTGGGATCCAGGTATAGCTGCTTCAGGCTCTCTTCGATGCCAAAGTGCAACAGATCATAGAGATTTTTCATCAGCATGATCTGGACCTGGTTTTTGGTGGCATACGCAAGGGTCATGTGGAACCGCACGTCCTCCAGAATCCCCAACTCGCCGTTCCGAATGGAGGCGCGCATATCCTCTACATGCCGTTCCAGAGCGGTGACATCTGCTGCGGTGGCCCGGAGAGCGGCAGAAGTGGCCGCCTGGCATTCCAGCGCCATGCGGACTTCCAGAAGATCCCTGAGGCTGGCTTCACCCCAGTCGATCAACTCCCTGAGCATATTGTGGCCGCGGGCCTCCTTTGGATTACAAACATAGGTGCCCTGGCCCTGTCGGTTTTCGATGAGTCCCAGTTCGATAAGCTTGCGGATGGCCTGCCGGATGGTCGGGCGGCTGACCGAGAGGATATCGGACAGTTCCCGTTCGGATTTGAGCTGTTCACCGGGTTTCAGGTCGCCTTTGAAGATGAGATCCCGGATACGCTCAAAGACTTGGTCGGCGAGTTTTTTTGGCTTTAAGGTGTTGGGGACCATAGGCTACCCTTCCGCAGATGATACAGACGTCATATTTTCTTACCACGTCTGTATCACATCTGCAGCAAAGGATAAACACCCAATACCTGCAAGCGATCTATGTGCTATTCAATCACTTTGGTGGCGATCTTCAGGAAGCTTTGGGGGATTTTTTTATTCAGCTTCTTGGCGATGCGCAAATTGATGATGATATTCGCCTGTACGTTGCCCCGGATTGGAATATCACTCGGCGATGTGCCGTTGAGAATCTTCAAAGCGGTATTTGCTGCATAGCGCCCCTGCTCGTCGGCGCTGCGGGTGGCGCCCAAAAAAGAGACCGGCGCGAGCCAGTCCAGCAGGCAGCCGGTGACGATGCGGGTGTTTTCTTCAGCAAAGCGTTGCGCCTCATCATCATCCCACCCCTTGATACCGCCATTGTTACCGACGATCAGCACGTCCACCTCGTCCTGCATGCGAAGAAATTCTCTTTTCCATTCGGAGAATGTTTTCACATAGCGCTCGACAAAACGTTCACGCACATCCCGCTTGGTGTAAGCGCCGTCCTTGCGTTCGGTCAATGTATCGGCGGCCAGATAGCCCACTTTGGTGATACGAGTAAAATGCTTGAGCGAATAGATCAACTTGACAGCCGGGGGCAGCTCCACCATACCGGTGACATTGGAATAAGGAAAACCATAGGCCTCCGCCGTGTAATTCACCCCGCAAAAAACAAATGGCAGGCGTGCGTCCTTGTAGTAAGGCATAATAACGAACTTGGAGGCGTTGTCGTCCGAAGCGATCACCACGTCCGGCCGGAACGATTCAATCATACCCTTCACCTTCAAGGCCACGTCCTTTTTGTAGGTATCACTTGTATTGCGCTTGGTATCCATTCGCATGATGCGCAAGGTGACATCCTGGTCTTTCATGACATCTTCGACTGCAGCCGTAATGCCGTCGCTCCAGGGAAAACCTTGATGATATGAATCGACATAAAGGACACGCTTGGCGGCTATCCCTGGAAGGGCTAACCCAAAAACAATAAAACCGATAAGGATGAATTGATTAATTCTGCTGAACATCGGACCCCCTTTCTTAGCTCAAAATGCGCTCGTTTAAGGCAGTGGTTATCGGCACAGCGCCCATTCCCCTTTAGTAAAAAACAAAGTGGCCATGATATGTTGAACCGAGCTGATAACTTGGCTTATATATCAGAGACCTATTGGAGGAAAAATGGAAGCAATTTTTATTCCAAAATAAACCTGATCGGCGATTGCGACTCAATATCTTAGAATAATTATGCTATTTAAGCAACGTTCCAGTTCTGCCGTACCCCCGGCAGTCCGAATTTCGCCGCCTTGCGATGCGTTGCTGCCAAATATCGGCTGCTGCATCCCCGGAATCAGCAACAGCAGATACAATTGCCGGATTTCAAATTCAACACCGCCCCAAGTAGCGGCTGGATTGGATTTGCTTTTTAATAACCGTGCATAGCTTCCGACTTGATATCATCGAAATGAGCGGCTTTTGGGATGCGGATCGAAAGCGTTCATATCGGCTTGTTAAATAATCTTGAAAATCGACTGCCCCTGGTCTTCATTTTGCATTAACTGTACAATTCAAGCGTTTCTTGAACCGGAAGGCCCCACTTTCATCTGTCATCAGAAAGATCCGGCCACCACCATTTAGGAAAAGAACACGACCGGCGCATGCCTTATGGATCGAAGGTATTATCTTTTTGGGCTATGGATGCCCCGGCTGGCTTTTGGAACATGGCGCTTTTTTATTAAATCAAAAATATTAGACAGTTGTTTTCGATATAGGAACAATTCACCATTTTGAGTGAAGTTGCGTGATCCCGCGCTGCAGCCAATTTCATCAAACAATAACTTTTTGTAATTATAAAGTTAGTTTTAGATCCATCAGGGGGGACAATATCTTAATATGATTTGGTATTACCTTTATTCTTAAATCTAAAAAGCAGGTCTCAAGGAAGAAATGTCATTTGGTAAAACCTTGACATAAATCGTCCTTATAACTTATTACAACATCAATACTGGCAACTGGATGCCGGCACTTGGGTTGTGTTCCAACTGAAAGACGAGCGTATCATGCACAATGCATTAAAACCTATAAAACCCAAACGGATAGCCGATCAAGTCTTTGACCAATTGCACGACCTTATCCTTCGCGGCGTATTCAAGCCCGGAGAAAAAATCATGACAGAGCGGGAGTTGTCCGATGCATTTCAAGTCAGCCGGACTTCTGTACGAGACGCCATCAACAAATTGGTGGTCATCGGAATGCTGGAGCAACGTCAGGGACAGGGCACTTTCGTAAGCCGGCCAGGGGGCAAAGCCCATTCCTATATGGCCAAAGTAATGGAGTCCCAAAACGCCACCATGCAGGATTTGTTAGAGGTACGAATGGGAATGGAGTGCAATGGGGCTGCACTTGCCGCTCAGCGGGCCGAGCCGGAAGATATTGCGTACATGGAAAAAAGCCTGGCTGAAATGGCAGAAGAGATTAAAGCCGGCAAGATGGGAGCCAATGCAGACACCCAATTCCATATGGCCATTGCCTATGCCACCCATAACCCGCTTCAGGTTTTCATGATGAAGCATTTTCATGATTTTCTGGCTTACGGTATAAAGGAAAACCTGTTCACCCTCTATAGTGAATCACAGGAGTTCAAAACCATCCAACAGCAGCACATCACTATTTTGGACGCCATCCGGGCGCAGAGCCCCATGCATGCTTACATGGCTACCAAGCGGCATATTGAATATGTGATCGATACCATACTCAAAAGCGAAAAAGCCATAGCCACCAGTTGACATGATTTTACGGCAGGACTTTCATGCCATACCCACTGGATGGACCATTCGAAATATTCAAAGGGGCGCGACGTGCAGATTCGGTATAAAAACAATCTGAAAGAGCTGGTGGCCCTGCAAAAATTTGCCCTTCGGCACACTGAGGTCGGCAAGAAGATGATGTTTCACCGCTTTGTCGCGGTGGAATCTATCTTATTGTTTATTGCCGTTCTATTCGCCGTGAATCACAACCGCACTATCGTCTTGTTGGTCTTCCTGCTCGTATCGGGCCTGGCCTGGCTTTTTAGGGAGCGATCGGTGCTGCTGCAGTTCAAAAAAGATTTCAAAAGGGAACGACGGAAAAACGATACGGATATGTTTGAGAAGGAGCGCATCATGACAATAGCTCCTGACGGGCTGACCGTGGAAATTGGCGAGCAGCGAACCCATTATACCTGGGATCAGGTTGTGTACACGGAAAAAGACAGCAAACATGTCTACATCCTCCTTACCGGGATGCTCCACTATGTTATTCCCCTCTCCGCATTTTCCAATCATGGCCCTGAGGCCTTGCTCGAAGCCATCGATACCTATCGCTCCTGAGATTGGTCTCCCGCATCTCCAGGTCCAATGCCATTGTTGGGGTGCGGTGTCCAATATTGCCTCAAATTTCTTTCACCGGTATGGCTGATACTTAAGTAATTTCAAAAAGGTGCGATAATTGAAAAGGACTCCGACGCAGGATTGCCATCGCCTCGGTATCCGACTTCGGCAATGTTAGCGCCTCGGTCCATTGACTTCTTGACACCGTTCGGAGTTCTGCAATGCGGTACCGGCAGCAACTGTGCAAAGGTAATAAAAAGGAATAACCATGCTTAAGAATATCAAACTTGGTCCAAAATTGCTGATCAGCTTCCTCATCGTTGGCCTGGTGCCTTTGACCATCGTCGGCATTATATCCACCACCGCAGCAAAAAAAGCACTGAACCAAGCTGCTTTCGACAAACTCCAGGCGGTTAAACAAACTAAAAAGGATCAGATTGAAGCCTATTTTCAGGAAGTGTTCAATGACTTGGAGACGCTGACGCTGAGCCAGGACGCCTATTATCTCTATGAAAAGTTTGAAATGTACGTCAATTTAAACAGTATTTCCGAAACCGATAAATTCATGACGTCGGGAGAAGGCCGTACCAGAGGCAGAAACTTCGACAAAGGCTACGAAGAGATCTCCACGGTGGATGCCCGCAACTTCACACGAATGTGGAAAGACCGCGGCTATGCAGACATCTATTTTGTCAGTGCGCCGTGGGGTCATGTCCAATACTCGGCCGCCCGCAAGGGGGACCTGGCCGCCAACCTCGTCCATGGCCCGCTGAAGAACAGCCCCTTGGCCAGAATATGGAACAGCGTCCTTCAAAACAAAAAGTTGGCCTTTATGGATTTCGTTCCCTATGCTCCGAATGGCAACCGGCCTTTTGCTTTTGCTGCCTACCCTTTATTTGAAGAGGAGGAGTTTCTGCGCGCCGTGGTGATCTTCCGGATCTCAAGCGATCGCATCAACGAAATCATGGCCGAACGTTCCGGCATGGGGGAGACTGGAGAGATCTATCTCGTGGGACCGGACCGGTTGATGCGTTCTGATACACGATTTGCGCCGGACCGTTACTCGGTGACCAGCGCCTTTGCTGACCCTGGGAAGGGAAGGATGAATACGCCGACCGTCCTGGCGGCACTGGAGGGAAAATCCGATACGCAGATCACCGTCAACTACATGGGACAGAAAGTGCTGGCCAGCTATAGCCCGGTGGATATCGCCGGAGAGCGATGGGCACTTGTAGCGGAAATGGATGCCAAAGAAGCCTTTTCCGTGGTGAGCAGAATGCAATGGCGCATCGGCACCATCGCATTGATCTTCGTAGCCGCCATCGTCACGGTCGCACTGCTGCTCACACGCTCCATCACCAAACCCATTGTTCGTGGCGTAGCATTCGCTGAAGCAATGGCAGGTGGTGATTTTAGTCAAAAACTGGATATCTCGCAGAAAGATGAAGTCGGCATACTGGCCAGAGCGCTCAATGACATGACTCACAGTGTCGGATCGACCCTCAAAAAGGTGATCTCAGGCGTCGATACCCTGAACAACGCCTCCACTGAGTTGACGGGGATCGCCCATCTGATGTCCGATGGAGCTGAAAAAACATCGGCTAAATCCAATTCAGTTTCGGCCTCATCCGAAGAGATGAGTGGCAACCTCAATTCGGTGGCGGCGGCCATGGAGCAGGCCACAGCAAATCTGACCATTGTCGCTTCTTCTTCCGAAGAGATGAGTGCTACCATCAGCGGGATCGCCAACAACTCAGAGCGGGCCCGATCCATTACCAACGATGCCGTGACCCAGGCCAAGGATGCATCAGGGACAGTGGCGGAGCTGGGAGTGTCGGCCCAAGAGATCGGAAAAGTAACCGAGACGATCACAGAAATCTCCGAACAAACGAACCTTCTGGCCCTCAACGCTACCATTGAGGCGGCCAGAGCTGGAGAAGCGGGCAAAGGTTTCGCGGTGGTGGCCAACGAAATCAAGGAACTGGCTAAACAAACCGCAGACGCCACCCAAGACATCAAGCTTCAGGTGGGGGGCATTCAGACCAGTTCCGGCAGCGTCGTGGATGCGATCCAGACCATCTCAAAGGTGATCAACGAAATCGACCAGATTGTCTCCACCATTGCAACGGCAGTGGACGAGCAATCCACCACCACCCAGGAGATTGCCAAAAATGTCACTCACGCTTCCCAGGGGATCAGCGAGGTCAACGGAAATGTGGCTCAAAGCTCAACGGTGGCGGGTACCATCAACCAGGACATCTATGAGGTTAATTCTCTTACCGATGAAATGACCAACAGCAGCAGCCAAGTCAATCTGAGCGCCGAAGAGCTGTTGGGGCTGGCCGGCCAGCTGAAGCAACTGGTCGGGCGGTTTAAGGTATAAGCACAAGCCAGACCCTTGCTTCTATTTTCAACTTCCCCTTTGCATGTTTTCCGTCTTTCGATATGATGGCGTCATTTGCAGGAGGATACACATGCGGCACCGGCCCCTTATTAAAACCTTTGTTGCCGCCAGTGCACTGTTGATTTTTTCCTTGCCATGTTACGGCCGCGTACTGGTCGTTCACAGCTATCATGAGCAGTATGAGTGGGTACAAGGCATCAACAAGGCTCTGGTTTCTTCATTTCGATCGGAAGTGGCGTACCGTATGTTTTATATGGATACCAAACGCCACCCCGACGAAGTATGGAAAAGGCAAATCGCCGCAAAAGCGAAAAAGGCTATCGCAGCATATGCCCCGCAGGTGGTCATCGCCGTAGACGATAACGCCCAAGAATACGTAGCCAAAGATTTTGCCGGGCGCAGCCCGATTCAGTTCGTCTTCTGCGGGGTCAATGCCAAACCGGATGCATACGGATATCCTTCCAGCAATGTCACCGGTATTCTGGAACGGACTTATCCGAATCAGGTCCTCGATATGCTCAAACGGATCGATCCAAGCATAAAAAACGTGGTATGGGTGAGCGATGACAGTCAAACCGTGGTGAGCCTTCTCCCCCGGATCCGCCGTAAAGCGGAATCCCATGAACTGCCCCTGAACCTGATAGGCTACGCCCTGCCATCCACATTTACGCAGTGGAAAAAAACCATCCTTCGCTACAATCAAAATACGGATGTCCATGCTTTTCTCATTCCGCTCTACCACACAGTGAAAAACAACTCAGGGGATAAAAGCGTGGCGGCATCCACTGTCATGGACTGGACCGTTAAAAACACCACAAAGCCGATTGTGGGTTTTTGGCCGTTTTCAGCCAACGATGGCGCGCTATGCACGGTAGCCGTCGACCCGCAAGAGCATGGCAAAGTTGCAGCCCTGATGACCAAACAGATTCTATCCGGCAAACCCGCTTCATCAATCCCCATTGTGGTCAATAAAAACGGCTTCGTGATTCTCAATCTGAAAAGCGCCCATCAATTGAACATCGACGTTCCTTTCGAGGTGATCCAGAGCGCGGATGAGATTATCGAGTGATGGAAAGGGTGAGCTTGAACGTCCAACATCGAACGTTCAACGTCGAACATCGAACATCGAACAATGGGTCGCTGCGCTCCTCCTAATTTTACGAATCGATAGAATACCTTATTCGACGTTGGACGTTCGATGTAAAAAAAGCGCGCCGGTTTTGCGGCGCGCTTTTTTTGTTTACGGAATGCGGCGTTACCTGCCTAACAGCGACATCGCTTTTTCCACGACATTCTCCGCAGTAAAACCGAACTGAGCCAGCACTTCGCCGCCTGGCGCCGAAGCACCGAAGCCGGTCATTCCGATCACGACACCCCGTTCTCCCACATACCGATCCCAGCCCATGGGGATACCGGCCTCAATGGCGACACGAGCGCTGACTTCAGGAGGAAGCACCTCGCGTTTGTACGCCTCCGACTGCTTTTCAAAAAGCTCCCATGACGGCATGTTCACGACTCTGGCCGCGACCCCTTTGTCCGAAAGGACCTTCTGGGCCTCCAGCGCCTGATGGACCTCTGCGCCGCTCGCGAGCAGGAGAACATCCGGCGTACCATCGCAATCCGACAGCACGTAGCCACCGGCGCTCAACTTCCCGTCCGTTTGCTCCCTGGGCAGGATTGGCAGCTTCTGGCGGCTGAAGAGCATGGCCACCGGCTGGTTATTGGTTTTCAGCGCATGGCACCAGGCATCGGCTGTTTCATTGGCATCACACGGCCTGAGCACCAACAGATTGGGTATGGCGCGCAACGAGGCAAGATGCTCCACTGGCTGGTGTGTCGGTCCGTCTTCACCAACCGCGATGGAGTCATGGGTAAAAACGTAGATCAGGGGCAGTTTCATGAGAGCCGCCACACGAATGGCCGGCCGGACGTAATCGGCGAATACCAGAAAGGTACCGCCATAAGGCCGAATACCGCCATGGAGAAACATACCGGACATGATGGCCCCCATGGCATGCTCCCGAACGCCGAACCGGATATTGCGTCCTCGGTAGTTATCTTTTTGAAAGACCGACGCATCGGTCAGGAAAGTCTTATTTGAAGGGGCCAGATCGGCTGATCCGCCCATCAATGTCGGAATGCGGCCGGCCAGGATATTAAGGGCCCTTCCGGAAGCGGCCCGGGTGGCCATTGGCCCATCTCCGGATGGCAGATCGGCCAGCCCCGCATCCCATCCACGCGGCATGAATCCGGACAAGGCATTGATCCAGGTATCCGCCAATTCCGGATGGGCCGCAGCATAGGCTTTGTATTTCTCCTGCCACACCGCCTCAGCCGCCGCACCTTTGTCGATCGCCTGACGGTAGCGGTCTCGCACCGGATCTGTGACGCAGAATACGGCATCTTCATCACACCCCAGGCATCCCTTGGTGAGCCGCACCTCCTCATCACCCAGTGGCGCGCCATGGGCGTCATGGGAGTCCTGTTTATTGGGACTGCCGAATGCGATATGCGTTCGCAAAACGATCAAGGTTGGACGCTCGCTCTCATCACGGGCCGCCAGGAGCGCTTTTTCGATGGCTCCGATGTCGTTGCCGTCATCCACTTTGATGATCTGCCATCCGTAGGCTTCAAAGCGCTTTGGGACGTCTTCCGTAAAAGTGATATCGGTATCGCCTTCGATGGAGATCTCATTGTCATCATAAATACAGATCAGACGCCCCAAGCCGAGATGGCCGGCCAGCGATGCGGCTTCTGACGCTACCCCCTCCATCATGTCACCATCGCCGCAGATCACATACGTAAAGTGATTGACGATCTCATGGTCGGATTTATTGAATTTCGCCGCCAAATGGCGCTCGGCCATGGCCATGCCGACGGCATTGGCAATACCTTGCCCCAGAGGCCCGGTAGTGGTTTCCACACCGGGAGTATGACCATATTCGGGGTGACCGGGGGTTTTGCTGCCCCATTGACGAAAATTCTTGATATCATCCAGGCTCACATCATATCCGGTGAGATGGAGCAGACTGTAAAGCAGCATGGAAGCATGACCGCCTGAGAGCACAAAGCGGTCCCGGTCCGGCCAATCGGGATTCAGGGGATTATGCTTCATGATGCGCGTCCAGAGCACGTAGCCGGCCGTCGCCAGCCCCATGGGCGCACCGGGATGTCCTGAATTGGCCTTTTGAATAGCATCCATGGCAAGGGTACGGATGGTATTGACGCACTGCTGGTCAATATCCATTGGTTTACAGGTGGTCATTTTGAGGTTCTCCTTTTTTCATACCGTTCAGCCGCATCCAGTGGGCAATCGTCAGGTGTGATACAATGGATCGAGGGGAGATGCAAGGGGGGGTGAGCGATGGGAGGGTTCGTTTTTGAAACTTATGGAATAAGATCGGGATTCACTGATTGAACCGCAGAATATCGAACAAGGAACCGCAGAATGTCGAAGTAAGGCATTCTGTCATTTGTATAAGATGACGGAGCGTAGCGACTCAACGCTTCGATATTCGATATCCCTTGTTCGATATTCGAAATTCTTATAGCGCTCTTTGCCATTCAGGCTTTAAACCCACTTCTCCGGCCAGGGCTTTGTCGATCAGGGCCAATATCGATTCCCGGTCCCTGGGAAGACGCGCTTTGATGGGCAGATAATTGGACGCATGGTTGGCGTGAAACAATCCCCTGGAGAGATGGGTTTCGGCGAACATGGTTCGTAGTTCTGCAAGCATCTCCCGTGCATCGATCAGGGAAAATCGACCCGCTTCATGGTCGTTGTGAAGCGGTGTTCCGGGAATCAGCATCAGGCTCAAGGCACCGATGTAATCCGGATCGATCGCGGAGAGTACCCGGCCGGTCTCTCTGGCATGGATTTGTGAGCGCTCCCGTCCTGCAATTCCAAGTAACACGGTAACGGACAATTTGAACCCGGCATCTTTTGCTTTGCGGGCCATTTCGATCATCAACTGGGACGACGCCCCTTTGTTGATTGCTTCAAGGGTACGGTCGTCACCGGATTCAAGCCCCAGGTAGAGAATGCCGAGACCCGAATTATTGAGGGCGGAAAGCTCCTGCGCACTTTTCATCTTCAGGCTTTTGGCGTTGGCATAGCTGCCCACCCGAGTGACCCAGGGAAGGCGTTCCTTAATCTCAACCAATATCCGCATCAGTCGATTCTGCGGAATGATCAATGCATCGCCATCGCACAAAAAAAGTCGGCGCTGCCGCCGGCAGTGACGGGCAGCAAAGTCTATATCCGCCATGATCAGCTCATCGGATTTAATTTTAAAGCGCTCCCCTTGATAAGTGCCGCAAAAGGTACATTTGTTGCGCGAACACCCCACGGTGACTTGCAGCAGGATGGAGTTGGCCTCACTGGGCGGACGAATGATATTTCCTTCATAATGCATGATTCAGCTCACCTCGACTTGCCGGGGATGATGGGACGGTTGGATTATTGCGGATCTGCCCATTCTTCATACCCGGCACTGTTTTGGCCCTCATTCCGATTTTTAGGAACGCCACTATGCAGCACCGAGGCCTGAAAGTCAACGACCGCCGGCATATGGCGGCAATTCTAACAGAACGGCATTCAGGAACAAGAAATCGATCCCGATACCCATACCGAGGCCGCGGCAAATCGTGACCGCATCTGGATAATATGGAGGTGGGTGGCCCTGGCAACGGGTTGCCAGGGTTGCGAAGCAACAAGAGGTATGCACCATCTGGATCAAAGCCCCCCGGCCACGGCCACCGGCAATGGCGTGGGGTGGCACCGGCAAAGGCCGAAAATCGGCGCCTGAGCCCGGCCGGTGGGTATCTGGATATCAGCACAGCAGATCGGAGGGCGTGGATCTGACGGTCCCGGGATGAATCATCCTCCTGGCCTGCGGCCACCGGCAACAAGTTGCCGGTGCCACCCGTCGTCTTAAAGTCAACGACCAGCGGCCCAGGGTGATCGACCGCATATGTCGTCCGCACGCCGGCGCTGATTGCACCTAAAGTTTCATCCCGCTTATGCCAATACAATGACAGATGGCAAAAGGCGGCATCACAAAGCGCGTATCCCGATGGCGGCTTTCATTCTGCCCATGACAGGGTGACCAGATGGCTGAATTCGATCCCATAAAAATTTTGAAACCAAAGGAGACCGCACCTTGTTCTTTGATTTTCTGCCTCTGCTGATTAAAAGCGCCGATGGCTTGAAAGCCAAAATCAAGCTTTACACCGTACCCGGCCAGGTGGCCCACGACGCCACCCGCAAGGCCGTTCTATCACGAGCAGATGGCGTGGTATTTGTCGCTGACTCCCAAGTCAATCAAGCCGTAAGCAACTTTGAAAGCTTCGATAATCTAGAAAAGAATGCCGGGCGGGTCGGACTGGATTTTTCTCGGATGCCCCTGGTGATCCAGTTCA
Source organism: Desulfobacteraceae bacterium (assembly GCA_037387725.1). Taxonomy (GTDB): domain Bacteria; phylum Desulfobacterota; class Desulfobacteria; order Desulfobacterales; family Desulfosarcinaceae; genus JARRKU01. The sequence continues at coordinate 54,031 of JARRKU010000002.1, forward strand.
ACAAACGGGACCTGAAGCAAATCGTCAGTGAAGAAGAGATACGCAATCGTTGGGCACCCACCGAACTGCCCCTGGTGTTCGGCAGCGCCCTGCATGGCGAAGGCGTCCGCAAGACCTTTCTTCTGGCGCTGAAAGCGGTGTTTCGGTCCCTTGATCAGCGCTTTGATCTGACCGCTCAGTTCGGCCTCACTGAAGCGCGGTTTCTTTCTGTTGTACCGCCGGCGGCATAGCGCGGATATTTGCTCAATGAATTCATATGATAGCGAACATATCGACGTCGAACCTTTTGATCGGGAATATACCATCGATGAATTGCTGCGTCGTGATGTTCTATCCAGTCTTTCCCGGGAATCAGCAGCCCTGCTGCCCAGGCAATGGGCGATATTCACCGATACGGCTCATTGTCACCATTTATCCGGAGCCTGGGACTCCCTCCAGATTGAAACGGTAGAAGCCACCATCCGTCAGAGGCAACCAGATCTTGAAACAGCTATCGATCATGGTGAAAACAATACGACCCTCCTGTTTCCCGTGGAATATGAATTGGAAATCAAAGGGTATCTGGGGTTACACGTCACCGCCGATGATGCCCGCTGCCGCGAACAGGGCCATGCCGCGCTCAACCTGCTCCACCAGCTGATGCGGCTGACCCACCAGACCATGCTCACCTCCGGATTACATGGGCAGGTGGTGGAAGAGTCCTATGCGCAGCTTAAAGACAAGGCGGAACAGCTCGCCTGCTCCGAGGAGAAATATCGCAAGCTGTCCGAGAGCCTTGAGATCGAAGTTCAGAAAAAAACTGAAGAGATCCGGCTGGCCCACGCCAAGTTGATGCAACAGGAAAAAATGGCCGCCATTGGACAATTGTCCGCCGGTATGGCCCATGAAATCAACAACCCCCTGGGATTCATCCTCAGCAATCTGGAGACATTGAAAAGCTACGGAGATGACCTGTCCAAACTCTTGACCGGCTATCGCGCATTATTCGAGCTGTGCAGGGATCATTGGTCCGAAGGCGACAATGCGGCGATCGCCTCAAAAGCACGCATCGTCCAGGAAGACGAGCAAGCCCTGGACAGTGAGTTTCTGCTGGCCGATATTCCCGTGCTGGTAGATGAATCCATGACCGGCGCCCGGCGCATCAAAAAAATCGTCAAAGATCTAAAAGCGGTGGCGCGTCCTGGTGAATCCCAGGAGGAATTCATCAATGTCCATGAGAGTATCGACGCTGTCCTGACCATCGTCGAAAACCGCCTCCAAGACGGTATCACCGTTTCAAAGTCTTACGGACCGGTACCGTTAATATCCGGCTATCCTCAAGAGATCAGTCAGATCTGGCTCAACCTGATCATCAATGCACTGGATGCCATGGAAGAAGAAGGCATGCTGGAGATTGTCACAAAAGCCGAAAAGGGCCATGTTCAGGTCATCATCTGTGATTCGGGCCACGGTATCAGCCCGGAACATTTAAGCAAGATCTTCGACCCGTTTTTCACCACCAAAGATGTAGGACAAGGCACGGGTCTCGGCCTGCACCTGGTCTATCATCTTGCCACCAAACATGGCGGGCAGATAGAGGCCCACAGCCAGGTCGGTCAGGGCAGCCGCTTTACCGTTCAGTTGCCGGCCGTCAAAGGGTAGAACATGTCGAGACTGGCATCACTCTTTTTAAGCAAAGACACCGAGAAGGTGTCGGATGGCGCCAAAGAGCAGCCGCAGGCCAAACCTTTAAAATACCGAATTCTGTTTGTGGACGATGAAGCCAGTGTCCTCAAATCCATGTTGCGCATTTTTCGACAGGAGAACTATGCGCTGTCAACGGCCGGCTCAGCAAAGGAAGCCTTGTCCGTACTATCCGAAAACCAGGTCCATGTGGTGATTTCGGATCACCGTATGCCCAGTATGAGCGGCACCGATCTCTTGCGCGAGATCAAAAGACGCTACCCCGCCACCATTCGTATCATGCTCACCGGATACGCTGATGTGGATGCAGTGATGGGGGCGGTCAATGACGGGGCTGTGTACAAATTCATCACCAAACCATGGAACGATGAAGACCTGCGGCTTACGGTGAGCCTGGCCCTTGAGCAATATGATCTGATCCAGGAGAATAAAAGCCTCAAACAGAAAACGTCCGCCCAGAAAAAGGAACTCAAGCGCCTTAGCCGGTTTATCGATGTCCATCACAGCCAATTGGGCAATCATCTGTTGCGCCTCGGCCATATCCGGGAGAGTGACCTGGAAAAAGCCCTGCGCATTCAAGAGAAATCGCACAAAGTCCTGCCAAAGATACTGGTGGATATGGATGTGGTCGATGAAGCCACCATCATCAAGGTGATCGAAAGCGCCTGCCAGATCAATCGTGTCTCCCCCAATGAATTTCAGGTCCCCAGAGCACTGGCTGATTTGATTCCAAAAGAGGTGTGCGAAAAAAACATCCTCGTCCCGCTTAAGAAGAACGGCAGCCAACTCATCGTGGCCATGGCCGATCCCACCGACTTCAATAAGCTGGACGATCTCAAATTCATCACAGGACTGACCATCCAGCCGGTGGTCACCACTCAGAAAGAGATCATCCAGAAGCTGGTCGACATTTACGGCGAGGAGGATATCATCAAGCAGGCCTTGGGAGAGATCGATATCGAGGACCCCACCGAATCCATCGAAATCATCATAGATGAGGATGATGAGCATACCGATGTGGGGGATCTGCTCAGGGCCACGGAGCAGCCGCCCGCCATCCGTCTGGTCAATGCCATCATATCCGACGCCCTGCGGCATGGGGCCTCTGATGTGCACATCGAGCCCAAGACCAAATACACCATGGTGCGCTATCGCATCGACGACCTGTTGGAAGATAAGCTCCACATTCCCCACCACATGCATATGCCCATGGTCTCCCGCATTAAAATCATGAGCGATTTGGACATCGCCGAGCGACGCCGACCGCAGGACGGCCGCATCACCGTAAAAACTTCATCTCGTATGGTGGACATGCGGATCTCCACCCTGCCGACCATCAATGGGGAGAAGGTGGTCTTTCGCATCCTGGATAAAAACGCCGCCATTCGCGATGTGAGCGATATTGGGCTCTTGGAGGAGGATCTGGAAAAGGCCCTGCGCATCATCGATATGCCGCAAGGCATCGTACTGACCACTGGCCCCACGGGAAGCGGCAAGACCAGCACCCTGTATTCCCTGCTGCGCAAAGGGGCTAAAATCACTAAAAACTTTACGACGATTGAAGATCCGGTGGAGTACTATATGAACATGGCCGAGCAAGTCAATGTCAAGGACAGAATCGGCCTGAGTTTCTCCATGGTGCTGCGTTCAATCCTGCGGCAGGACCCCAATGTGATCATGCTGGGAGAGATCCGGGACTTCGAAACAGCAGAGGTGGCTTTTCACGCCTCTTTGACCGGGCACCTGGTTTTGAGCACTTTGCATACCAACAGCGCCATTGCATCGATCACCCGGTTGCTGGATATGGGGATCAAGTCTTACGTGATAGCCGATGCCCTGATCGGGATCATCGCCCAACGGCTGGTACGTCGCATCTGCCCCCACTGCAAAACCGACGATCACCCTCCCGAGCATTTGTTGCATGCACTCAAGATCTACAATGGGGAGGAGATAAAGGCCCAGAAAGGCGCCGGTTGCCGCAAATGCAACAACAGCGGATACAAAGGGCGTTTGGGTATATTTGAGATTTTTCTGGTAGACAGTGAAATGCGCCGTATGATGCGCGGCAATGCTTCGGAAAGCGAGCTGATGCGCACAGCCCGTCAATCCGGCATGACGACACTGCTTGACGATGCTGTCCGCAAAATCGACGCTGGCCTGACAACATGTGAAGAGGTCGTGCGGGTATTCGGGCCCCAGAACACCATTGAGATCCCTTGCAGCAATTGCAACAGCATCCTCGAAGAACGCTATCCTTTCTGTCCCTATTGCAGTGCGCCGGTCACCCGTATGTGCGCGCAGTGCGGTAAATTCATGGCCGATGACTGGCAATTTTGTCCCCACTGCCAGCATCACGCCGATTCGGCCAATAATGACCAACTTGCGGCCGCCCATCGCACCATTGCGTCAACAACCACACTCAAAGCAGGTGGCTTGGATTTGTCTTGAGCACCGCATGCCAAGCACGCGGGAATAACCAAGGCAAAAGCATATCGGTGCTTCGATCGTTGCGGTTGCAATCCCGCCTCAGGCGGGACAAAGCCCCCGGTGTAAAACAACTCATCCAATCCATCGCCGATTAGCGGTCTCCGGAAAACCCCTTCGCAGCGAAGCATCAACTTTGTTTTTTCGCCCACGCATACAGCTTGGGATGGGTACAGACCTCATAGTATTTGCGTGACGTTATCTTTTTTGTTTTCAGCGTATCCGGATCCACCACCGGTATCTGCGCCTCCCGGACAATAATGTGCTGATAGCGACCGCTTTGGGTAGGAAATTTTCCGGTGTATAAATTGGATTTGGGATTATGCGCATCTTTGAAACGACCTTTCAGCAGCTTCAAATCAATTTCGCGGGAGAGCTTGTCAAACGCAGCAGCACTCAATTCAATGCCGTTGACGTTATACCGCATATAGAGGTCATCAGCCGTTGCGGCCAATTCTTCATCCGAGAGTGTTTGAACCACATACAAATTAAACGGGGACTTCTTTCCGGCGAACAATTTACGGCCAATTTTGCTGCAACTGGAGAGTCGGTCCGCCTGGTTGATGGCCGAGGAAATCATGATACGATTATTGGCGTCGAACAGAAAGGTCGGGGTCTTATTCAGAAAGCTGATGCCAATTCCCAATTCAAGAATCGGCAGCATGTACTTTTTACTTTTTTCGTTATACCGTTGAATAATCATCAACATGTTCATGGCGATGCCGCATGCACGCGCCACGCCATACCAGCCGCTGGGTGTATTTTCCCTCTCAAATATGGAAAGGATGATGGCGTCGCCTTCGATGAAAATCTTTTGGGCGTCGTATTCGGAAAGGATTTCGGAAATAGGATCAAAGAAATTCAGGCTGAAATACGAAGCCGGATTTAAACCGCGCTCGTTCATCTGGTGGGTAATATCCGTCGATCCGCGGACATCGGCTTTGACAACCACATGATTGATAATCGGCGCTTTCTCCCTGGCCCGTTCGTGTGACAGCAGAAATTCGTAAAGGGTGTTGTTCTCCCTGGATAGGGTAATCATCTTCTCTTCTGTGGCCAGATTTACCCGCTCCATTGACTCACAGATCAATTCGGCATTGCTTTTATCTCTGTGAAAACGTGCAAAGGCGTTGATAAATCGAATCAGATAAGCCTTGCGCTTGGCCGTCGTCATTTGCTCCATGGCTTTAATTTTTTTAAAGAGCGGGCGGAGGGAGAAGTTTCGATTGTAAATCTTTTTCATCCGCCTGAGACGGTTTCGAATAATCTTTCGCGATTTGGGGATCGTCAGATATTGAATGATCTGCTGGGGAATCAACGGTGGACAGTACTCCAGGTACTCCGGTTGCATTTCATAGGAGGCCACGATCCTGTCAATCAGTGAATTTTTGCGGAACTGGCGAAAAAAGAAGTTCAGTACCTTCTTCTGGCGCCGGATTCTTTTTTTGAGCGCTGCCGTTTCTTTTCCGCCATCCTTGTCTTTCTTGAGATCCTGGAGCCGTCCTTTGGTCATTTGCCAATTGAGCAGGATATCCATGTTTCCCTGATATTTGAAGATGCCTTCAATTTTCCGTTGATAGGCCTTCTGGTTCTCCGGGGCGATTTCATCATCCTGCATCTCCTGGGAGGATAGGCGCTGTTCCACCGTTTTTCCATTTTTAGGCACACCTCCCACATCGGCCAGATTAAGGTTTTGCCTTATAAAAAAGAGCAGGGTCTCATATCTGTCCGGATCCTCGATGCGGCGTCCGAGAACCACATCGTATTCATTGATCAAAAAAATGTCGTTATCCGGGTGATCGGCATGCAACACTGGATTGTTCAACAGGTCCATAAAAAAGGGGGATCGCCGGCCGAACACCGCCTCGTGCATGGGCAGCACTTCTTTAATTTCAACCTCGGCCCAAAAGCCGCAGATTTCCCTTCCCACCTTCCGTAAGATTTCATCTCTCTCTTGCTGGATGCGCTGCAGCTTTCCTTTGAGTTTGGGCGCTTCGGCCAGGTCATTATGGACGGCCAGTTCGGACTTTCTAACGGCTTTTTTGATCCGTCCAATTAAATTATCATACTGCAGGCGAATCTCTTCCAGGAGCATTTTGATCAAGGCGGTCTGCGCCAGCCATTCGATCTGAACTTCACGGCGGCCCTTGGCCATGTCGATGGCGCCGCGCATCATATCCCGGTAAAGCTGTTTATAACTGTCCACCTCCTTTATCCAATTGGTCTTCAGCGCATCAGACCCCATTTTTTCCACGCCGGCGTGGCGGGCCACCAGTCGGGTGATGGCTTTTCGGGTGGCATTGACGAAGGTGGGACTGAGGAGTACATCATAGCGGATATTATCGACTCCGATGACAAGGTGTTCCAGCGAAAAGTCAACTCGATAGGATTTCAGCGGGAATTTGGACAGCGGGGGTGTTTTGTGTGCCTTCTGCAAGAAGCTGAACATGGATATGGCCCAATCCTTTGTCAGTACCAACGGGGATTATTCCCCAATGCTGCGTAACAAGATGGCATACATCGAGTAACCGCCTCAACATCACCTTGCATTCGCCAACCTGAAAACGCCTTAATGCAGTGTCATTTCAGCGCAATTATCCGGTTATAAGCTTATTGCCATCTTTTGGTTACAACCTTAGGGAAAAGTTGACGGCGATATGGTGTATATCATCCAAAGGGCCAAATGTCCATTTTTGAATGGTTGTTATTGGAATGTTTTAAACGAGTTACCCCTATCGCTGCATAAAAAAAGACGGCAAAGGAAATAGAGGGCAAACCCTAATTGGAAAATTCGAAAGTCCCATTTTCGACCAGGCCGAGGCATACATCCACTACCCGGCTGTCATACAACTTGCCGCGGTTTTCGCGCAATTCATTCAGAGCGTGGGGCAAACCCAGAGACGGTCGGTAAGGACGGTGGGAAGCGATAGTTTCAAAGACATCGGCCACAGCCAAAATCCTCGGCGCCAGCATGATCTGGTCGCCCTTCAGAGCGTTGGGATATCCGCTGCCGTCCAGTCGCTCATGATGCTGGAGGATGATATCCGCCAGCGGCCAGGGAAATTCGATCTGTTTGAGGATATCATAGCCGGCCTGTACATGGTTTTTGATCAATTCGTATTCAAGCTTGCTCAACTGCCCTGGTTTGCTAAGGATCTCGGAAGGAATCATAATTTTTCCCAGATCATGGATGACGCTGGCCATACGAAGTCCGTAGATCTCATCTGCCGGCAGCGTCATGGCCTCGGCAATGGTACATGCCAGATCCGCTACGCGCTGCTGGTGTCCGGCCGTATAGGGATCGCGCATCTCAACCGTGGTGGATATGGCTTGAACAATGCCCTCCATTGCGCGCCGGAGTTTATCCAAATTGCGCCGGGCATCCTCAAGGGCGTTGTGCCGATCAATTTTAGCGGCCCGTTCGGACAAAACCCGCTTCAATCGGGCTACAAACTCGGCGATGCGAACCGGCTTTTGAATAAAATCGCTGGCCCCCTGTTCCACAATGTCCTCGTAGTTGAAATCCTCAACAAACCCGGTCATAACGATCACATCAGCCGAATACCGCGATTTGATGACCTGGGCCAACTCGATCCCGCTCATTTCCGGCATTTTGATATCAGCGACGACGACATCGACCGCATATTGATCCAGCAATTCGAGGGCTGCGAGGGGACCTTGTGCCACAAAGCAATGATAGCCGGCCATCTGTATGCCCGCCTGTAACACGCTGCATACACCCTGGTCGTCATCCACCACCAAAATAGTTTCTGAATATCGATGCGGTTGGCTTTCCATAAAGCCCCTCCTCGCTTTTCATATTCCGCCCCGCCCCCCCGTAGGCCTGACGCTGATCCGGTTTGATCGGACCTTGGGGCGCTACCACCCAGCATTGGGCATGCGGTGCGGCACTGCCACCACATCAAAACGAAATCGGGATTCGCGGCAATATTTGCACGGTTAGATGGGAAGAATGAGACGTGGCGGTCTTTACTACTCTAAGACGATATAGATATGAAGTCAAAGCCTATTGCGCAACGGCAGCAATTTACCCTTTTGAAGCAGCAGGGGCAGGAGCAGATAGTACCTCGCTCTCTCCTATGGCTCCTCTGTTTTGGATCGACTCATACGTACTTTAACGGAGTTGGCATGGGCGCCAAGTCCTTCTGTTTCCGCCAGGCGGATGATATCACCGGCTTCTTTGCGAAAGGCGCTTTCGGCATAATGGATCAGGCTTGTTTTTTTGATAAAGTGATCCACGGACAAGGCTGATGAAAAACGAGCCGTCCCGGCCGTGGGCAGTACATGATTGGGGCCAGCCACATAATCCCCCACCGGCTCCGGGGTATAGGGGCCAACAAAGATGGCCCCGGCATGCCGGATCTCTCCGATACGGGAAAAGGGCTCTGTGATGATCAGTTCTAAATGTTCCGGTGCGATCCGGTTGGCCAGTTCGATGGCCTTGGCTATATCGGGAACAACCATCAAGGCGCCGAAGGCCTCCAGAGATTGCCGGGCGATATCCTGTCGATCCAAGTGGGACACCTGCTGTTTCAATGCCTTGTCTACGGATCGGGCCAGATCGTGGGAGTCGGTGACGAGCATGGCCGATGCCAGTGGATCGTGCTCCGCCTGAGAAAGCAGATCCGCAGCCACATGTTCAGGATCGGCCGTATGGTCTGCCACTACGAGTATCTCGCTGGGCCCGGCGATCATATCAATCTGTACAGTTCCGGACACGAGCTTTTTGGCCAGGGTTACGAAGATGTTTCCCGGGCCGACAATGACATCCGCTTTGGGTATGGTGGGCGTTCCATATGCCAGCGCTCCGATCGCCCATGCACTTCCGATTTTAAATACGGCTGTCACCCCTGCTTTTTGAGCCGCAGCCAGCAAATGTGGATTCACCGCCCCATCCCGGGTAGGCGGCGTTACCATGATGATCTCGGATACGCCGGCTATTTTAGCAGGAATGGCACCCATAAGGACTGTTGAAACCAATGGTGTCGATCCGCCCTGCCCGCCGGGAACGTAAACACCGGCTACGTCTACCGGATGAACCATCTGACCGAGAAGGGTACCTGGCCGGGGGGTATCGATCCAGGAATTGCTGCGCTGGCGCCGGTGAAATGCCTCGATCTGTCGGGCTGCTCGGTTCAGAGCACGCTTAAAACCAGGCGCAACCTGACGACCGGCAGCAGTCATCTCTTCCCGGGTCACGCGAAGTTGATCCAGTTTCATTTTGGGGGCGTCAAATTGACGGCTGAATTTGAGCAACGCGTCATCGCCCTGTTTCCGAACGTCCTCCAGGATACGCTGTACGGCGACGATGTCCTTTCGCCGGAATGCCGTCCCCCGCTGTTCAATTTTTAGTAGTCGTTTTTCCGCAGTGGGCGATGGGTATCGATATATTTTCATCAATTTATTTCCTTTCAGGGCACCCGTTTCCGTTATGCCGGAAGGCCCGCTTTGGCGGTAACGCAATCCGTCATTCCAAAAGCGGTATATAACCTTCCTTCAAACCCAACCGCTGGGGTGGGCCCAAATGAAGGTTGGAATCCGCTGCAACAGAGACCGCATTTATTAGAGTAAAAAACAGATCATTGTCAAACACCTTAAGGATTGCAGAGCGGTTTGAGAATATCACTGAAAAAATATTTAAATTGACAGCATAGCCTAGTTTTGATGATATTGCGGTCTTTTATACAGGGAACTTCATTTGAATGTTAACGGGAGTGAAGATATGAGTCTAAAACGGATCCACAATTTCAATGCCGGCCCCGCCGCCTTACCCCAGGTCGTACTGGAGGAAATCCAGGAGAATTTTCTAGATTTTAACGGTTCCGGAATGTCCATCACCGAAATCAGCCACCGCTCCAAATGGTTTGACGATGTGATTAACGATGCCATCGCACGAATCAAGCGGCTTATGGGGCTGGACGACCGTTACCATGTCCTTTTCCTGCAGGGCGGTGCCAGTCTGCAATTCTGCATGATGCCCATGAATTTTCTGAGCGATGGCCGTACGGCCGACTATGTCAACACAGGCACATGGTCCACCAAAGCCATTAAGGAAGCGCAAATTCAGGGTAAATCCATCCGGGTGGTGGCTTCCTCAGAAGATCGCAATTTTACCTATATTCCCAAAAACATTGAATTCACGCCAGGAGCGACCTTCGCCCATATTACCTCCAACAACACCATCAAGGGAACCCAGTGGGCGGCATTTCCGAACACCGGGGAAATTCCTCTGTTTGCGGATATGTCGTCCGATATCTTCTCCCGTCCTTTCGACTCGAGCAGGTTCGGCCTCTATTATGCCGGTGCACAGAAAAACATGGGGCCTGCAGGGGTCTGCATGGTGGTCGTTCGGGATGACATGCTGGAGTTGGTCCCGGAGAATCTGCCCACCATGCTGAAATACACGACCCATTCAGCCAAAAATTCAATGTTCAATACACCACCCTGCTTTGCCATTTACACCGTTCAACTGGTGGTCAAATGGCTGGAGGAGACCATCGGCGGATTGGAAAAGATGGCCGCGCTCAACCAGCAAAAGGCGGATCTGCTCTACGACACCATCGATCAAGGTGATTTTTATACCGGAACCGCCGATGTGGACAGCCGCTCCCTGATGAATGTCACTTTCCGGCTACCCAGTGAGCAACTGGAGCAAAAGTTCGTGGCTGAAGCGCAGCAAAATGACTTGGGTGGTCTCAAGGGGCACCGTTCGGTTGGCGGTTGCCGTGCATCGATTTACAACCCCACCCCAATGACCGGAGTGGAAGCCCTGGTGGATTTCATGAAAACCTTTGAACAAAAGAATGGATAGGTCACAACCTTTATAGTGTATAGACACACACTCTAATGAAGAACAGCTATGAAATCAAAATGAAGGTCGCTTTCCATGATCTTGACCCGATGCAGGTCGTCTGGCATGGCAATTATCTCAAATACTTCGATGTGGCCCGCTTTGGCCTGTTCGCCGAAGCCGGTATCGATCTTTATGATTATATGGTGAACCACCATTATGTGTTCCCGGTCACACGATCTTCCATCAAACATATCGCTCCTCTGAAACCATTTGATGAATTTATCTGCCGGGCCACAGTGAACGAAGCGCTCTACAAAATCGGCATGGCCTTTGAAATCCGGCTGATTGCCGATGGCGCACTTTGTGCCCGCGGAAACAGTGAGCAACTGGCGGTGCGCTATCCGGAGATGGAGATGGAGTTCGAAATACCGCAGGATATCAGAATCGCCCTGGGTTTTTAACCAAACCCTGTCGTTGCAAATGAAAGACGGTAAAAAGGTCTGAAGCTGCCCTCGACTTTCCCAACGAAATGGCGAACACCACCCATTCCAATTGAATGTCATCTGCGGTGACCTTTCCATGATTCAGTTCAACTGCAAGATAATTTTTCGCGAACCATAGGAGAAATAGGGACGTCTTTTCGAAGGCGATTCCGATAACCCCGACCCCGATTTGCTTTAACCCCGGGGTCGGTGTCGCTATCGCTATCGGTATCGATTCCTTGTTGCGGACAAACTGTTGGAGAACGGCTTGACAGTATCCTCCAGTTAAACCTATCCTCAGTTTGTGAACCTGCTGAATCTCACGGGATAGCGTTGCTAAAAAGGCTGACCCGCAAGTTGAGATACCGACTGTGCAAAAATTTGCACGCTTTTGTATTTTTTTCACATTTTTTCAGGACCTTCTCAATGGTTGCGTTAATTTTCGTTTTTATTTAAGATAGTTATAATAATCAGTGGGTTGGCACGATATCTGCTAAATTATTTCACGTCACGAATATATGGGGATGGCGTTCGTCGTTCATCTGGCCGTTAGGCTGTAGGTTTCGAAGTTAGAAATTGACGTCAAGATCAGTCTGGCATCCTAATTTATCAATCCCCAAACAGCACCATCACCAAAATGAAAATAGCGATAATCATTACCTTTAGACAAGGGGGCTAACATGATCAAACGCAATTTCCTTCTCGTCATCGCATTATCCATGGCTTTGACTTGGGCTGTGGGGTGTAGTTCTGTGAAGAATTTAATGAAATCCTCTTCATCCCCCTCATCGAGCGGTAAAACCACCTCAAAAGGGCTCTATTCGAGCGTGCCGGTGTCCATGCGCGCGCCGGTCAAAGAGGCCTCTTTTGATTTGAAGCGATCGGAGTCCAATCTGAAATTGGCGAAGGAAAAAGTCAAGCTGGCTGAGCTGAAAAAGGAGCGTGCCGACCTCGAAAAGAAACAGGCCGATCTCAATGAGAGGCTGGCGGAAACCATGGTAAGGAAAGGAAAAGTCACCATTGAACGGACCAAGTTGGAAGCCATCGACAACGCCAACCTGGGAGACAAGGCATCCAATATCAAAAAAATTGCGAGCTATAAAACCAAAGAGCTGAACATCGAATCCGAACTCGTCAACACCAAAGCGGAAATCGCTACGCTCAATCTGGAGATTAAAAAACTGAACAAGCGCATCAACCTGCAAGCGAGAAAGGTCGACAGCAGCCGGTGAAGGTCCGCAAAGGCATCTTTAGCCCCCAGCGCTCCGATGCCGGTTTTGGCGGCTCGTGCCTTACCTGTAGGGGAATCTTGCGCCATCATCGACACAATGCCCAGAGGCAGGAGGAAATACCATGCAGACCCAGTTGAGAATGTTCATTCTCATCATGCTCGGCCTGATCCTTTCAGCGTGCTCCCCCAAGATTTATGGGACGGTTCGCCTAGTGGACAAAGAGATGCATGAGCTGAAAGACGAAAGCCCCAAAGGTACGGTGATCAATATGATCAACACCACCGCCAAAGTCGAAAACGCATCGACATCGGTTCTGGTGGACGAAAAGGGCAAATTCGAATCCGCCAAGGAGAGTATCAATCCCGGCACCTACAAAGTCGAAGCCAGCCGCATTGGCTATGCCACCCAGACACGCACGGTAGAAATCGGTGGCAGCACGCGAAAGAAATTGAAATTCGATTTACAAAAGATTGATGAAGGCCAACGCAAATCCATCGGCGGTACCTCCACCGATGAGGACAAAATCGTTAATCCCGGAGAAGTCAATATTCAGCCGCCGGGAATGTAGGCCCTATGGTTAAACGCGGAAATGCAAAAGCGTACGGATCGGTTCCACAAGGAGAATGATTCGTATCAAAGAAAGAAGAATCGTCATTTCTCCAGGAGGACCCCATGGATAGACGGCTCATCCAATTTGGTATTATTTTTATCTCAGCCCTGGTGATTTTCGCATGCAACACCCAAAAGCAGGTCGAGATGGAGCTCTCTCTCTTTGTCAATTTGGACGGAAAGCCTGCACAGGGTGCCCAGATCGCAATTGATGGAACGGTTGCAGGACAAACCGATAGAGAAGGGAAATTTATCACGCGGCTGAAGCGGATACCAGGCCAGGAGGTCTCCCTCGGTGTAAAGAAAGAAGCCCAGGGATACGTCATAGAACCCTGGCAGGGGGCCTTTGTAACCAAATTGGCGGCCGACGGAATCATCGAACGCTATCCATTCGACATCAACCTTACAGCAAAGAAATTTGTCACCTTGAACGTAACAACCGGCAACACCCCTGTTGAAGGAGCTGCGGTCTATCTCGGAAATAAAGCCATTGGAAAAACCGACGCCAATGGTCAGTATGTGCATACCTACACCACCGTGCCCAAATCCAGATTCAATATCAGGGTGCGCAAGCGGGGCTATCGCTCATGGCAAAAGACTGTCGCTGTTCAGCCCGGTGATGATCTGGACATCTCGATGAAAAAAGCATCCCATGCATCTGCCACCAGGATTTCAGAATCGGATCTTGGTCCCGACCAAGCTGACCAGCCGCCCCCCACAGCCGGGAAAAGCACCACGGCTGAAATTACCATCTCAACCAAATCAGATGCTTATGGGGTGAACAAGCCCCTTTCCGGCGTGGTGGTCAGCATCAACGGAAAAGAGCGGGGCAAGACAAACACGAAAGGAAGGTTCACCTATCGATACAAAGGGGCCGCCGGCCGGAAGGTAAATCTGCGGCTCGAGGCGCCCGGCCACGTCCCGGCCCAGTGGGAATCCCAGGTGGCCCTAAAGGGCAAACGCACCATTCAACGCCATTTTTATCCGGCCACACCGCCCGTCATCAAAGTGGGCATGTATGGGTATATCAACAACTCACCAGAAGCCGGCATCGAGGAGAATATCGGGCAGGTCGAAGAAGCCGTGCGCAGGCACCTCTTTATTTACCGCAGCTTCGAGGAGGTCCCCAAGTCGAGCCTGCACGCCATGATGCTGAGGGACACCCTGGACATGCAATCCATCTCCACCAACGGGTGGCAACGCGCCTCCATGTCCAGGAGTGTGGACATGATATTGTCCGGCAATGTGACCAAAGACGCCCGTGGCTTGACCATCGAATCCACCATTACCACAGCCGACGGCAAGATACTGCTGAGCCAGATCAACACGGCGAGGAATCCGAGGGATATCCCGAGAACCTCCAAAATCATTGCCGGCAGCATCATCGACCAGTTCCCCTTTGAAGGCACGGTCACCGCAGTGGGGCCGGACGGCTACCGTATCAATCTGGGTCAGCACAACTATAAAATCCGGCGGGGCAATGTGTTCCGATACATGGCAGCCAAGACCGACCGCAGCGGCAAAATCTCCGGCTACCAAGAAAAAGGCCTGCTCCGCGTAATCGAGACGGCCGACACCCATTCCAAGCTGGAGGTTGCTTCCATAGAAGACAACCGACGCATCCAGGTGGGCGACAAGGTCATCCGACGGGTCTACCTGGAAGAAGAGCGTGAAGCCGCCAAAAATTCATTCGTGCTGGTCGCCAGTGGCGGAACACCAGGCCAGACCAAGCCCCTGTGGGGAGTCAATGTTTATTTGAACAACACATGGATGGGATCGACCGGTGCCGACGGGAAGGCGCAAATCCCCGTCTATCTTCATGAACAATACGATCTGCTCCTGTCGCGTCATGGGTATCAGCCGGTGCAGACCCCGGTCAGCATCTCCCAGGACAAGGCCGTTCAAGCCTATACCCTGGAAGTCGCCAATGCCGTCCTGAGGATCGATTCCGAACCATCCCAGGCCGACGTCTACGTAGATGATGTCCTGGTCGGCAAAACCCCTATCCAGGACGGCAAGCTGGTTAATTTTGGTTTCCGGAAACTGCGGGTCTCGGTTGGCGGTGACTATCGTGACTGGCAGCAGGTAGTGGAGATCAACAAACCTGAAATCGTTTATACCGGAACCCGCAAAATCCGTTTGCTAAAGGACCACTATAAAATCGGCCAGATGGCCGAGCAAAGCGGTAATCTGGATCATGCCATCCTGGCGTACAGCGCCATTGGTCGTCAGAATCCGGACTACTCGGACGCCCGCCACCGACTGGCCCGGCTCTACATGGATGAAAAGGGAGACTTTGAAAAGGCGATCCAGGAGTTTGAAAAGGTCCTTTCATTGCCTGAAAATCAACAGATCATCTACAAACAATTTGCCGTGACCTACACCAATCTAGGGCACGCCTACTACGAACTGGGCAACCAGACCATTTGGAAGGATAAGCCTGCCGCCGCCCGGCATTTCGCCAAAGCGATTGAAAAGCTCAAGATCGCCAAACAGAATACACGCTTCTTTCCCACGGCCGAGTTCAGCCAGGCCGTACACGACACGTACTACTATTTGGCCATCTCATCCCACAAGCTCTATTTGCTGACCCAGAAAAGCACGGTCTTGAACCAGGCCAACCAAGCCTGGCGAGAATACTTTGATTTTTATCCCAAACAGCTGGAGGGCAATGGGAATTTCGAGAAAATTCGCAAGGCAGCCAGGCAGTACTGGAGTCAAATCAAAGAGTTGAGCTGAGCAATACATGATATCTACGCTCTGGGGCTCGAAAGACGTTGACGCGTCTGAGGGTTCCGGAGCCAAGACGGAAGGGGCGCAGCCGTAGCGACGCCTACCGCAACCCTTGACAATTCAGGATATGGAGTCCTCAGACGCTTTCAACCGAATAGGAGCGGGCAGCTTGCGATTCATTTCCCTTACCATATGCACGGCCCTCATCTGGCTCTTGGCCACTTACGGTCCCCTCTCTTGGGCAGGCGACCGGATACCGACTGACGCTGCTGGAGAAGCAAAGCAGGTCTCCGAAACGCAGGCAGATCCGGAGAGTACAATAAAGGCGTCACCCGATCAATCCCCGTCGGTCGACGCGGGAGCACCGGCCACCGGATCATCGGAAGATAGCTATGATGGAAGGCCTGCCGACACAGGCTCGAATGTCCTTGACAGAAAAATTGACCCGGATGGAGAAGAATCGTCCCCCACAGAGTCCGTGGAGAACGACAGTGCACCACCGCTGGAATCGGAAGCGACTTGGACGCTGGAACCTGAATTTATCCATCCCCTCACACCCGTCCAGGCCGGCCGCAATGACTCTAACCCGGTCTGGTCACCCTCAGGCCAAATGCTGGCATTTGAGCGCAGCATGGGCGATCAACGCAAGATCGTCATCGCCTTGCGGGATGGCACCATCATCAAAACCATTTATTTTCAGACGCCCGAAGAAGAAGGCGCACTGGATATCTTTCTTCCGGGAATCACCGACACCGCCAGCTACAACGCCGGATTGAGCTGGTCCAGCAGGGGCCGCAGTCTGGTCTTTATGAGCAACGCCGGCAGCGGCAATTACGATCTATATCTGCTTCCCGATTTGGACCAGGCGCAGCCCCAGCGGCTTACCCGACATCATGGCAAGGATTGCAATCCCCAATGGTCGCCCACAGGTGACCGGTTGGTATTTGTCTCCGGCAGCACTGGAAAAGCCGATATCTTTACCATGGATCTTCCTTCACTAAAGAGCCGGCGGATCACCCATGGCAAGAAGCTGTATCTTTACCCCCAATGGTCCCCCGATGGCCGAAAGATCGCCATGATTTACGGCAGCAACGAAAACCACGACGTCTGGGTGATCGAAGATCTGTCCGCTCCGGAAAAAAGCACCAAAACTTTGACCACCTGGTCCTACGATGACCTTCGCCCGGTCTGGTCTCCGGACGGCAGCAAAATCGCCTTCTATTCGAACTTCAACCTTCAGGGTGATCAGAAGTTGTGGTGCATCATCGTGGTGGCATCGGACGGCTCTGACAGCACGTCCGGAGACGCCTTGTCCGCCCATGTGGTGGCCTACCAGGTTATTCCGGATATCGAGCAGGGACCGGCCTGGATGCCGGACAGCCGGCACATTGTTTATGTAAAGAACGACGAGCAGATGTTCAACCCGATCTACCTGGTGGACATCGAAGAGCGGATCCCCGTTGCCGTGCAGACCCGTACCAAAATGAACCATGATATCTCCTGTGCGAGCGACGGCACCTTGGCATTCAGGGCTCAGGTGGAACAATGGGACCATATTTATATTGCCAAGATTGACCCTGAAATGGCCGCCATTGAGGAGCTGAAATGAAAAAAGCGATACTCATTCTATTGCTATGGGTCTCCTTCCCGCTTGCTGTTCAGGCCGGCAGCGCAGATGCCCAACAGGCGATGCGGCTTTTCCAAAAACACCACTACCATGATGCGGCCCTTTTGATGTACGCCCAGTTGTCCCACCGGACCATTGAAGAACCATATGATATCCAGCGCAATTTCGGCATGATTTGCCTGGCCAATGCCCGGTTTTACAACAGGTTGCATCAGGCTGCCAAACCGTTGCAGGTGGAGTACCTCAAACGGATGGTTCAGGCGGATGATCAGCGGAAGTCGGCCGCCAGCCGGTTGGCCAGACTCTATCTTGGAAAAGCCTTGTTGGCAGACGGCCGGTTCACCCCGGCCATTGCAGCGCTGACCCAATTTCTGGAAATCTCCGGTGTTGACGAAATCGATCGATACGAGGCCCGGGTCGATCTGGGAGCCGCCCATCATGCGGCCGGACAGAAAATTCGCGCAACAAAAATATGGTCGGCCCTGCCTGTGGATGAGCCCCATGTCGCCGCGCTTCTGGCGGCCGCCTACCAGCAATCGGGTCTGCATCCGGAAAAGATTCTGCCCCTGGCACAAGGCGCAGCCAAAACATTGCTTACGGCAAACAAGCCCATACCCGTGCAATGCGCTTCCGCCCTGCTGGACATTTATGGCCGCCGCAACATGGTCCGAGAGGGCTTTGAGATCATCGCCCACACCCAATTGGCGACATTCGCCCGGGAAGAGGTCATCGGAGACCATAAAGTATTACGATTTTACGATGCCGGTTTGTTTCGCCACCTCTCCGCCTTTTACAGCCAGGCCGCCATCAATGCCTTCAACACCGCTAAAAAATCTGCCAATACGCGCACATCGGTTACCGCGACTTTTCTGGCCGGAGAAGCCTATGCATTTTCTCGACGCATGGATGAGGCTTCCCGTGCCATGGATGAACTGCTTGCCGCAGCGCCACCCAATGCCCTGTCCCGTCTCGCGCAGGTCCGACAGTTGGCTTACGGGCTCAACACTCACTCTCCCAAAACCACAAGATTGGACCTTGATGGTCTCCTTTCTGAGAAAAGCTCTGTTGACCAGCTAAGCGACATTGTGTTGCTTTGCGCCCAACTGGGAGTGGACTGCCCTGATGCCCTCAAGCGCGCAACCCTGCTATGGCAACAGGCACAGGGACGGCCGCCAGCCAATTTGGGAATGGCGCTGGGACACTACTACCGAGCCAGACAGGATCACGGCCGCACCTTGCATTATTTGGAGGCGGCCAGGGACAAAAGCCGCAAAAACCGTATTGAAGCAAATCCGCCCGCTATGCTGGCCGACCTTGCATGGGCCTACTACAAAAACCGGCAATATTCTGAGGCATTGGAGATCTATTTTACCATGAGCAAACAATTCCCAGCTGTGCGCCAAATCCAGGTCGCCCTGCAGGGTATCTACTCCATGGAACAACAGAGCGCCGGTGATGCCAAGATTTTTTAACAGATCATTTGGAGGACACTATGAAGCGGTTGCCCAATTTTGTATGCCTCACCATTATAGTTGTTGCCGGACTGCTCCTTGCGCAGCCGGCAGCGGCTATCAGGTCCGACGGGAATCCTGACGGCGGCGTCCTCAACTACGGTGAATACGGCCGACCGGTTACCTTGGATCCCATCACCAGCAACGATATGATTTCACTTCGCGTCAGTGAGCTGGTCTTCAGCGGATTGACCGCCATCAATGAGAAACAGGAAGTGGTTCCCGATTTAGCTGAACGCGCCGAGATTTCCGATGACGGCCGCCTATACACTTTCTATCTTCGAAAGGATGTCACCTGGCATCCCAGGGAAGGCGAGACGCCTGTACCGTTTACCGCCGATGATGTCATTTTCACCTACAACATCATGATGCATCCCAAAACCATCACCCCGCTGAAAGTCCGTAACGAGTTCATCGAATCCGTAGAAAAGATCGATGATTTCACCGTACGGTTTACGCTCAAACGGCCTATTCTCAATGCGCTGGCCAAATTCAGCTTTAAAATCATCCCCCAGCATGGTCCGGAAAACAAAGAATTCCTGACAAGGGAAGATCCGTTCGTACATCATCCCATCGGCACCGGACCCTACATGGTGCGCAATATCACCGCTGATCGCGAAGTGATTCTGGTGGCCAACGATAACTACTACAAAGGCCGTCCCCACATCGACAAGTTCGTCGCCCGACCGTTCGCCGATCAGAACATCATGGGCCAGGCGCTGATGTTCAACGCCATCGACATGATCGTGCTGGTGAACCATCGGGATATCCCCCAAATTCAAGGTGACAAGCGTTTCGTCCTGCAACCGTACAATGCCCTCTCCTACTCTTTTTTCGGATTCAACATACGCAATCCACTGCTGGTCGACAAAAGGGTCCGCCAGGCGTTTACCTATGCGGTCAATCGTCAAGAGATGTTGGACGCCTTCTTTCAAGGTCAGGGCACCATTATCTCCGGTCCGTTTGCGCCGGGAAGCTGGGCGTACAACCTGGATATCCAGCCGACGCCTTATGATCCGCAGAAGGCCGTTGCGCTGTTAAAGGAGGCTGGGTTCGAACGCGGCCCGGGCGGCATCATGGCAAGGGACGGTCAAAAACTCTCCCTGACGTTGAAAGTCCCCATCGCCAAGGAAAGCGAAGCCATCAAGCGGGTG
This sequence comes from Desulfobacteraceae bacterium, assembly GCA_037387725.1. Taxonomy (GTDB): domain Bacteria; phylum Desulfobacterota; class Desulfobacteria; order Desulfobacterales; family Desulfosarcinaceae; genus JARRKU01. The sequence continues at coordinate 74,360 of JARRKU010000002.1, forward strand.
GTACTGGCCTTCAAGAACTATTTGAGCAAGATCGGCATCGAAATTCAGGGCGAATTTATCGAGTGGCTGGCTTGGAAGGAAGACATTTTTCTACATCACGATTTTGACCTTATGTTTGCCTCCTGGGTCTTCGACGATTCCGCCGATATTTCATCCCTGTTTCACTCCGCTGAAATCGGCGCATGGAAGAACAACTTCGGGGCTTACTCCAATCCGGAGGTGGACAGCCTGATCGTGGAAAGCAAGCTCACGCTGGACCACGAAAAAAGACGAACCATCAACCGCAAGCTGCACGCCATTATTGCTGATGAAAGTCCTTATGTGTTCTTGTGGACCCTGACCAATTATGCCGCTTACAACAAAAAAGTCCGACATGTCGGTATCCATCCGTACAAGTTCTTCTCATACGCGGATGAATGGTACATCCCTAAAACGGAACAGCGCTAAGAGATTGAACCGCAGAATTTTGAAGTGTGGAATCGCTGCGCTCTATCATTTTCATTATAAAATGGCACAACACCTTACTTCGAAATTCTGCGGTTCCTTGTTCGATATTCGATATTCAACACCTGCCCCTGAGGACCAGGTTTCAATGATGCAATGAAAAATTCCGCCCTGCGCCCCATTGCTGTTATGCTGGTTAAGGAAGTACTAACTACTGTAGCTCTGCTTCTCGGTGTTTCGGTGGTGGTCTTCACAGTTTTATCTTTCGCGCCGGGGGACCCGTTCGGCACCGTGACGGTATCTTCCGGTGGAACTGTGGTCAGTCGAACGGGTGGGGTCAAGGTTTGGCAGTATCTATCGTGGATGGGCCAATTGCTTCAGGGGGATCTGGGGCACTCCATTCGCAGCGGCCTGCCGGTGCTTACCGAAGTGATCCGCACCAGCATCTATACGCTCTACCTCACCCTGGGCGCCATGGCGTTGAGTCTTCTTCTGGCCGTGCCCATTGCTGTCTATACCGCCAAAAGAGGAAGCACCGATATCCCGGGATGGGGCATAACCATCTTGGCCTATATATTATCAGCGCTGCCGGCCTTTTGGTTCGGCTATATCGTCATCTATATCGCCATCCACGGTTTCGATTTCTTTCCGCTGGCGGCCGGGGGCAACGCCGGGCATTGGAACTGGTTTTACTTTCTGCTGCCGGTGGTGGTGCTCGGTCTGTGCAGTTGCGGCCTGAGCGAGATGGTGCGCTATCTGCGGGAAGAACTGAGGCGCGTTTTGGCCCGGGACTACATCCGCACAGCCAGGGCCAAAGGCGCATCGATATGGCGACACGCCTTCAAAGAAGGATTCCTGCTCCCCATCACAGAAATGACCGCCGCCAAGGTCCCTTTTATTCTGGGTGGCGCCGTTGTGGTGGAGCAGATCTTCAACTGGCCCGGCATGGGCCGCCTCGCGTGGCAGGCGGCCCAGGACCGGGACTACCCTTTGATCATGGGAATCACCCTGATGGCCGCCGTCTTTGTCCGCCTGGGCAGCCTGCTCAAACAGGTCATCCATATCATCGTCAACCCGAGGGCGTCGCATATCACATGAAAACCTTTCGGCAAATCACCCTGCGCGTCAGTGACTACTCCCAGGTCCCGCTGTGGCGCAAAGCCCGTTCAATGGATTTGGCCTGTGTGGGTTATGGGATGGTGGTGGTGCTGATGGTGGTGGGGTCCTATTTTCTGGGGGCGTCAGGGCGCCTGCCCTTCGACCCTCAGGCCATCGACATGGACCTGCTCAATGCACCGCCTTATACCGAAGGTCATTTGCTGGGCACGGATTTTTTGGGGCGCGATATCTTTTCACGGCTGATCCTTGGCATTCAAGCCTATTTTTTACCGGGATTGCTGGCCATCTTCATTGCCCTGGCATTGGGCGGGGCCAGCGGGCTGGTATCCGGTTACCGTGGCGGCCGGTGGGACCGGGCTGTGACCTATGCCGCCAACCTGGTGGACTCTTTTCCCCGGTTGGTCCTGATTCTCCTGATGGTGGCCGCCTTCAAACCCGACATCTACTTGATCATGGTGGTGGTGGGCTTGACCCACGCCCCCACGGTCGCTTCCATGGTAAAGAGCAAGGTGATCTTTCTCAAACAGCAAAATTTCATCGAAGCGGCCGTCTGCCTCGGATTGAACACCCGCACGATCATCGTCAAGCACATATTGTGGCACAACTGCCGGGCCTTGCTGATCATCCAGGCGACCCTGGGAATGGCGGAAGCGATTTTAATTGAAACCAGCTTGAGCTATCTCGGCTTTGGCGTGCAGGAACCAGTCCCTTCCTGGGGCAATATGGTGCAGTCGGGTGCCAACTACTTTTTGCAGGGTGAGTTCTGGCCATCCACAGCACCGGCCTTGGCCATCTTGTTCACCATTCTGGGTTTTCACCTACTGGGAGACGGCCTCAACAACATTCTGGAGCGAAAACAGGGGTGATGGACAACCAACGCATACTGACCATTGAGAATCTTCACGCCTATTTCTATGCACGCAGCAAGCAGGCCTTTATCCGCTCGGTGGATAATGTCAGCTTCGAGATACATCAAGGCCAGACTCTGGGGATGGTGGGGGAAAGCGGAAGCGGTAAAAGCGTCACCGCCCTGTCCGTCATGGGCCTGGTTCAGGGATCGCCAGGTGTTATCAGCGGGGCCATTCGTTTCCACACGCCGGACGGACCTCTCAACCTTCTGCACGGGATAGACCGCCATGTGCAGCTCAAGCGCCATAACGGCCGTATCATGACCGTGATCAAAGCGGCCCGACCCTGGGAAAAGCGCCTTCAACGGCGTATGAAAGGCATCCGGGGAAGCCAGCTGGCCATGATTTTCCAGGACCCGCGCAGCGCTATGAATCCCTTCAGCACCATCGGCCGCCAGATCACGGAAACCATTTTGCGCAATACCGCCATCTCCAGCCGGAAAGAGGCCCGTGACAAGACACTGGCGTGGCTTGAGCAGGTCCGCATCGATGCGCCGAAAATCCGCTACCACAACAACCCCCACGGTCTCTCCGGCGGCATGTGCCAACGCGCCATGATCGCTATGGCCCTGGCCGCCGAGCCGACGCTGCTCATTGCCGACGAGCCTACTACCGGCCTGGATGCCACCATCCAGAGCCGTATTGTGGCGCTGATGGGACAAATCAAATCCCGGCTGGGATTGACCACCCTCCTGATCAGTCATGATATCGATGTGATCCGCCAGTTGTCCGATCGCGTGGCAGTGATGTACGGCGGAACGGTTTTGGAAAACGGGCCTGTGGACGCTGTTCTGGATCCTGCGGCTGCGCCAAAACATCCCTATACGGCCGCACTGCTCGCTTCGGTTCCAGACCGGCGACTTATCAAGAAAAAGGGAGTCCTCAAAGCCATCAAAGGGGATGTCTTGGACACGATCAACACCCCCAAAGGCTGCCGGTTCTACCCGCGGTGCCGTCAATACCATGGAAAAATCGTCGCTGCCTGCGTGAACCAGGAGCCTCCTTTGAGCCCTGTGGCACAGGGCCACGCAGTGCGATGCTGGCTCTTCGAGCCAATAAACAGCGGATGAACCCGTTAAAAGGACACTGAAGCCTATGCCCCGCGCCATCCTCGATGTCGAACATGTAAAAAAATCCTTTGGCCACCCCGGCCGGTGGTGGGTACCCAAAGGGGGTTTCCGCCAGACTATTCCAGCAGTGGATGACGTCAGTTTTTTCATTCGTCCCAACGAGACTTTGGGGCTGGTCGGGGAGACCGGATGCGGCAAGACAACCATCGGCCGGGCCATTTTGAAGCTGACGCCGCTGGACCAAGGCCGTATCGTCTTTGACAATGTGGATATCACCGCCATGCCGCCCAAACAGTTTCGCCCGCTTCGGCGTCGCATGCAGATGATTTTTCAGGATCTGGATGCCGCACTGAATCCCAAGATGCGGATCCGCTCCATCCTAAAGGAGGCCATCTGCGTTCACCACCGCCTCACCGACAGCGAAATAGAACAGCGCACCCGGGAATTGCTGGAACAGGTCAATTTAAAAAAGAGTAAACTGAGCAATTATCCGGGAGAACTCTCCGGTGGAGAGAAACGTCGGGTCGGCATTGCCCGCTCCCTTGCGGTAGGGGCAGAATTCTTAGTGGCGGACGAGCCCACCAGTGCCTTGGATGTCTCCATTCAGGCCCAGGTGGTCAATCTGATGCGGACGCTGCAGTCCGAACTGGGATTGAGCTACCTGTTTATCTCCCACGATCTGCGTATCGTCGAGCTGATCAGTCACAAAGTGGCGGTAATGTATTTGGGCAAGATCGTGGAGATGGGCATGGCCGGCAGCATCGCCGATGCCCCGCGGCACCCATACTCCCACATCCTATGGTCCTCACTGGTGGACAAAAGGAGCAGGGAAGGTATGTCAGAGTTCACTTGCGAGCGCGAACAAAACCGCGGCAATTTCAGAGACCGCGAAACCCGATCCCTGGGATGCCGCTTTGCCCCCCGCTGCCCGGTTTTTCTGGATAAGGGCTGCCCCCGCGAATGCACCTCCCCCGAAACCGCCCCCGAGCTGAGGGATATCGGTGGCGGGCATAAAGTGGCGTGCCATTTTCCGCTGTAAAAAAAGGAAGCCCGAACCATCGATGACGGTCCGGGCTTTGGGCCTGCAGCAGACCGGATTTGCGCGGCTGTCAGCGATCAGGGGACCGGTCCATCCGCCCCCCCAGGTTTTAAAACCGGTCCTGATCGCCTAAGCTGCGGCGGTCTCCCCGGTTCAGGGGAGCCGATTGCCGCAAAACTTCGGAATTGATTGTAAAACCTGAATCAATCACATAATTCAAACAGGGCGGCTGCCCCCATGCCGCCGCCGATGCACATGGACTCCACACCATACTGGACCCCCTTCGCCTGCATATTGGCCAGCAAGGTGGCACACAGCTTTGCGCCGGTACACCCCAGGGGATGCCCCAATGCGATGGCGCCACCGTTGATATTGATCCGGTCCATGTACTTGTCCAGTCCCAATTCGCGGATACAATAGAGGGCCTGTGAGGCAAAGGCTTCGTTGATCTCCCACAATCCGATGTCGTCAATGGTCAGACCGGCTTTTTCCAGCAGTTTGGGAATGGCGTAGCGCGGGCCGACACCCATCTCATCGGCTTTACAGCCGGTGGCGGTGTAGAGTTTTAATTTGGCAATGGGTTTTATGCCCAGCGACCGGACCTTGGCCTCACTCATCAACACCGTGGCGGCCGCACCATCGGTGGTTTGAGACGAATTGCCGGCCGTAACGCTTCCCGCCGCAGCAAATACCGGCCGCAGTCCGGCTAGAATTTCCGTTGTGGTCCCGGCCCGCACTCCATCGTCGAACTTCTGCAGAAAGGTTTCTCTCCGAAAGGTTCCGTCTTCCTGCGGCACGAATCGGGTGGCCGGCGTGGGGATAACCTCGGTGAAACGGCCCTCTTTCTGGGCAGCGGCCGCCTTCTGTTGGGAGAGTGCGGCAAATTCATCCTGTTTTTCGCGGCTCACATCATAACGCCGGGCCACATTCTCCGCAGTTATCCCCATGGATGCGTACAGATCAGCATGCAATTTGGCGTAGGTTGGATGGGGCCTCGGTACGTTGCCGCCCATGGGAACATAGGTCATGGACTCTACACCGGCCCCGATGGCTACGTCGGACCAGCCCGCCATGATGCGCAAGGCGCTCACGGCGATGGCCTCCAATCCCGACGAGCAGAAACGATTGACGGTGGCGCCCGGCACCACGTCCGGAAATCCGGCCATTTTAGCGGCGATGCGCCCGATATTGAGTCCCTGCTCAGCTTCGGGGAAGGCGCATCCCACCATCACGTCCTCGATATCTTTGCGCTCGAGGCTGGGGACTTTGTCCACCGCTGCCTCCAGAATGAAGGTGAGAAGATCCAGAGGCAGGGTATCTTTGAACGCCCCCTTCTTATTTTTGCATCCCGGCGTGCGTACGGAACTTACGATGTAAGCGTCTTTCATGTTGTCCTCCATCACGATGGATTATTCAAGTGGACATTAGTTGCGTAACGGTTTGCCCGTCTTCAGCATGTGGTCGATCCGCGCAACGGTCTTCTCCTGCTTTAAAAAATCGACGAAGGCCCTGCGCTCCAGGGTCAAGAGCACCGATTCGTCGACGGCCGCGTTGGTGCGCACCTCCCCGCCGCTTAAGACGTAGGCGATGCGGCTGGCCAGAAAAGCATCGTGCTTCGAAACAAACCCGGCCGACGTCATGTTGTACAATTCGGCCTCGATCATGCCCTGCCCCGCTTCACCGAGGACAGGAATCGGCTGTCGGACGGGCGGTGCATATCCGGCCGCGGCCATGTCGAGGACTTCCTTTTTGGCCTCACCGATCAGATGATCCCGATTGAAGACGATGCGGTCTTTAGAGCCCAGATAGCCATTGGCCCGGGCATCGGCGGCCGACGTGGAGACTTTGGCCATGGCGATGTTCATGAAAGCAGGCACGAAAAACTTGCCCTTGTCGGCATCCTGAACGGCGTCGGGCACGCTTTCGGCAAACTTGCGCCACAAATTGGTGCAACCACCGCCGGCCGGCAGCAACCCAACACCGATTTCAACCAACCCCATATAGAGTTCGGCATGGGCCACCATTCGATCGGCCCCCAGGCAGACTTCGCATCCGCCCCCCAAGGCCAAGCCGAACGGCGCCGCGACCACTGGAAACGGAGAATAACGCGCCCGTTGCATGACATCCTGACCGCGCTTTAGGAAGCCATCGATCCCATCAAAATCGCCGCTTTCGACCATACCGCGCAAGAAGGCCAAATCCGCCCCGGCGGAAAAGGCGCCTGGCATTCCGGAGGCCTGGTTGCCGATCACCAGCCCTCTTCCATTGGCGTCCACATGATCCAGGGCACGGTCCATGAAATCGATAATCTCACCGTTAAGGGCATTCATCTTGGTGTGGAACTCGCAGCAGAAGACGCCGTCCCCTATATCGATCAGTGATGCCGACGGACAGGATGCAACGGTCTGGTTGTCGGCTTTGAGGGCTGTCAGAGAGAGGACGTTCTCGGAAACGCGAATCAGTTGGTAGGATTTGGTCTTGAAGTCATAGAAGTAATGCTGCCCTTTTTCGGTTTTGTAAAAGGAGACGTTACCGGCGGCCAGCATCTCCTTGACGGCGGCCGGCACTTTCAAACCTTCACCGTCCATGCGGTCCACCGTGCGGGCCACCCCCAGTGCATCCCATGTCTCAAAGGGTCCCAGCTCGAAATTAAATCCCCAGCGCATGGCATTGTCGATCTCCACCACGGTATCGGAGATCTCCGGGATGCGATTGGCCGCGTAGATCAGGTTGTCCGCAATAGCCCGCCAGACAAATCTCGCCCCCTGGTCTTCCCCAAATACGATGGCTTGCATCTTTTCTGCCATGGAAGGCGCTTTCTTTGCCGCCTGCAGGCATGGGAAGCCGGGCTTATCATATTCCTGGTAGTCTAAGGTTTCCAGGTCGATGACTTTGCGGACCTTTTTCCACTCCGGCGTCAGGTCCGTTTTATAAAATCCGGACTGGGCCTGGGATTTCTTGCCGAGCAGCTTCTTTTCCACCATCCTGTGGTAATATTCCGGCAGGACGAAGTGATCCCTTGCCTCATCATCGGGCACCAGATCGTACGTGTTTTTGGCCACATGGCCGAGGACATCCAGTCCGACCAAATCGGCTGTTTTGAACATGGCGGTCTTGGGTCTGCCCATGGCCGGTCCGAAAAGTGCGTCCACTTGGGCAATGGTCAGTCCCTCTTCGAGCATCAGCTGCATGGCCCGCACCATGCCTTGCACCCCGATCCGGTTGGCGACAAAGTTGGGCGTGTCCTTTGCCCAGACGATCCCCTTGCCCAGTCGGCGCTCGCCGAAGTCCGCCACAAAGTCCAGTATCTCCCTGGATGTCTTGGCACCGGGAATGATTTCCAGCAGCTTCATATAGCGAACGGGGTTGAAAAAATGGGTCCCCAAAAAGTGGGCTTTAAACCCATCGCTCAGGCCTTCGGACAGCGCCTTGAGGGGCAGCCCCGACGTATTGCTGGAGACAATGGCATCCGGTTTCCGGATGCCGTCGATGCGTTTAAACAGTTCCTGCTTGATCTTTACATTCTCGACCACCACCTCGACAATCCAGTCGCACTCGCCCAACTGCTCAAAATCATCATCCAGATTTCCGATGGAGATGCGGGCCATATCCTTGGGGTGCATGATCAGCGCGGGCTGCGCCATCGCCATGGCATCCAGCCCGGCTTTGACAATGCGATTGCGCTGCAGGGGATCATCCTTTGCATCCCCCTCGAGGTCAAAGGGCACGATATCCATGAGCAGTGTCGGAATACCGGCACTGGCCATCAATGCGGCGATGCCCCCGCCCATGACGCCGGAACCGATAACCGCCGCTTTTCTGATTTTGCGTGTCATATCCCCTCCTCCGAAAAAAGTTAAACCGCCATCGGACTTAGGACCTGCCGAATGGTTGGTGGTGGTACAATTGTTCTCTCTTTTTCCTAAAAAATGAATGAGTATTCATTCATCTATCAGGGTATCCTCAGGGTGTCAAGGGAAAAACGCAGCGGCTTCATAAGAACCATAGTGTCCATTATAATATTATTTCATCTTAAGGATAGCGTCATGAATATCCCCGTCTGCCATTGCGAAGCCGCCAATGAACAGAGGCATACCATAAGTGAACAACTATTCACTGGAATTTGCCTGATCTTCAACTGATCCACAGGGCATTTGATCTCCCTCCAAAGGGTTGAAGAAGCGGCGTCAGCATTTATAGCGGAATGTCATTCATCGTAACCGGTCCATGATGCCGATCATCTGCAAAAAAATTTTTTGCTAACCCGATGTGTCCCATGGACGCCTTTTCGAAAGCGATTCCGATACCGACCCCGACCCTGACCCCAATTTGCCGCGACCTCGGGGTCGCGTCGGTAACGGATTCGGTGTTGATTTCTACCTTGCCGAATAATGTTCAGTTAGAATCGCTCAGGCGGTGGGTGCGACTTTACAAGCAAGTGCCTTTATGCCATCATGCCTCCCGGAAATACCATTAGAAACGCAATCCCAGAGGAGTGCCATGGCCGTCGAAAATGATATCGTTCTGATCTACATGGAAGACAATCCCATGACGTTTGCACGGATCGAATCCATCGATCCCGATCACAAACCGGATTGGTACCACGTCAAACTTTTGCTGCTGCAAATCCCGCTCCAGGTGGTGACGTGGATTCTACGCGATGTTTATATCGATGGCGAACCTTACTCCATGGGGGGCAAGTCCATGCGCATCGAGAAGGTGACCTGCCCGCCGGACCCTCACACCGAGGAGGAAGACACGACATCAGATAGCAGGTCCTCAGGCAACGGCAATGTTATCTCTCTGGCCGATCTGAAAAAGAAATAGTTCTGGTAAAGGAATAAATGCCGCCAATCGTCATTTCGGCCTCCCGCCGAACCGACATTCCCGCTTTTTACATGACATGGTTCATGGACAGCATCGACCAGGGCTTTTTCGATGTCGTCAATCCCTATAACCGGAAGACTTACCAGGTCCCGGCCGGATCGGATCAGGTTCATTCCATCGTTTTCTGGTCAAAGAACTTCGGCCCTTTTCTTCGTCACCGCCATGGGCAGGACCTCAAGGGAAAGGGCTATAACCTCTTTTTCAATTTCACCATCAATGCATCCCACTCCTCCTTGGAACCCATGATCCCGCCGCTGGAAGATCGATTGGAGCAGCTCGCCGCCCTGGTTCAATCCTTTGGGCCGCAGTGCCTTCAATGGCGTTTCGATCCGATTTGCTTTTATATGGATGGTGCCGGGCGGGAGGGGAACAACCTGGATGGTTTCAATTACATAGCCCATCGAGCGGCGGACCTGGGCATAAAAGCCTGTATCACCAGCTTTGCGGACCGCTACCGTAAAGTGGTCAGCCGCATGAAACGCCACTCGCACCTGGAGCTTATCGACCCGCCAATGCACCGGAAAGTCGAAACGATCGAGGCCCTGTCCCACAAACTGGCATCCTTGGGAATGGATCTGCGCCTCTGCTGTGAAAAGGAGGTACTGGCGTCGCTGCCGGAGGATCTGCCCGTTCTCCCCGCCGCCTGCATCCCCGGCCATCACCTGGTACGGCTTTACGGCCCTGGTATCTCCCTGGCCAAGGACAAGGGACAACGCCGCAGCATAGGATGCGCCTGCAATGTCTCCAGAGACATCGGCAGCTATGATCTGCATCCGTGCAGCCATGACTGTCTTTTTTGCTATGCCAATCCGAAAATCGATGGGCGATCATGAACGCACTGCGTGTGAGCGCAATTGATCCATCAAAAACATCTGTCTGGACCCATCCATCTCAGTATCAAGTTTAAAGTGCAAAGTTTTAAGCTTATGTATTCTATCTATTAATGTGGAACACACTTCGTTCAGCCGTTGCTGCTACGACATTTAAATCATCCCATTTCGCAGAATGTTTATGGTACACGAAATTCCATGGAGCGTTGTACCCAGGAGGTAGGTATGTTAGTTGCAATGATGAACCATTATGAAAACGGCAGGATACCGACGCTTTAATCTTTAACCTTAAAACTCACAACTGCTTCAATGCCCTATGAAAATCGGCACTGTCCAGCTTGATAATCCTACTGCCCTGGCGCCTTTGGCCGGCATTACGAACCTGCCATTGCGCCTGATGGCCAAGGAGGCGGGGTGCGGCCTGGTCTGCTCCGAGATGATCAGTGCCTGCGGGTTGGTGAATGGGTCGGCCAAAACCGCCCAGTTGATGGACTCCACCCCCCGGGAAAAGCCGCTCTCGGTCCAGCTCTTTGGCAGCGATGCCGCCATCCTGGCAGAAGCCGCCCGGATGGCGGAGGCAGCCGGCGCCGATATTGTGGATATCAACTTTGGTTGCTCGGTCCGGAAGATCCTGAAAAGCGGGTCCGGCTCAGCCTTGATGCGTGATCCCGGAAAAGCTGAGGTTCTGCTCAAAGCGGTGCGCAATGCCATCAAAATCCCACTGACCATAAAAATTCGGACCGGATGGGATGCTTCCGGCGATCAAGCCATGGCCATAAGCCGAATCGCCGAAGCTTGCGGGGTGGATGCTGTGGCCGTACACCCAAGGACAGCCCGCCAGGGATTCGGTGGCCGCGCCGACTGGTCGCTGATCCGGAAGATCAAGAACAAAATCGCCATTCCGGTGATCGGTAACGGCGACATTCTCACAGCGCAGGATGCCCTGGCCATGATTTCCCAAACCGGCTGTGATGCCGTCATGGTCGGTCGCGCCGCTATCGGCAATCCCATGCTTTTCACCCAGATCATCGATCTGCTGGAAGGTAGACCGATACGGGATATCAGCCCTCAGAATCGCATCGACATGATGCTGCGCTACCTCAAGGCATCAGTCCACTATCTGGGTGAAGAAAAGGCGTGCTATGTACTCAGGAGCCGATTGGGTTGGTTTGTGAAAGGGTTGCCCCGAGCCAGCCGATTTCGAAATGCCATCCGCCATCTGGCGTCTGAAGCGCAGACACAGGAACTCATCGACGCGTTTGGACAGGAAATCATTCAGACCTGACACATGACTTATCGTACCGGAACGACGATATCTCCATTTTTGACTTTCCCAGCCGGGGTCGCCTTGGCTTCCGCCGTCCGGTCGGTTACGTCAGAGACTTGAAGCGTTCCCACCTGATACCCAGGGGCAACGAACTGTTGGCCTTGCTTGCCGTCCAATAGACGACCACCTTGGAATACGACGAACCGCTCCCCTTCTTTGAGACCCACATCGGATCCCACAGCAAGAACGACCCGATCGCCATCGACTTTGGTGACAGCGGCCTTCCACATCAGGTCGGACAGCGCTTCTCCGACTTGTTCACCCAGCTCTTCAGCCGCATCGACCATGCCCTCATCGAGTTTTTCAATCGCTGAAATCGTTCCGTTTTGGAAACCTTCATAATCGTCTATGCTGATCTTTGTACTTGACTCCATGACCCCGCTGACGACTTTAGCCCTCAAATAGGGGTCGTAAAGATCCGCTGTAACCGTAAATTGGACGATATAGCGCTTTTTGCGGAACCAGAAAAAGCCGGTCCGTATGGTATCCACCCGGATATCGCGAACCGCTACCACCAAAACCCCTTGATATCCTACCTGCCGTGCCCCCCTGGTAAGGATGGCCACATCAAGATCCGATATTGAGCCACCGGAAAACGGTTTCATGATTTTTGGAAATCCGCTGTCCTCCGGGGTCTCCACTCTGGAGCGGCTGTCTTCTTCGGACACGGATTTGACCAGGGTCTTGAAATAAAGTGCGCCAGCCCTCTGCCCCACGGTTGTGAGTGGCGTTTGAATCAGCACCGCTGCAACCTGCTTTACATAGCCGTTACGCGGTTTCACCGTGTTGATGGTGGGCGGGACCTTCTTGAGAAGATGTCCGGAACCACCGCAGCTGTAAAAAACCAGGGATACAAGTATCAGGGTTACACACAAGCGGATGAAGCCACGCATGGTCGCTCTACTCCTTTGCTGGATCAGAATTGAACACAACAGTCACGTCTGAGGTAATGCCGCCGCGTGCGGTAAAGCTTCCAGTCACTTCCATCCATTTGGGATGCAATCTGGAAACCAGGTCATCCAGTATCCGGTTGACCACATGCTCGTAGAAAATACCCACATTGCGATATTGCAACAAATAGAATTTCAGGGATTTAAGCTCGATGATGCTTTCTTCCGGGGTATATCGAATAATAATGGTCCCATAATCGGGCAGGCCCGTCATTGGGCAAACCGATGTAAATTCAGGCTGTCGTATGGTGATCACAATGTCACGGCGCCCCTTGTAGGCATAGTCGATGGGATCAAGGCGTTGAGCATCCACCACATCCGGTTTGAGAATCTGATAGGAGATACCTTTATCTGATGGGTTGGTCATAATGGACAAACCTCCTAATCTCTTAAAAAAGATTTCTGTTAATAGTGGATTTCGGCTGAGGTGTCAAACAAGGATGGTGCCTGAAACGATGAGCGGTGGCGAAAAGGAATTCGGCCATCCGATCTTTTGTTAAGGCACTGGTCCAGGGACGACAGCCCCGCTTCAGTTGTGCGACCAAATTTCAGCGCCAAGGCGCGCAAGCCGATTGACACCGGCCCTTTAAACTGATAACAACCAGTAATTATTAAATATTGAAGAGGTTACACTATGAAAAAAGGGGCATTGGATGAGCAGATACTCAGGGCGAGCAAAGAAGTGGTTGTTAAATTCATCGAAGTGGGCCGGCTCTCACCCACCGGTTTCACGGAAACCTTTAGAACGGTCTTCCGGGCCATCGATGAAACCGTGAAAGCAAGCCGGGCCCTTGATGCGCAGGAGGGCGTTGAGGAAAATGATCGCGCCGGTTGAAACACTGTTCAGCACGTTCTCAGAAACCGCCAGCGGTCAACGTCGACGATAGTGCCTCACCGCGCTGTCGTTCGTATCTCTTTCAAGCGCCTCTTCGGTGCCACCGACAATGGCATGAAATACGTCGTGGATGTGATCGATCACCCGGCCGGCCAGTGGATTCCATTCTTCAGACCGATCATGATACGCCTGAAGCAGACGATCGGCCAGCTCTTTCAATGGGTCCAGAGGGGTCCGGGCGGAAACCACCTCACCCGCCATGTCCGCGGCCACCACTTCCGCCTCCTTCACAATCGGCAAATCCACCGATTCCATGGAGCCGGGTGCTGCACTTGCAGCCGCCACCTCGCCGGTACGATCATAGGCAACCGCCGCCTCTGCCTGCTGTGCGATTAAAACCTGGCGTTCGTAAGACATTTCAACTTCAAGGCTGTCGATGGTCTTCAATCCCTGGAGCTGGCGGGCCTTTGAGATCATGGGATTGAGCCGGTCCTGGACGAAATCATTCATTATACGGTTCAGGGTCCTGATGACCTTACGAATCTCCCGGCGCTCCTGTTGATTCAGATCGCCATCCACCGTGACGTCCACCTCCCGTTCAAAGGCGCCACCTGAAAATTCTCCCCATTGACCGTAAAGCTCATCATCATCCGCAACCACCGCCCCATGTGCGGCATAAACAGCCGAAGCCTGAGCGTCGATGGAAAGGGTCACCTTGTCCCCCTCCTCGGTCAGCAGTTCCAGATCCATTGACTGGCTGCTGGTGACCGCCGCCAACTGGGTCTGGCAGGCATAGAGTGATCGACTGGCCGACAGGTCATTGGGACAACTGCACGATACGGCGTTTTGAATGGCTTCCATAAACTTTTCCTTTCGGGAATTCTTCCCTCGTCTGTATTCTACAAAACAGCCCGTAGGGCTGGTATGACTTGAATGCTGTATGGCAGGTGCTATCGTCATGGATAATCGACAGCATACCATCATTGCCCGTTAATTAAGGTATCGGCCTGCCTCGCAATGAACTTTAGATCCTCCCGCTGTTGCTTGCAAAAAAGTAAAATTCCCAATAACGGGCGAAAAACAGAGGGCCGTCTAGAATGGGATTTCAGCAAGTTTCAGGGGCGTAAACAAGACAATGAAAAATCGTTGAAAAGGTATTATAGTTCATGTAAAGAGACTATCTTGGCCATGCCAGACAATTCTGACAGGGCCATTTTATTATAATTATAATAATATCGGAATCTTAAACAAAAGAACAATTGCATAGGGAGGTTGATTTGGCAACGACACTGGTGAAAGACATCATGGTGCCGCTCTCCGAATACGCCACCGTTTCAGAGGATGCCACGCTTTACGAGGCGATCGCGGCCTTGAAGAAATCCCAGGCGGATTTTGACCAGGCCAAATACCTTCACAGGGCCATCCTCATCTACGACAAGAAAAAGAACATCGTCGGCAAAGTCAATTTTCAGGCCATCCTCAAGGCGCTTGAACCCAAATATGGCGAGATGCTTTCCGACAAAAGCGCCACACACTTGGGATTCACCCGCAAATACCAGAAAGCCATACTGGAATCCTTCAACCTGCTGCAGGACCCTCTGGACCAGCTCTGCCGCAAAGCCGCTGAAATCAAGGTCAAGACCTTCATGGTCACCCCCAGGGACAGCGAAATGATCGAACCCGAAGCATCTCTTGGAGAGGCCATTCACCACTTTGTCCTCGGCCACCACCAATCCCTTTTGGTGGTCAGTGACAACAAGGTGGTCGGCGTGCTGCGTCTGGCCGATACCGTCGAGTTGGTATTGAGCGCCATCCTGGCGTGTGAAACTTAGTACAAGCGGTAAACGGTTTGGCAACACCCGTCAGAACCTGAGGAGAAGTGTTATGAGCAGCAACGCAGCAATCCTTCCAGTGAACAACATGGACTGGAAAAAATATCTGTTTATGGCCATCGGTGTTTTCCTATTCATCATGGTCCATTATTCGCCGCCCTGGCCGGATGCCATAGACCCCCAGGGTAAAGCTTTCGCCCTCTCGCCAGAAGCTAAGGGAGCCTTGGCCGTCTTTCTGCTGGCCGCTACCTGGTGGGTTTTCGAGGTCGTACCCATCGGTATCACGAGCCTCACCATCGGCGTGCTTCAGGTGCTCTTCTTTATTCGTCCGGCCAAAGAAGCGTTCAAGGATTTCATGGATCCCAGTGTGCTTTTCATCTTCGGGTCCATTGTCGTCGGCCTGGTCTTTACCAAGACCGGCCTGACGCGGAGAATCGCCTATAAAATGCTGGCCATTGTGGGAGAAAGAACCAGCATGATCTATTTGGGCTGCTTCGTCCTCACCGCGGCCCTCACCCATATCATGGCCCATACGGCCGTTGCCGCCACCATCTATCCGCTTTTGGTCGCCATCTATGCCATGTACGGGGAAGGCGACAAACCGACCAAGTTTGGCAAGGGCCTATTCATCGGCATGGCCTACATCGCCGGCGCCGGCTCCATCGTCACCTTGCTGGGGGCCGCCCGCGGGGCTGTGGCCCTGGGTTTTTTCAGCGAAGTGGCTGGCAAAAACGTCGGATTCTTCGAGCTCTCCTATTACATGTTTCCCATCGGTTGGTTGATGACGTTCATTCTGTGGATCTTTTTCATGCTGGTCATGAAACCGGAGAAGAAGACCATCCCCGGCCTGCGCGAGCGGGCCAGAAAACTCAACGCCGAGATGGGACCGGTTTCCAGGAAGGAAATCATTGCCGGGGTCATCGTCATCTCAGCGATCCTGGTGCTGGGTATTTCCGCGGTGATGAAATCGGCCATCCCAGGATTTATCCCGCCCCATAAGACGGCCGTTCTATTGACTTCCACCATTCTTTTCTTTGCCACCGGGCTGCTGGACATCAACGACCTGGAAGAGATCCCCTGGAACATCATTCTGCTCTTTGCCGGTGCAATGAGTATCGGTTTCTGCCTGTGGCAGACCGGTGCCGCCGAATGGCTGGCTGTCCAGTGGCTGAACATGTTCAAAGAGGCCCATTGGTTCATTTTCGTAATGAGCATCGCTTTCTTCGTCATGATCATGACCAACTTCATCATGAATGTGGCCGCCATTGCCATCTCCCTGCCGGTAGCCCTGGTCATCGCTCCCTATCTGGGGGTAGCCGGCGAGGTCATCCTGTTTGCCTCTCTGGTAGTGGCCGGCATGCCCTTCCTCTTGCTGGTGGGCGCAGCGCCCAATGCCATCGCCTATGATTCGCGACAGTTCACCACCGGCGAGTTTTTTATGTGGGGAATACCGGCCAGCATCATTCTCATGCTAGTCACCGGTTTTGCCGTGTTCGTGCTCTGGCCGCTCATGGGGATGCCCATCACCATAGGTTGATCCTTAACCCATTTGCCCATTTCAGCCAACATCACCAGCCTTGCCGCCAAAACCGGTGGCAAGGCTGGTTTGCGTCTCAAAATGCAAGAAAATATGCTTCTACTAGCTATCCCATATTTTGCCGGAAAATTGAAAAACTGATACGTTCGATCGCTAAAGATATTGACTTTTTATAGAGCGGCTTCTAAAAGTATGAACCCGTCGATTTAGAAAAGCGCCAAACTGCCGTTGGATCGTACCACCTGCCGAACAGACGAACGGATATACCAAATGTCGGACGGATTTTATGCTGTTGAACTGTTCTATGACCCTGAAAATGAGGCGACTGCCGACCGTATCCGCTCATTTCTGGAAAGATTCGGTTATCTCAATCCCACTCGCACCGAGAAAATGATCAGTTCGGGAAAAATCGTCCTCAAACGCAACGTCGATTATGTTCAGGCCGTAGACATACAGCAGCGCATCCGCATCAATGGAACAGCCTGCAAAATAAAAAAACAGCCATACCATCGATCTGATCCCCAGGCACCCACGAAAGGCATTGCCACCCAGAACTCTGCACAAATAGCAAATACCGCAGATGAAATGGTCTGCCCCAAATGCAATACCAGACAACCCCATGTTTCTGAATGTTTGAGATGCGGGATCATTATCTCAAAAATCCACAAACCAGTCGGATCCGAAGATCAAAATAGCAAGCCAGCTCTTGCGCGGAAATGCTCATCTATCCCTAAAAAATCGAATCCCAAAAAGGTAAAATCAAAAAAATACCAACCTGTGCTCAAAGCGATGTGGGAAAAATACGCGTATTTTCGCAGGCAATTTGCGCAACGGTCGCAAAAACCATTTAATGCAGCGATTGAGTGTGTTGTATTGGTCATCAGCGCTTATGTGCTGGAGTTAGCCTCCCTCTTTCTAGCCAGATATCTCTGGTATATTCTTAGCCATACGAGTGTGGGCAAGTTTTACCAGGAGTTCAACACCGGTCACACTGCTGTCATCGAAAAAATCTTGAGCATTGAAGCGACCGATCTGTTCTTCAACGTGATTTTATTGGTCCTGCTTGCCAATTTAATATTGGGTCTCGTTGCACAATTGACCCATATCTGCCGATGGTATCTTGATACAAGCGGTTTCATCATCAAAGCGCTTTGGATCTTGCTGTCGACTTTGGGCACGGCTTGGATCATCAGCAAAGGCCCCCTGACCCCCTCGCTGTTCCTGGCGTTTATGCTGACCCTGCTCCCCACTGTTTGTCTATTAGAATGCTGTTTGAAGCTCGCCCGAACTATTATTCCCGAAATTGGCACTGCTGTTTCCAAAATAAAAATTATGGTAGGTAGCGGTAAGAGCTTCTGTGATGGACTCAAAAGTGCTAAACGCAAAATACACTGACTGCTGGTGCCCTTATTACGCAGACTGTCGAAATTGCTTGAAGTCAATTTTTTAGAGATCAATCTCGACGACCATGGCTCTGTATTCAATTTCTTTTGCATTGGACAGGAATGCCATTGGCGGTTTGCCACGGATTTTCGTGGTGCTTCACTCAACAGATGTGATTCAATTTGATGCCCAATAAATACTAACAATTAGAAAGTAGCCGGCATCCGCAATTTTTACGCGCGTCAGTCCACGACATTGATCAGGTTGACAATTCATGGGCACGCGCATCCATCTCGAATGGGGCGTTGTCGTACCCGACCGTGGCGCTCCGCTCAAGAAGGATGGGAAGAAAAGCCGCAATCAAATCGCAGGTTTCGTGCTGATACAATTGCCGGCACTGGTGTGAAAGCAGGCGGATCGTATTATGACCGCGACTGATAATGATGCTGTAGCCAAGGGTGAGGCCGGTCATTTGCGGACCGAGCAGGCCGATTTCAATTGCTGCCAGTTTCAGCAGCGGATCTTCCGGCATGGGCAGCCGCTCCACCCGCATGATGTGAATTCTTTCCGGGTGACGCACGCCAACCCTTTGCGCCACAACGAGGCCGCTCTGATCGATGGAAATTGGTATCAGTCCAGCTACGGCAGGATGGAGATAGTAGGGTACAATCCCTCCAAGTCTCCGTCAGGGTAAGGTTGAATGGCGTTGAAAGAGATATGCTGGTTCTTCTGTGCATGCCCTCTATTGTTCTTGCCATTGAAAAAGGCGCCGTTTGCTTCGAGGATGTGGTGGATGCGATCCTGAAATGCCTTCACGAAGGCATCGCCGCTGCCTTCAAAGGACATGGGGCCTTTGATCAGACTGTCGGTGATCCTGGATAGCGCCGCAAGGGGAATGCTGTTGGTTTCAAGCTCCGCTTCGTTGGTCACCAACCCCCATACCAGATACCCCTCAGGAATGGAAAGCGGACTGCGGATGTCGATGATGGTGTGGGGCATAATGATGCACCCTTTGCCGATGGAGAGCTTCGCCCCGGGACGCCCTCGCAGGAAGCTGTTAAAGCCCACAAAAACGTTTAGTCCCAAACCGGCTTCGATGATCTTGGCGCCATGGGCGGTTACGTTGAAACCTTCCAGCCGCGAGTTGATAATATAGCAATTCTCCTGGGCGTTGGCTCCCTTGCCCAGATAAGCGTTCTGGAGATAGGCCCGCTGGGCCACCAGCACGTTTTCCCCGATATGGGTCTCGGGCTTGATCACGGCAAAACGGTCCACCGAGGTGGTACCGGGGATCCGGACGGAATGATCCAGATGGACCACGTTAAACACGTGCTGGAAGTCTTCTTTGCGCTCATCCACAGAATCGATGAGCATCCCCTTGGGAGAAGCCCCGGCCGAGAAATGGATGTAGTCGCTCAATCTGCTCTTGGGATAGCGATAGAGGAAATTGAAGAGACCCGGCGAGCGCACCCATACGGTCCCCGTTTCGATCTCAAGATGCCCGATCTCGCCGGCCTGGACATAGGCATAGGCCCCGATGACACAGTCGTTTGTGGTGGTTAGATCGACAGTTGCGTATGGCCCCAGAAAGCAGCCGTCCATGGGGGAACCGTGGATGTTGGCGTAATGGGTGGACACGGTATTGGAGATGAAGAATTTCTCCAGGGTCTCCGGATCGTGGGAATAACAATGCACCAGAGTTTTAATCAGAAATGAGTTGCGGATATCGATGCCTTCGTTTTCCGTCACCCGAATTTCCATCTCCTTATATTTGAAGATATCACCCTTTTTCTTTAATTCATCGCCGCGGATATCGGTTTTGTACAGCAGGCTATTGGTGGTGCGGCATTTTCCCAGAAAATAACTGCCCGCCAGACTGGAGCGCCTGAAATTGAAGTTGAGGGGGTGATGTGGGGTAACACCACAGAGAGCGTAGAATTTGCCCATCTGCTTTAAAGGAATGAGATTTTTTACCAAGGGAGTGACATCGAAATTGAGCTCGCGCAGGTTAATATTGACTTTCTGGATGATGCGCTCAAGTAGATTTTCCAATGATTTCATCTCAATACCTCACGACAGCTTGATTTCACACGCTTTCATTGCATGGAAAACGGCGGCAAACACATCCGACAAGCGCAAAATGCCGACGATATCCTTCTCCCGATCCGTTACCAGCAAGGAGAACAGGTTCTCCAGCACCAGGTGGTGGATGGCCGTATCCAATCCAGCGTCCTGATCGATGTATTCGCCCTCCACAAAGGTCTGCATGCAATCTTCGACTTTGACCCGGGCGGCACTGGTGCATAGGTCGTTGAGCGACGCCCCTGCCATTCGCCGCTGCTTGTAGAGGTCGCGGACAAATTTAGAACTAAAACCGAACTTGCCCATCTGTTTGACATCTTCGAAATTTTGGTCTTTGGATTCCAACGCGCGCAGCGTATCGACCTGACTGATCTTACCGATGACCTGCTGTTTATTGTTGAGCACCAGGATGGCCCGGTGGCGATATTTGGTGTGATCAAACTCTTCCTGAGCTCTTTCAAGCGCCATGACCGCTTCGAACAGCGTTGCCCCTTCCGATACGGTGGCATACTCGGACAGCGGCACCATTACGTCTTTTACTTTAAAGGGTATCACCCCCCACCTCCCCCATCAATTGCACGATAGTCTGGACCCTGAAGCAATCGTCTTAGGAAAACGACATCATCCGAAAATAGAGAATGTGGAATATATAAGAACAACCCTTCATTTTCAAGAGAACAAGCGTCTAAGATGGCACAAGGGTACCATGCAAACGCGCTGAAACAGATACTTTCTGCAACTATGGCAGCGGGCAGCGGGTCTGCTCTGTCACCCCCTTGCCATCCGCTCCCGGAAAAAATACGGTGGTTTTGACACTATCGAACGGATAGCGCAACACCGCCTGCTCCCGATCCATCGGTAATTCGCCTAAAGTTGACGACCATACAGCCGAATACACTTTGCGACGGTCCACCTTACAGGAGCGGGTGATGCGTAGTAAAACCATGAAAAGATACGCCTTGATTGTTGCGGCAGGCCTTATCCTGATCTTCATCGGCTTGTGTATCGGGAGGTATAGCGGCTACCTGCAGGGATACCAACATGGCCGCAAAGTCACCAATGCATGGTGGATCGACAAACAAAGCCGGTATTACGATTCCATTGAAATAGAAGAACAACGTCGATCCAAAGCATTGGACCGTATATAGGCGTGTACCGATTTAGTGCCTGGCCCGCGCAAAAAATGTAACCCGGTAGGGTGTTTTCAGTTGCAGATGTGAGGAAAAGGCTCTGTTTTCGGTACAGCTGTAAATCGGTATGGCAATTGCATCGAGATTGGATTTGTCTGTACCGGATTCGTCGCGGTACGACATCTATCCAGCGTTCGCCTTCGATTGTGTGCTATCTCCTCCCGCACGTCGCCTCCCGGGGTCCGCAATCCACCTTGATTTGAACGGATAACAGTCGATTCGGTTCTCCTGCCCCTCCAGGATGCCTGCATGCCGTGCTGTTTTCAGGGTGGGCGAACAGGGGAACCGGGCCCAGTCTGTGGCCTGCGGCGATGGCGGCATGGACGAACTTTCAATTCACCATATTCAAGGAGGTACTACATGAAAAAGGTTGCTTATCTGGTAATCGCTGTCAGCATGGTGTTTCTTATGGCCGCCCAATGTCTGGCCGGCGAAGGCGCCACCCGGGAAGAGGTGATCACCAAATGCCAAGAAGCCGCTAAAATGCTCCAGGACAAAGGAATTGAGGCCGCCAAAGCGGCCATCGGGGATAAGAAAGGTCCTTTCGTGTGGAAAGACACCTATGTTTTTCTGATGGACATGGACGCCAAGATGCTGGCTCATCCCATAAAGCCCGAATTGACCCAGCGCAATGATCTCCTCCAGGTTAAAGACACGGCAGGCAAACCTTTGTTCCTTGAATTCGTCGAAGTGGCCAACAGCAAGGGAAAAGGCTGGGTTAATTATATGTGGCCCAAGCCCGGGCAAGAAAAGCCGGCCGCAAAAAGCAGCTATATCTACAGAGTGCCGGGAACCCAGTATATCGTGGGTGCGGGAATCTACAAGTAAGCCCGGCTCGGACTAATCTCCGGCCGGGAAGGGCAGCATCAGGTCGGGTCCTGACAGTTCATCCGGGACCCGGCCTGTCATGTTTGAGCAGAATCGGGGTTCACCCCGTTGGGACTTTCTCAGAAATGGGGCGCTGTTCTCAGTGCCTGTCTTTAAGAACAACAGCGGCGGGCCAGCCCGTTTCCGCACAATTCGATGTATTTAGGTAGAAGTGGCCCCGGGATTAGCGCAGCATGCAATTGTTAATGTTCAAATTTTAATCTGAATTTTCCAAGGGCCGCTGCGATGCTTTGCAGCAGCAGGGATTGTTTCAGACCGGTTTTGGGCAAGAAATCGCAGACCCCGTATTGGACGATACAAGCGGCAGGGGTTTCATCACCATGGCCGATCAGGACGAGGACCGGCTTTTTTGCCCCCGCCGAATCCATCTGCGCCAGAAAATCAGGACCGTTTCCATCCACAAACGAATCACCCAATAGAATGATATCTACTTTTGCCTCTTTCACCCTTCGAATGCCTTCCCGAAGGCTTTTGGTCCAGGCCAGCCGAATCTGAGGCTGGTCCTTCACGAGGGTATTCACCATTTTATGATCAGAATCGGAATCGGCTATGAAGAGAAGATCGATGGTCTGGTCAAAGTCTATAATCGAAGCGCCGCCAGGGTATGGAACAACGTCATCACTACCAATGGTCTGAATTTTCCTTATGATATCCGCCATCCTTTTGACATCGGCTTCAATATTGTCCAGCCGCGGCATCCATTTATCAGGCTCGTCTTGGGACATCCGAATCAGATCGATATTGCCGAACAGGCTCATCAGGGGTTGATTCAGCTCGTGGGCGGTGGCGCCGGCCATTTGCAGCAGCACCTTCAGTCGCTCCTCTTTGACAACTGATTTTTGGTGCTCAATTATTTTACGGTTGGCTGCTTTTAGCGCTTGGTTGGTCCTGGTAATAATCGATTTCTGCCGATCCAGCTCAAGAAAGACAGTTACCTTACTGGTCAGGATATCAGGGTCCAGCGGTTTGAACAGGTAGTCGACCGCGCCCGAGGCATATCCTGAAAAGACATGTTTTTGATCTTTGCTGATGGCCGTCACAAAAATGATGGGGATATGTCGGGTATCCTCGTTGCTGCGGATGAGTGCTGCGGTTTCAAAGCCATCCATGTCCGGCATTTGAACATCCATCAGAATCAGAGCGACCACATGCTTCAAAAGAGCGGATAGGGCCTCTTCGCCGGACGTGGCACGGATAACCTCTGCATCGAGATCGGCGAGGGTTTTTTCCAACGCCACCAGGTTTTCAATCCTGTCGTCCACGATCAGGATCTTGGGGGGCGCAATGCATTCTATTCGGGACACTGAAGTTTTCACTTTCCGATTTAAAAGTGGCGGCTAAATGGCGACCCGTATCATGGCGTCCAATAGTTGCTCCACAGCCACCGGTTTGGAAAGGTAGTCGTTTGCACCGGCAGACAGGCATTTTGCCTGGTCTCCGGGCATGGCTTTTGCCGTTAAAGCGATAATGGGCAAATTCTCAAACGCCTCAAATTTTCTAATGCGCCGGATGGTCTCATAGCCATCCATTCCAGGCATCATGATATCCATTAAAACGAGATCAATGCCGGGGTCTTTTTCCAGAAGCGCCAGCGCCTTGTGCCCATCAATGGCTTTGAGAACATTTAATCCTTTGTTTTCAAGGATTTTGGCTATGCTAAAGAGGTTGCGGGCCTCATCATCGACGACGAGCACCTTTATGCCTGCCAGCATCTTAAGCGCATCGCCGTGTCCTTCCGACGTTTCTTCTGACAGGGCAGCGGCAGTAAATGGTACGGTCTCCCTGGGTCTGTTCGTCTGGGGCACATTTTGATCAGAAGCGGGCGCCACAGGTGCTTCCGGAACAAAAAGGATAAACCTGGATCCTTTCGCATCAGTGCTGGCCAGACATATATCCCCGCCCAGCAGGATGGCCAGCTTTTTGGAAATGGAAAGTCCCAGACCCGTGCCGCCATACCTTCGGGAAGTGCTGCCGTCTGCTTGGGTAAAAGCATCGAAGATCCCTTCCCGGTTCCCGGCCGATATGCCAATCCCGGTATCGGTCACCGCAATGGCGATCGTTTCCAATGGATTGAGCCACGCAGGTAGATTGGGATCGGCCAAAGGTCTCATGAATTCAACCTTCACAGCGCCCTGGGGGGTGAATTTAATGGCATTTGCAATCAAGTTTCTTAGGATCTGCTCCAGCTTTTGAGGGTCGGTGCGGATGGTGCGCGGCAATGTATCGTCGATGGCGAAATTGAGCGCAAGGCCTTTGCTTTCCGCCACATGGCGATATAACGATTGAACACGTCCCACCAAGTCGGCTAATTTTACTGCCGTGACATAAATCTCCATGCGGCCGACTTCGATTTTTGAAAAATCCAGAATGTCGCTGATTAATTGAAGCAGGATAGTGCCGCTGCTGTGAATAAGCTGCACGGATTCGATCTGATCCGCAGTCAGGTTCCCGGCTTTATTGTTCTCCAGATCCTGTGCCAGCAACAACAAGGCGTTCAGCGGGCTTCGTAGCTCATGGGACATGTTGGCCAGAAATTCGCTTTTCGCCTGACTGGCTTCCTCTGCCTCCTGTTTCGCCGCTTTGAGCCCAAGTTCCAATTGTTTGCGCGGGGTAATATCGATCAATGTGAGCATCCGGGCGGGACGATTTTCCCATTCGGTGCTGACCAGCCGCATTTCAGCAATTCCGCGTTGCCTAACCCCGGGACAAAAGATATCAATTTCAGTGGGTAGGCTTTTGGGTTTCGGCAGGTCGAAGGGCCGGCCGAGAAGCTGTTGGACCGGTCGTTCCAGAAAAGCGCCAGCCGTTGGATTGGCATACTGAACGACATGGGTCTGCGCGTCCAGCACCAGGATGCCGACGGCGTTTTTTTCAACAATATCAAGAAAAACGGCGCGACTGCGCTCAAGGGCCTTCTCTGCTTTTTTGCGCTCGGTGATATCCCGAAGCATGGCGATGATGCTGTGCTGTCCATCAACCGCGAACGGCACCAGTCTACCGGCCACCAGGCGACCATTCAGCAGGGCCGGTTCCGTTTCAAGGATCTCCATTGAAGCTATTTTTTGCCCGCCAAGTGCTGTGCGGATCCGCCCGGAGTGCGCCGGAGAAAACAGATCGAGAAAATTCGATCCCAGCAATTTATACTCGGATATCCCGGACAAAGCGACAGCACTCTGATTGGCAAATACGATGAGCCCATTATCGGTAAGCTCGAACAACGGTTCCACCATATGCTGCAGAATAAATTCCAATCGATGCTGAGCGGCCAGCAGCTCTTTGGTGGCCGTGCTTTTTGACAGTTTACTCGGCTGAGAAGTGACACCGTCAATGGCCGGTGCGGTGGATTCACTATCGCGATGCAAAAGATCCAGCAGAATCAGGCTGAAATTCGGGTCCCCTTTTGCAATGCAGGCATCGGCGCCAAAATCGGAAGGGTTCAGACCAGCCTCTGCAGCCACCCCCGAAAGAATAACCAATTTGACTTGGCGGAGCGGTTCCATCTCCCGGATGATCTGACAAAGCCGATCCCCTTTCAGGTATGGCATGATCAGATCAATGGTCATCAGATCTGGAATATCTTCCTTGACCATGGCCAGGGCTTCGATACCGTCCTGGGCGGTCTTGACAATGCAGCCGGCTGTTTGAAATATGTAAGCGGTCAGATTACGACTGATCGGATCGTCATCTACCACCAGCACCTTTTTGGGATGTTGATTTTGACGGCTGATTTCGCCGGGATTTTCCATAGTCAACGTCATGACGGCACCCTTTACTTGGACTCCAATCGGCATTAAATCCACAATCATACCGATGGGATCTACTCCCAAAACAATATCGGCGATGGCGCTTCTTTCTTGAGTGTTTCCGGACCGTTGATTTATTGAACCGATCAGATTAGGCCGTAAAACAGGAATGCAACTGGATCATTGCAGCTTACCTGATGAGAATCATCGCGGTAGAAGCAATAAATTGAGGCTGATCAGAAGGATAAAATTATAAATATAAATTCGCTCATTCAGGCAAGTATCCCGACCCCGTTACCCCCCACCTTTGCGTTCCCCGGGCAGATCCAACTCGAGCCGTGGCCTTTCGGCCGCGGATGGGTGGGTGACAACCGCCATCTTTTCCTTTATTTCTTCTTTTTAATTTGTACCAGGTTTCCCTGAATCCTGTCCAGCGTGATTCCACACTGGCCCGGAAAAAGATCCCATCGAGGGCAGCGCCGCTTAACTGGCACAACCGCTCCTGCTATTGGTTTTTTTGGGGGGGACTCCGATGATACCCACCTCGACTTCTATAAAACCATCAAGGCACGCCTGATTGCTCCAGCTAAAGTCGGTCAGAGCTTCCAGGTGCAGCACGCCAAACCCAGCGGCTATGGCTGCCGCACTGCAGCAGGCCAGATATAATAGAAACCGGCCGCGGGCAAGCCGACCATCCGCGAAAGGCTTGGAACCGCCAATTGGGGAGTCGTCCCCTCGGTCTGTACGGCAGCGTTGTAAATATGAACCTCCTGTGATTCATGGCGCTGATAGGTCACCACTTTGGCGTCTGGCCCGACTCCGGCCAATGATTTGGCCTTGGCAACCGCATCTTTCAAATAACCGACTTCATCCACCAAGCCCAGCTTTTTGGCGTATGGGGCCAAATAAATCCGGGCAGTGGACACCTGTCGCATCTGTTCGGGATTGAGCTGGCGGTGCTTTTGAACCAAACCATAAAACCGGTCCGCCATCTGATCCGTCAGCTCCTGGAAGATCGCCTCGTCAGCCGTGTTGGAAGCCCTGAATGGCGAGCCCATGTCTTTCTGGTCGCCTGATTTGCTCACGTTCATGGAAAACCCGAATTTTTCCATGAACCCGCTGACCCCCGGCCGCATGAAAATGACCCCCACAGATCCGGTGACCGTGGTGGGATGGGCCATGATCCAGTCGGCCGGCAAAGAGAGATAATAGCCGCCGGAAGCAGCCACATCCATCATTGAGACCACCAGCTTGACACCGGAGCGCTCCTTGTAGGCACTGATCTCATGGTAGAGAATATCACTGGCCGTCACCGGTCCGCCGGGCGAGTTGACCTTTAACAACAGCGCTTTTATCTCGGGATCCTTCTCCGCCAGTTTCAGATGGGAGATGAACTCCTGGACCATGCCGGGACTGGATTTGAGCAGCCCCTCCTTGGGTTTGTCAGAGATGGGCCCGTCGATGGAAAGCACCAGAATTTTGTCCTGGCCGCTCCCCTCCAGCACGACCTCCTTCAGCGGTCCTTCCTGGGGAAAAAGATTGATCTGTGGCAGGGAGCATCCAGTTGTCGTCACCAGTACAATCAGCAATATCCCTAAAAAACGTATGTTCATTTGGCATACCTCCGAAATGGTTTCAAATTGACCATATTTCACCCTATTGTTTTAAAAGCCGGAGGGCTTCAGAGCCAAGGCGGCGAGGGCGCAGCCGTAGCGAGCCTACTGCAAGCCCTCGGCAACGCCGGATCTGGAGTCCTCCGGCTTTTGCAACGGTTCAATGGGCTTCGGCCCAGTTGGAACCCCAGGCGGTGTTGACTTTCAAAGGGACTTTTAACTCCCAGACCCCCTCCATGACCTCGGGCGCCAGCACCTGCATGGTCTCTAACTCTTCCATGGGCACCTCAAAGACGATCTCGTCATGTACCGACAGCAGCATCCTCGATTTCAGGGACCTGCCGCGCAGGGTGCGGGCCATCTCGATCATGGCGACCTTGATCAGATCGGCGGCGGTTCCCTGGATAGGCGTGTTGATCGCCGTCCGTTCTGCGAACTGCCGCACATTGGCGTTGCGGCTGGCGATATCGGGCAGCAATCGCAGGCGCCCCAGCATAGTGGCGGTACGCTGTGTCTCGCGGGCATTTTCGATGGCGTGTTCCATGTACCGCTGCACCCCCTGATATCGGTCGAAATATGAATCGATATAGGCCTGGGCCATTTTGGGGCTGATGCCCAGTTCACGGGATAATCCATAAGCACTCATCCCATACATGATGCCGAAGTTGATCGCCTTGGCCTGCCGCCGCAACTCATCGGAGACCGCCTCGGGCTCGACCTGGAAGACTTCGCTGGCGGTGCGCCGATGGATATCTTCATCATTCAGGAAAGATTCAATCAGGATGGTGTCATCAGCCACATGCGCCAGAATGCGCAATTCGATTTGGGAGTAGTCGGCGGATAACAGGGTCCACCCCGGCTGCGCCACAAAGGCCGTACGGATCTGACGACCTTCTTCGGTGCGGATGGGGATGTTCTGCAAATTGGGGTCGGAGCTGCTCAGCCGACCGGTGGCGGCTACGGTCTGGTTGAAGGAGGTATGAATGCGACCGGTCTCCTGGTCCACTTGTTCCAGTAATGCGTCCACGTAAGTGGATTTGAGCTTGGCCAGGGAACGGTGTCGCAGGATGAAGGCCGGCAATTCATGTTCATCAGCCAGTTTGGTCAGCACCTCCACATCGGTGGAGTAGCCGGTCTTCTTCTTGGTCTTTTTAACCACCGGCAGCCCGAGCTTGTCGAAGAGAATGCGGCCAAGCTGCTGGGAGGATTGGATATTAAACGTCTCCCCGGCTATGTCGTAGATATCCTCCTTCAGTCTCTGAAGCTGGCTGTCCAGCAAGCCTGATAGATCATGCAGTTTATCCAAATCCAGCCGCACACCGGTCATCTCCATCTCCAGCAGCACTTCCACCAGGGGCATCTCCACCTTTTCCATCAAGCCGGCCAAATCCAATGTCACCAATTGCTGTCGAAGCACTTCATAGGCCTGCAAGGTGATATCCGCATCTTCACACGCATAGGGGACGGCCTGCTCCAGTGTCACTTGGTCGAAAGTGACCGCATTTCTCCCCTTGCCGGCTACTTCGCTGAAGCTGATGTTCTTGTGCCCCAAAAAATCCAGGGCGATCTGATCCAGATTATGGGCCCGTTTGGAGGGATTGAGCAGATACGAGGCCAGCATGGTATCGAAGGAGACGCCGTGCAACTCGGCGCCATGGCGCCTCAGGACAGCCCAATCGTATTTGATGTTCTGACCGATCTTGGCGATTTTCGGATTTTCCAGAATCGGCTGCAGTCGCTCACGGATATACGTCCACTTAAGCTGCTCCGGAACCCCCATGTAGCGGTGTCCGCAGGGGATATAAAACGCCTCATGGGGCGCAAGGGCCAAGGAAATCCCCACCAGGGTCGCGGCCATGGGATTTTGAGAGGTGGTTTCCGTATCAACGGCAAAGAGCGTGCACGCCTCCAGGCGTTCGATGAGGGCATCCAGCGCATCAGCAGTCAGAATGGCCTGGTAGTCCGCCGACGGCTTTTCATCGACTTTTTTGAACGCGTGCTGGAGCTCACGAAATTCCAATTCCTGAAAGAGGGCGGACAAGAGGTCGTCATCCGGCGGCTCAACTTTTAGATCGTCCAGTTCGAACGCCACCGGCGCATCGGTGTCGATGGTCACCAGCTTGCGGCTTAAAAAGGCCTGTTCCTTGTAATCCAAAAGCTTTTCCCGCTGCTTTTTGGAGGATACAGAATCGATTTGATCGTACAACGCCACCATGCTTCCGTAAGCCTGAATCAGTTTGACGGCGGTTTTGGGACCGATGCCGGGCACCCCCGGAACATTATCGGCGCTGTCACCTGAAAATCCCATCATATCGATTATTTGGGAAGGATGAAGATTGTACTCCGAAAGGACGGTGGCCTTGTCGATCCCCTTGTCCTTCATAGGATCCCAGATGGTGGCATGATCGGTGATCAGTTGGATGAAATCTTTGTCGCCTGTCACCATGGTGACCTGGAAACCGGCGGCTTCGGCCAGGCGGGCGTATGTGCCGATCAGATCATCGGCCTCGTAGCCGGACATTTCGATCACCGGTATGTTGAATCCGGCCGTCACCTTCTTGATAAAGGGCAGTTGGGAGACCAGCTCCTCCGGCATGGGAGGCCGGTTGGCCTTGTAATCGGCATACATGTCATGACGAAAGGTGGGTCCTTTGGCGTCGAAGAACATGCCCACATACTGGGGGGACCGTTCGGTCATCAATTTGATCAGCATCCGGGTGAACCCGAACACGGCATTGGTGGGCATTCCCTTGGAATTGCTCAATCCGCGCACGGCGTGAAAGGCGCGGTAGACATAAGCACTGCCGTCAATCAGATAGAGTTGCGGGGCGCCGGCGATTTCGCCCTGGTGCTGAGATGGCGTGGTCATCTTTCTCGCTATCACAGTTGGGTTGGTGGAAGTTTCAACAAACGCCCGCATAGCGGGCGCCTTGACAGCACCAACGGGTTGATTTATTTTTGCTCGCTCTGCAAACAGCGGTGAATTGCCGTTGGCCAGTCCTACCATGTTCATGGCCAAACGACAAGAAGACAGCAAGCCGCCGGAAGCCAGTTGACAAACATTCGATATGGAAGTGAACGATTGAGCGCCCAACACCACACCCCGCGAAAAAGGCGAAGACGCCGCAAACCGCTCCAGAAGTGTCACTGCTGCCGTCAGGAATTTCCCTTTTGCTGGCAATGCCGTTGCGGATTTAGCATTTGCCAGGCCTGCATGCACGAAAATGTCTGGGGCATGTCCTGCAACGGCATCACCTGGCAGTGCCCGGATTGTGGCGGGGATAATGGATTCGGAAATCAGTAGATTGGAAACAGTCCGCCACCATAATCCTGCTATCCACTGTCATCAAGCTGTTGTGCAAAGGTTTTAAACCAAGAAGGATTGAAAATAATCACATAGGCCGCCACCAAAGCGGTTAACGGCAGCACAACGGCTACCGCGTCAACCAATACGATCGCTGCGGCCACCAGGATCCGCTGTGTCAAGGTCATGGCGCTACCTCCGGATGGGTACCATTATCGGCCTGTTACTCTTTTACAATGTTTCCTTATCCCGCAATGTCGGTTGGGTCAATGGTCCCGCTATTACAGCGGATTTGGAGCAGGACCTGAAGCATCATGGCGGTTCTTTTTGCAGATCTTTGCAGATCGTATACCACCTGTGCTATCTTGATCACCAGCTCTGAAGGGTCGTTTCAACCGCTTACCTAAAGGCATCGCCCCCAAGTGGCGGGTGGCCTGCTATTGTTTGGAACACCGCGCGCAATGCACGCGGAAAAAACCAAAAACAAAAGCACGTTTGTACTATTATCGTTGCCGTTGTAATCGGGCGCATCGCTCCCGGTTTAAAGCAAGTAACCGGAATGAGGAGGGATTATGTATCTACCTAAAGTTTACGAAAAATTTTCCAAGGAGTTTCCCGAAGTATTTTCCCAATTCAAAAAAATGGGCGCCACCTGCCGGGAAGCCGGGCCGCTGGATGACAAATGTCAGAATTTGATCAAACTCGGCATCGCTTTGGGTGTCAATTCCCGAGGCGGCGTGATGTCCAGCACCCGTAAAGCGCTCGAATCAGGCGCCAGCCGTGAAGAAATTCTGCACGCCGTCATGCTGGGCCTGACCACTTCGGGGTTCCCCAACATGATCGCCGCGCTGAATTGGGTGGAAGAAGTCATCTCCCAAACGTAAAACCCGGGGAGTATTCCGATGGTGGGGATACGTTATCTCTATCGTTGCAGCTTTAGGGCTGTCTACAACGCCAGGAGGACTTGAATCTCTTCAAGGCTCTCGATGCAGCGCTCGGCTTCAAGTTCACTGTTGCGGTAGGCGATGAATGGAACACCCGCTGCTTGGGCGGCCTGTCCGTCCAGCGGCGAATCTCCAATGAATATCATCTGATCCGGTTTGATATTAAAATGGGCCAGAATGACTTTCAACTGCTCCGGATGAGGTTTGGGACGGCGTACATCAGATGCGGTCACCACGATATCGAACCACCCTTCCAGACTGTGTTCGGAAAGCACGCGGTCCATGGTATCGGTGCGGTTGGTGGCGATAGCTGTCTTAAAGACCGGTTTAAGGTTGGCCAGCAGCGGCTTGAGGGTCGGCTCCACCACCATGTGACGGATAAACGACATATAGCTCATCCGCCGGCGATACAGCCTGGCCTCAGAGCGCAAATCCGGATCTTGAATTAAAAATTCGAGGACTTCGTCCACTGTGTGCATGTGGGCAAAGGCAAACTGCGCCGGGGTCATCTCCGGTTGTCCGATATGCGCCAGAAGATGGTTGTAATAGGCCTGGTTGGCCAGGGTTGAATCGAACATCACCCCGTCGCAATCGAACGCCACCACCTGGATACACTGGGGATCGATCACTTTGCCGGTCCCTCGCCCGGAGGCGGCTGAGGCGTGAAGATACGGCCGTAAATGGGTATCCGCAGAATCGGTTTATGCGGACTGTCCGTCTTGATGATGATGGTATCGTTGTAGTTGCCGGCTTCCGACTTGATATTTTCCACTAATAGGCGGTATCCGGTCTTCGGGGCGTTTTTGCCTTTAGGCTTAAGCTGGAACCGCACGAACGCATTCGACCGGGCTTTAACTTCCGTGATCGCGAAAGGATAGCCTTTATGGGGCGTTAAATTGACAGTCCGCTGGATGGGCTGGCCAACCGGTCCGCTTAGCCGGATATATCCCGGTGCCACGGTGATGTATCCTTCGACCTTGCCGGTTACCTGCAGGTGAACCTTTGGCTTGTCCGGATCATTGGTGAACACGGTAAAGCCCTTGTGAAGGGTGGAACCTCCCCGATTTTTGGTATCGACCACCACGCTGATCTTTTCGCTGCCGCCGGCAGCAATATGCCCCGGATTCGAGGCCACGGAGCAGCCTCAGTCCGGTCGAATATTTTTAATCACCAGGGGGGCGTCTCCCTGATTTTCGATAAGAAAATCATATTTGACGTCAACACCTTCAAATACTTCACCGAAATCATATTTGAGCTTGGGAAACACCGCTTTGGGAGCAACGGCATCCCCGCTATCAGGCACCGTGGCGCCACCAAAGACCGAACCGGTTGCTATCACCAACCACACGGACAGATAAAGGGCTATCGCTCCGAACCGTGACATATTCTCTCCTCATGTTGAATTGCAACGACAAGAGCACTGGCGCGCTTGTATTGTTTTCGTTTAACGTCGCACAAGGACTTTTTATAGTTCCGGTATGATGTCAAGTCAAGCAGGGTGCTGTGTCGGCCGTCGCTATGGTCATATATTGTCCCTCCTCATCGAATCTTGAGGCAATGAACAGCCTACCGGTTTGGGCTACATCACAAATAGCGGATCCACATCAATTGCAACAGCAATACCCTGTGGATGGGAGCGTGCATCGTCCCCCATCAGCAACGCCTGCGCCAGGCTGTGAAGCGGCATTACCTGAGGACTCTTCAACAGCAGCTGCCAGCGATGATAATCGGCGATACGGGGCAGCGGTGCTTCCAGCGGTCCCAGCAGTTGCACTTGGGCATAAATCCCTCCGGATCGCTGCAAATCGTTGCAGCGGCGGCCCAGTTGTTTGGCATGTGCAGCGGTCATCCCCTTGTCCTTGCCTTGGACACGAACCTGAATCATACGTGTGTAAGGAGGATATCCGAGGGTTTGGCGGAATTTCATTTCCTGCCGGAAAAAACTGCCGAAATCCTGGACTCTGGCCGACTGGATACTGAAGTGCTGGGGATTATAGGTCTGTAAAATCACTTTCCCCGGTGTGGTGCCGCGTCCGGCCCGCCCTGCCACCTGCGCCAAAAGCTGGAAAGTCCTTTCGCCGGCTCTAAAATCCGGCATTCCAAGGGAGAGATCCGCGCAGATAATCCCCACAAGGGTGATATGGGGATAGTCATGGCCTTTGGCCACCATCTGGGTCCCGACCAAGATGTCGATTTCACGGTTTCGCAATGCTTTTAAAATACGGACAATCGCCCCTTTTCGACGGGTGGTATCCCGATCCATACGCTCAACCCGGGCTTTGGGAAACAGGGATTGAATTTTGCTTTCGACCTTTTCGGTACCCAGACCGAGCCGTTTGATTCGGGATGATCCGCATCGCCCGCAACAGCTCCCTGCTTTGCGATGGAAACCGCAATAATGGCACTTGTAAGCATTGATCTGCTTGTGAAAGGTCAAAGAGATGTCGCATCGATCGCAACGCAGGGTCTGGCCACAATCGGCGCAGACCATGAAGTTGGCAAATCCGCGTCGGTTTAAAAACAACAGGACCTGCTCCCTGCGGGATAGGGTGTGGTCCATGGCCTCGATCAATGCGGGGGAAATAAACCGCCTCAGTCCCTGCTCCTCTTTCACCAGGGTGAGATCCTGAACGTCGATATCAGGCAGCATACGGTTATCGATCCGTTCATGCAGATCGATCTGCTCGTACTTGCCAAGCTGGGCATTGTACGCCGACTCAAGGGATGGGGTCGCCGAACCGACGATTGCGACGGATCGGTTCATTTTGGCCCGCACCACCGCAAGATCCCTGGCATGGTATCGGAGCGCCCCCTCCTGCTTATAGGAATCATCGTGTTCTTCATCCACGATAATCAGTCCAAGGCGCTCAAAGGGGGCAAAAATCGCCGACCGTGCACCAATGGCGATCTTCAATTCCCCATTGGCGATGCGTCTGTATTGGTCGAATCGTTCACCGTTGGAAAGACCAGAGTGCAAAAGGGCAATCCTGTCACCGAATCGTGCCCGAAAGGCCCGCTCCATTTGTGAAATGAGCGCGATTTCCGGCACCAGTACCAATACAGCCATTCTTTTCCTGAACGCTTCGGCCGCCAGATGGAGATAAACTTCGGTCTTCCCGCTTCCGGTGACGCCGGAGAGCAAAAAGGTCTTGAATGCTTTTCCAAGGGTCGGTCCGATACGGTCCACTGCGTTGCGCTGCTCGGCCGTTAGCTCCGGAGGGCGATCCGGATCAATGGGGGCTCCCAGGGGGTCCCGATAGACCGCGCGTTCCATGATCCTGACCTGACCGTCCTTGGCCATGGCCCGCACAAGAGGGCCGCTCGTTGGGATGCGGGATTTGAGCTGGGCGATAAACATGCCACCTTCGGCATCCAGGATGGAAAGTATTTTTTTGCGCTGGGGGGACAGTCGCACCTTGTGCCGGTCAAAGGAGGTGCTGACCGCAAAGCGTTGCATTTTGGGCCGGGTATGGTGGCCTGTCAACGCCACCGTACGAACCAGCCACCCCCTGGCTACCCAGGTATTCAATTTGGAGCGCGGTACCCCCCACTCAATTCTTTTGCATATCTGAGCGTACTTGGAAGCCGGACCCGCCATTGTTTCCAGCATTCGGCGGGCGGCCTCGTCAACACGATGATCGGCCAGCGCTTTCCTGCCACTATCGGACAATCGGTAGAGCGGGCGTTCCGCAGGCGATAAACCACCCGGCAGCGCCGTCTGGATCACCTCACCCAGCGGGTGCAGGTAGTAATCCGCCACCCATCGGAAAAACCCCACCATGGACTCCGGAAAGAGTGGTGTTTCGTCCAAAACATCCGCTATTTCTTTGACAGTTTCCACTTCGGGCAGACGTTGCGGCATCCCCAACGCATAGCCGGTAAGCCTGCGACGGCCGAAGGGCACCAACACGCGCATGCCCGGTTGAATGGCCCCCCTCAGGTGCCGGGGGATGCGATAGGTAAAGGCATGATGAATGGGCAAGGGTACGGCTACATCCATCAACTGCTGCAATGGATTGTCGCCTTGTTGAGACGGTCTGTGCATGGGTGTGCTTCCCTCACTCCTGTTGACCGATGGGGTGACTTGTGGCCCCCCACTCCCCGACGATCTAAATTCGATCTGTTTTATCAGAGTCCTGGCGGCATGGCCGCAAACTAAAGATAAGGGTTTCGATGCGCCGAAGCCGCGCTTTTATTCAAAGATTGCAGCGATTCCGGATACCTGTTATAAAGATCAGATATTACTAAATGTTTGATCTGAAACAACCGATAGGTATTTCAATGTACCATATGAACAGCGTACATGCGATGGATATGCACCCCCCAAAAGTGCATCCAACTTTATCAAGGAGGATTTATGCATAACCTACTCAAACGCACCATCATCATTTTTGTCGCCGTGTCCCTGCTGGCAGTGCCCTTCAGTGCCTTTGCGGCGGAGAGCCTCAACAGCAATAAAGAGATATCCGCCGGTGCCATGGCGGCTGATACGCTGACGTTAAGACCGCTGGGAATCATCTCTGTGGTAGCCGGCTTCGGCCTTTTTGTCATTTCCTCCCCCTTTTCCGCTGCGGGCGGAAATATTGACAAGGCCTGGAATGCCATGGTCACCAAACCGGTCAAATTTACCTTTGTCAGACCGCTGGGTGATTTTTAGCTAGTGCCCATCCATAAATGGCGCCTCTCAGCCGATTTCAGCGTTGGACAACAAATTCAAACCCTCAAAATATTAACAATATTCCTCCGGTTTGAATTTGCTGCCCGCCTTGAACCCGGGCGAGATTCAGCATCTGTGGATGGACACGGATATCCGCGGCCAGGTCTGCGCCTCCGCCGCGGTTGCCCTGCGCACAAGAGAGGGGATATGGCCGGCCATATCCCCTCTCTTGTTTTCAAATATTGAACCGCTTTTCATGGCATTTGCTGTGATCCCAAGCTACCGGTCCTCGATGGGAGTGTAGTGGCTGACATTGGGACCGATATAAACCTGCCGCGGCCGGGTGATCCGCCATTGGGGATCGTCCATGCTCTCTTTCCACTGGGCAATCCATCCAGGTAAACGGCCAATGGCAAACATGACCGTGAACATATTGGTCGGAATACCAATAGCACGCAAAACCACTCCACTGTAAAAATCCACGTTGGGATAAAGGTTATGGTCGATGAAATATTGGTCCTTTAAAGCCACGGCTTCCAACTCCTTGGCAATATCCAACAGCGGGTCCTCGATTTTCAACGCCCCCAGGAGCTGGTCGCACATCTTCTTCATAATAGCGGCACGCGGATCTAAGGTTTTATACACCCTGTGACCGAATCCCATGAGCCGGAAGGGGTCGTTCCGATCCTTGGCCTTATCGATAAATTTTTTGTAATTCCCCCCCTCTTCATATACCTGGGTCAACATCTCGATGACGGCCTGATTGGCACCGCCGTGCAATGGTCCCCATAGCGCTGCAATACCAGCCGATATGGCGGCGTAGAGGTTGGTGCGCGCACTGCCCACCACCCGCACGGCTGATGTCGAGCAATTCTGTTCATGGTCTGCATGCAGAATCCAGAAAACTTCAAGGGCGCGCACAACCTCACGTTTCAATCGATACGGCTTGACCGGTGTGTCGAACATCATGTTCAAAAAATTCTCGCAATAGGCCAGATCAGGTCTTGGGTACACAGTGGTATGCCCGCGGGAAATTTTATAGGACATGGCCGCCATGGTGCGTATCTTGGCCAAGAGGCGCGTCACGGTCATGTTAATTTCCTCTTCCTGCGTCTGCAAGGCGGGATAGAAGCTGCGCAAGGCATTGACCATGGCGGACAAGATTCCCATGGGGTGCGAACCTCGCGGGAAATTCTGATAAAAGGCTTTCATATCCTCGTGCACCAATGAGTTGTCATTGAGCATGATGGAGAATTTTCGCAGCTCGTCCTCTGAGGGCAACCGGCCATGGATCAACAAATAGGAGGTCTCTTTAAATGTCGACTTTTCGGCCAGTTCTTCCACTGGGATACCGCGGTAGCGCAGGATTCCCTTTTCTCCATCCATGTAAGTGATCGAACTGCGGCAGGCGCCGGTATTGGCGTACCCCGGATCGAGGGTGATAAATCCGGTTTCGGCGCGCAGTCCAGTGATATCGATCCCTTTTTCGCCTTCGGATCCAATGATCACAGGCAATTCAAAGGTTTTCCCGTTGTACATTAGCTTTGCATACTCAACCATTTGTAATTCCTCGCTCACTCACTCCTTATCCCCTATTGGATTTTAAACAGCTGGGGTTAACGATCACCCGCATAGCGGATGCTTTGGATTTATTTTTATATCGCTTGCGTTGCGCGCGGTGAAAACCAAGGTAAAAGCACGACGGTGCTTCAATCGTCGCTTCTGTTTTCCCGCTTCAGGCGGGACTTGGCGCACGGCGCTGAGCAACCCATCAAACGGCGGAAAATCAGGGGCGCAAAAACGATTTGCCGAAATAAACCGAATCATATACAAAAATATGAGCGTCGGGTCAAGGCATCGAGCGTATTGAAGGCGAGATGAGGTACTGCCTGCGCCAGCCAATGCCCCTTAAACAACAATACAACTCACTAAATTAGCACGGAGAAGACGCATGGGATTTCGGGAGAACCTGCTCAAAAAGATTGAAATTAAACGGCTGGCCGACAGAGTGGTTCGCTCCATCAACCCCACCGACAGTACCAAACGCATCGATCTGGATGCCATGCGGCAGCTGATGGCGCTGGGCGATTACAGCTACCAGAAAGAACGGGATCTGGATTTATACCGACTCAATGACCGACACCTGCTGTTGCTGGACAACGAACTCAAAATCTACAACACCACTGTGGCGGACGTGGCCCTTCGCAAAAGCCCGACAATAAAGGAGATGGTCTCGATTCGGAATGCCGTCAAGATTCTCAATGACAAAGATGTGGTCATACGCCGAAAAGAGGAAACGGTCCGCTATGTCCAAACGGATCTTATCGATGGATTGGATCTCTCTTTCACCCCTGCGGATATCGCGTCCATGGCTGAAGACGGCATTCAAACCCTGGAAAACAAATATGCAGAAGGCGTCGTTGAGATCATGACATTGTTCGCCGAATTGCTCGGATTTGATAAGGCGCCCAAGGCGTTCCAGACGGCTCACCATCACATATGGGGGCGTTTAACCAAATCCGATCGAGGGGAACACCTGTTCGGACCGGTTGTCATATTCAGCCTGATGAACAACACGCTAAAAATGCATCCTCATAGCATCAACAGCAACGACAAAGCCGCCCTGAATCATTTCAGGCAGATCGTAAAAGGGGAAATCGACACCGACTTTGCGGACAATCAGGTATTGGAACGGCTCAAACGGATGGTTTTGGAAGAAGGCCGCTGATTATGGAACAAAACGTCACTTTTCACTGTCAGGATATTGAGTTGGAGGGCATTTGGGCAGCACAATCTCCAACCAGCGCCACCATTATCACCCACCCTCACCCACTGTACGGCGG
The DNA here is from genome assembly GCA_037387725.1 of Desulfobacteraceae bacterium. Lineage (GTDB taxonomy): Bacteria > Desulfobacterota > Desulfobacteria > Desulfobacterales > Desulfosarcinaceae > JARRKU01. Next base: position 113,785 of record JARRKU010000002.1, read on the forward strand.
TGACATGTGCAATGCGGTGGTGGAAACCGTCTCATCGGCTTATCAAAATAAAGGCTGGAGCACCCTACGGTTTAATTTTCGAGGTGTCGGCAGAAGCCAAGGCACTTTTGACGACGGAATCGGCGAGCAAGAAGATCTGACGGCGGCAACTGATTTTCTCAATTCCAAAGGTGTCTCATACATCGAATGGGCTGGATATTCATTTGGCGCCTGGGTAATGGCCTGCCGGGCTCGAGACGCCAGGTGGGCCGGCATCCCCATGCGCTTTATCGCCCCGCCGGTGGGATTTATCGATTTCAATCCCATCCACCCGATTCCGGGGCTTCGGCAGGTCATCATAGGCGCCGGGGATGAATTGGCTCCCCAGCAGCATTGCGAATCAATCGCGACCCGATGGAATCCCCAGGTAAAAGTCGACGTGTTGCCGGGCGCAGATCATTTCTTTTGGAATCAGATGAATACACTTCAAAAAGTCCTTGAAGCGAACATTTCGCTTATTAAACCCTAATGTTGCAAAAGCCGGAGGGCTCCAGAGTCAAGGCGCCAAGGGTGCAGCCGGAGCCTACTGCAAACCCTTGGCAACGCCGGATCTGGAGTCCTCCGGCTTTCCCGTAGGGGAAAAAAGATAGCCTATAACAGGCCAGATCCTCTTGTTTACCATTGGTTTGTCCCTCGTATTGGGTCCTGATACGATGCAATTTAATAGACCCAATGTTTTTCAGGCGTTGTCTATCTTTTTTATGCAATATTAGGGTAAATGCTAAAGTATTCCTTGCAGAGCGCCGATGGGTATGGCGCAGGATGTAACAAGGACGGAACCGATGACAGCAGCCGGCAAAATCAGTCAGATTGGCCAACTATACCAGCAGGTGCGCACGCACGGGGATCCGGGAAGACCCGGCCGTGCCGATCAGATGCCAAAACCGGTAACCCCGGTGGACCGCGTTTCCTTGTCAAAAGAAGCGCTTTCGCGCTGCAAAGAAGGAACCAACGACCCTTCCGTAATTAAAGGGGAACAGGATCTGAGCACAGAGGAAAAGCAGGCCGTCAACAACCTCAAACGCCGGGATGCCGAAGTCAAAGCCCATGAAGCTTCACATATGGCCTCCGGGGGTCGGCAGCCCCGACGCCACCATCCGCAAGATGCAGCAGATTCGCAGAGCGGCGCTGGCACCCGCCCAGCCTTCCGGAACCGATCGCGCAGTGGCGGCCCAGGCGGCCCAGATTGAAGCGCAGGCCCGTATGGAAAAATTGCAGGAAGTCAAGGAGTATGCCGACGCTGCCACCCCCGATGCGGCGCAACCCCGTCCAACCGGCCAACAAAAAGACCGGTCGGCAGCAAAATCCATCGGTTCTCAAATCAACCAACTCGCATGATACCTTCAAAAGCGGCCGTATCGCCTGTCCACGGCCGTTGATAGCCGCTAACCAATTGATAAGGACGATCATTAGTTCTTCCATCTTGACGCGGCCTTCCAAGGCTTTTAAGATAGATCAACATCCCTTCTGCCCCATGCACAGAGGCGACCACGCCATAAAGCCCTAACCCCATCGTTGCGGTATCGGAGGTAAAATGAAAAAAGGATGGCTTAAAAAAAGTTTGATGGTTGTCGCAGCCTTTGTGGTGCTTATCGCCCTGTTCTGGTGGGTAGTGGTGGATCGGGTAGTGGAATGGGTCATCGAGACCGAGGGGGCCAAAGCTGTGGGCGCAAAGGTCGATGTCGCCTCGGCAGATCTCTCTCTGCTGCCGGCGGGCCTGGAAATTGTCGGGATCGAAGTGACCGATCCTGCCAGCCCGATGAAGAATGCCGTGGCCATCCGACGTGTCTTTTCCGACATTGAATTGCGACCGCTGATTGAGCGCAAAATCATCATCAACAATCTGCGCATGGAAGGGATTCGACTCAACACCCCCCGCAAAACATCCGGCGCCATCGCACAAGCAAAACGGCCTGCGACCCAGACGACAGATCCGCTTCCGCCCTGGCTTGTGCAGCTATGCGAGACTGATGGCGATATGCCATTTTCCATTCCCAGCGTGGAAGAGATTCTATCCGGCGAAAAGCTTCAATCCCTTAAGCTCGCGGAAGAATTGCGCACGCGCACCGGCGAATTCCAGTCCCAATGGCAGCAAAAATTGAAAGCCCTTCCATCCATAGAGGATTTTGAAGCCATTAAATCGCGGTTGGAAAGCCTCAAGGGATCGAAGCGGGGATTGACGGCGATTCTTGGATCCGCCAAAGAACTCCAGACACTGCAGGTCGAAGCAAAAAATAAACTGGATCGCATCAAATCGGCGCAATCAGAATTTAAATCCAGTCTGGCGGAACTGAAACAACAATCAACTCACCTGACCAAGGCACCGCTGGATGATGTGAAGCGTCTGAAATCCAAGTATGCTATATCCGCCCAGGGCGCAGCCAACCTGAGCCGTGTATTGTTCGGGCCCAGGATTTGCGACTGGTGGAAATCGGGTTACCGCTGGTATGGACGGCTAAAACCCTATCTTGGAAATTTGACCGGCGGGCCGTCGGCAGGATCCGACGCCTCAACTGAGCAGACAAAGCCGAAATCGCCCCCGCCATTTTTTCTCATCCGCCAGTTCCACATCGATGCGCTTTTGGATGTCGGCAATATTACCGGAAAAGCCAGCGATATCACCTCCGTCCCAGCGGTTCTGGGCAAGCCGATGACCTTTAAGTTGCTGGGGCGTCAGCTGCAAAGAATCCAAAGCATCGATATGAGCGGCACCGTCGACCTAATTCAACCCGATCATCCAAAACAAGCTGTCCAGCTATGGGTCAAGCAGTTTGCCCTACAAAATCTGGACATCAGCGATTCAGGCAATCTGCCCATCACCATCGCCAAGGCCATGGCCGATATCAACCTGGATCTCAACTTGTCCGGCCCCAAGCTGGATGCGTTGGTCAAAGCTCAATTGGACAACGTTCAAATGGCCGTAGCAAAGGCCGCCGGCAATGAATTGGAGTCTGCTTTGGCCGAGGCCATCGCAGGTATCAGTCGATTCGGTCTTACCACCCTCATTCAGGGCAGCGCGCCGGATTATCTGACCAAAATAGAGTCTGATATCGACCAAGTCCTCCAACAAGCCGTTTCGCAGATGGTGCGCAAAGCCGGCAATCGTCTCGAAACAGAGCTGCAGGCCGCCATTAAAGAGAAAACCAAGGGGGATATCGATGGTGCGCTCAAAGCGCTCAAGGGCGTGGATGCGCTGGGCGCCCAACTCACCCAAAGACAAGACCTTGGCAATACGCTATTGAAAAATATAGGGTTGCCGTTTTAAAACAGGTAACGTCAGCACTACTTGACAAGAAAAGGATAAAATATGGCCAGGCTCATTCTTACCTTTGGAAACAAAATCATAAGCAACCATATGATCGCGTCCGACGCCGAACTGATCATTGGGCGTGATACCGGCTGCCAGATTGTCATTGATCATCCATCCGTTTCCAGCCGACACGCCAGGGTCAAACAGAATGATAAAGGCCTTTTCCTGACTGATTTGGGGAGCACCAACGGTACCTTTGTCAATGAAGATAAAGTGGTCGATTGCCAATTGGCCCACCAGGATTGGATCCACATCGGCAAACATATTCTGATGGTGGATCTTTACGAAACCCTCTCCTTGGATGCCACGGTTCAGATGCTCTCGGCAGGATCCACCGGCGCCTCAGACGCCGAGGGGACCCTGATGCTTGATATTCAGGGCGGTTCAGAAGGTCCCTCGTGGGCGCAACTCGACTACCTGAACTTCTTGTCGGACGATCAGCCCGACTTCGAGCTTTCCCACAAAACCATTACCATTGGCAAGAACAAGGATGCCGACATCGTGATCAAGGGCGTTATGTCACTGTTTGCCGGCCAGCCCACCGCGACCATCAGCAAACAGGATGATGATTATTACCTGGATTATGTCAGCGGTTGGATCAAACCCAAACTGAACGGCATGACCATTATCGAGCCGACGCGCATCAACCATCACGACATCATTCGGGTCGGTCCGGTTGAGCTTCAGCTTTATCTGGCGCAAAAGAACAATTAAAGGGATCAATAATCACAACACCTTAGAGGGATGTGTGGCATATCTCAAAAACTTTGATTTCAACCCCCTGATCGGGCAAGAGGTCGGCACCTCTGTCTTGCTGAAAAAGTTGGACCAGGGCTCCATGTCCGTCGTCTTTGTCGCATACCAAAAAACACTCAAGCGACAGATTGCCGTCAAAATTCTCCCCAAAGTATTTCTCACTCCAAAGATTTCAGGTCTCTTTCAGCAGGAAGCCCAGTCAGCCGCTTTTTTATCGCATCCTTGCATCATTCCAGTGTACGAAGTCGGTGAAACAGACGATTTTCTCTTTTTTACCATGCAACTGGTGCGAGGTGCCTCTCTGTCCCATTATATTCGCCGAAGCCGGAAGAACGTGATACCGTCCAAACGCATGATGCCGCTCAAAGACGCTCTCAGCATAATCGTCAAGGTCTTGGATGCTTTGGACTATGCCAATGGCTTGGGCATTATTCACAGGGACATCAAACCGGGCAATATTCTCATCGAAGAGCATTCGCACCGCCCGTTAATCACCGATTTTGGCGTGGCCAGGTCTTATGAAGGATCAGGTGAAGACGCCCGCGTCATGGTAGGAACCCCCACATACATGGCGCCCGAACAGATTTTATCGGGCATTGTCGACAGCAGCGCCGATGTTTACGCCGCCGGGGTCATGCTCTTTGAAATGCTCTGCGGCCGCCTGCCTTACCCCCCATATGACACCGCTTTGAAATTACTTAAAATCAAGCTCCGGTTGCAGGATCGTATCTTTATGCGAAAACCGTCTGAAATGAATCCTGCTGTAAAACCGTTTTTGGACAAGATCGTGATGAAGGCAGTGTCCTATAACAAGCACCGGCGATATGCGACGTGTCGCGAATTTAGCGACGATATCGAGGAATACATGGCCCGGCACCTGAAGTAGTTCCGTAAAGGCGTCCCTAATTCAGAAAAGAGGGAATATATGGATACCACCACACTGAAAGACAAGCTGGCGAGATTCGGGCGTACTTTCGCGCTATTGCTCAACCGCAGTTTGATGTACCAAAAAAATCATCCCATGGTCCAGGATTCCATCAAAGATGTGCATAAATGGGCTGAAATACTGTTCAACCAGATTTCTCCGGTGGTTTTTATCCTCAACCGGGAACTCTTCTATGTGGATGAGGAGCAACTCGATCCACGCATCAATGTTAAACGCATCGCCCAATTGTTCAAAATGCATGGCCTACAGTCCGTATCACTGGAGACCGGCCTGACGGAAAGTGAAATCGATATCTTCATCGATATCTTCTCCGCTATGACGACCGAAACCAATGCCGAATCGGTCAAGAAGGAGCTGGTGAGGAAAGGCGCATACAATATTAAAGTCAATCATGTGCTGTATAAAAAAGTAACGGAGGATGATCAGGTCGTATCCCGCGAAGCCCTTAAACAGGTGACCCCTTCCATGGAGGATGACGACAGCGAAAGTCGCAAGAAGTTCATGGACACCCTTCTGGAGACTATCCTTACCGAAGAATTCGCTAACACCTTGAATATTAAAAGCCTTCTGTCCAATCCGACAGAGGTATCCAAAAATATGATAAAGGCCGATCTTGCCAGCGTAAAGGAACTGAACCAAGGCGGCACAGGAATCGATGGAACCCGCGGGGGAGGCTCAGGGCCGGGCGTCCACGG
>JARRKU010000003.1:0-142362 GCA_037387725.1 Desulfobacteraceae bacterium
TCTTTTCTGACCATTTCGTTGTCATCAGGGTGAACAAATCGTTTGGCGTATTCCTCAGATGTCATAAAGTATCCCCCGGCCTGCTCAGCCGTGGTGCGGAATATTTTGTAGAATTGGTCGTTGAAGGTGAACCGGTCTTGTTCAACATCGTATTCCCAATGTCCGAGATGGGCCATTTCCATTGGATCGGATGGCTGTGCCCTCAGCTTCCTTCGATTCTTCGCGGCTCGATTGCGTGTGGCGCTATCCTGGAAAGCGCCGCCCCCTCTTTTACCTTCGCTTGTTTCCACAAATTGTCCCTGTATCTTTCATGCGTTCTCCGAAACGCCTACATTCTGGCGATGGATTTTTGATCACAGTACCCTCAGGTCGGTGGTCGGAGAAAGCGAGATTATTGCTTTAGGTCGGGGTTCAGATCATCTCAGATCAATAGATGAGCATAGCTGAGAATATGCGGTAAGCGCAAGCTTTGATGGCGATGGACACCTGCAAGGATTCTTTTCAAGAGGTATGTCGCAAAGGATCCGCCAGAGGCGTACAAAAATTTGACGGATTACGAAGCCATTAGCCTTCAGGTGCGGATGCCTGGGGTGTGGCGATCTCTTCGTGTGCCTGGTAGCTGGTCACTTGGAAGGGAATGTTGGCCGTGCCCACGTGGCCGTTCTCGTCCAGCACATAGACGAACAGACGGTAAGCGCCGGTGGTCTCCGGAGCGGATAAGCCCAGCCACGGGCGGGGGCCTTGGGCCACCCCTCCGATGCGAGCCGGCCGGGGCTCATAGCTGCCGCCCATGCCTAACGTCTCAGGTTTTTTCAGCAATTCCCATACATAGGTCAGCTGATCCTCATCCGGATCGCGTGCCTCCACCGCAGCGACCAGCGGTTGTCCGGTTGCCAGGGTGATACCGCCGTCCGCTGCGAGGCCGTTGATGGTCATGGTAGAAACCTCCGGCGCCCGATTGGCCGGCCAGAAGCCTGTCCAGCTGTATCCCATGACATCCACTTGCGGACCGGACGCTTTTTGCAGGGGGAGACCGGGGATCTCTTCGATGAACATGCTGTACCAGGTGGGCGTGCGCTCCTGTTTCTGGCCCCAGAGAAAGACATAGGAGCCCAGGCAGAGGTCATGGTTGGTCAGAATGTCTTGCATATAGCGCTTTTTAAACAGTTCAGCCTTTTCTGCGCTGGTGGGTTCGATGGGGCTGCCCCATGACGTTTGAAGCGCTTCCCAGTGTCCATCCGTACCCCATTCGGTGATCAAATAGGGCCCGCTATAGGCGGAACGATCTATGGCGGTGCGCACTTTGGGCAGGGCGCCATAGGCATTGACCCCCACGGCATCGAGGTCCGGCGCATAGCGGGCAATGCTGTTGAAGACCTGGTCGCTGTAGGAGACAACCGAGATCACCGGGTGGTTGGGGTCATGAGATTTAATCAGCCGGACCAGGTCGTTGACAAATCTCCATGCTTCCGGTGTATCCGCACCGTCCAGATTGATTTCGTTGCCCACAGACCACATCAAAAGCGCCGGGTGATCTTTGCATTGTTCCAGTACGGCCAGCACTTCGTCGATGACGCTGCACTTGTATTCCGGGCTAAGGTAGTCCTCCGCGTCATGGGAGAGCCAGATACCCAGCAGGACGGTCATATCGAGGCGGTGCGCTCGTTCGAGAATGGCCGCTGCGTTTTGGGAACCCCAGGTTCGGACGGAATTGGCACCGGCGGCCGCAGCGCTCTCCAGGAAACGATCTCCACCCACACCTTTGACATAGTAGGGTTCTACGCCGCGGTACAGGACGAAGCGGCCGTCTTGTTGGCGGATTTGAACCGGAGACGTATCTACGGCCCGGTAGGCGACGCCTTCTTTGGCCTCAGCAGACCCGACATTCAAGACCAAAAACCAGGCCCACAAACAGATCAGCAGCAGTGCGGCCATTGAAAGGCACCGCTTTTCACCAATGCTGTAATCATTGTGATGTAATATCAGGTTGTTGTTCACGAAGATCTCCGATGATGAAGGTATCCGCAACAGGCCTGTAATTAACAACTCAAGAATTATGCCATTTTGATAGCCGTTCATAAATTATGAATAATATCAAAGTATTAATGCGTTGGAAGATCGTCAGGCCGTCGTTGGATTGACAAACTTGGGCAGGTGATTTGACGTAATTTGTCAGGCCGGGCATGCTTGAAGGGACCGCGAATTGGCTTTTGGGGAGGTGCCGGTATTTCTATTATAAGTATCTTAAATTCAAGTCTTTACGCTTGACTTGCCATTTGTGACAAAGTAGCATCTTGATACCGTAGGCCCATGGTATCCATGGGCTTCACAAATTTATGGGGATGGAATTGAAACAATATCGTGCAATATTGATCTGGCCTGTTTTGGCCTCGCTATTGGCGGCATTGGTTGTACCCGGCAGCGCTGAAAAAGACATGCCAGTTGCTTCAAAAGTGTTTGTCATTCCCATCTCGGGTGATGTCGAACCCGGCATGGCGGCTTTTCTGAGGAGGGCTTTGCGGGATATTCCGGATACAGAAGATGCTCTCATTGTCATCGAGATGGATACCTTCGGCGGCCGTGTGGATTCGGCCTTGGAGATGGTCGAAGCTCTGATCAATGTGAAGAACGCCAGAACCGTTGCATTCGTCACCAACAAGGCCATCTCGGCCGGCGCCCTGATATCGTTGGCCTGCAATCAGCTGGTGATGAAAAACAATACCACCATCGGCGATTGCGCACCCATCACCTATTCCAATGAAGGCGCCAAGATGATGGGCGAGAAGTTTCAGTCGCCGCTCCGGGCCAAATTCCGAACCCTGGCCAAACGAAACGGATACCCGGCCGTTCTGGCTGAAGCCATGGTGACCATGGACATGGAGGTCTACCAGGTCAAGATCGACGGCGGCGTTGTATACATGGACGCTCAGGAGTACGCGGATCTGGAAAAGGAGCGCAAAGACCGCATCGATTCGAAAAAGACAATTGTCGCCAAAGGTGAACTGCTCACCATGGATGATGTCGAAGCATTGGAACTCGGTTTTTCATCCATGAGCGTTGTCAATCTTGATGAGATGCTGCGAAATATGGGCGTCGCCGGCAAGGCCGTGACCCGTATCGAAGAGAGCTGGTCTGAAAATTTGGTGAGTATCATCGGCAAAGTCAGTCCCATTCTGATGCTGATCGGACTGGGTGCGCTGTATATAGAGATCAAATCACCCGGCTTTGGTGTGCCGGGTCTTCTGGGCATTGCGTGCCTGGTCCTGGTGTTTTTCAATCAATACCTGGTCGGTCTGGCGGATTTTACGGAAATGCTGATTATTTTGATCGGCATCATCCTACTGGGGTTTGAAATGTTTGTCTTGCCGGGGTTCGGTATTTCCGGGATCGCCGGCATTTTGTGTATTACGGCCGGGCTGCTGCTCAGCCTGCAGGATTTTGTCGTTCCCGATCCGGAACTTCCCTGGGAAAAAGCGTTGCTGATCAACAATGCCCTTAAAGTGTTCAGCGCCGCTTTAGGCTCTTTTCTGCTGGCGCTATTCGTTTTGCGCTATATATTTCCGCGGCTCTCCCGGACCGTCGACGGGCCCTATCTGGATGCCACCCTTGCCGACGCCCGAATGGCGTTGCCCGCCACCCAGTCCGACATTGTGGTGGGCCAGAGAGGAACCGCCCTGACCCTGCTGCGCCCGTCAGGCAAGGCGGATTTTGACGGAGAACGCTGCGATGTTGTGACGCGGGGGGAATTCGTGCCCAAAGGCGCTGGCATTCGCGTTGTTAAGATCGCAGGAACCCGAATAATCGTTGACCGGACAGATCGAGATGAATAAATCGTATTACTTACCCGCCATTCTTCAGCTGATCGGTATTGTGGTGATCATCGCCGAAATCATACTGCCTTCGGGCGGCCTGCTCTCACTGCTGGCGGCCGGCCTTTTTGGGTATTCGCTCTACCTGGTGTTTGTGGAGATTTCTTCTTCAGCCGGCATGGCTTTCATCATAGCCGACTTGATTCTGATCCCCATCCTCGTCTACTTCGGAATCAAGTTTCTTGCCAAATCACCTGTAACGCTGCAAACGCAGCTTTCCAAAGCCGACGGTGTGACGTCCCAGTCTGAAGAAGACAATGCGTATCTGGGACGCCAGGGCACTGCCGTCACCGACTTGCGGCCCTCCGGCGTCGCACGCTTCGATGATGAGCGCCTGGATGTCGTCACAAGGGGAGAATATCTGGAAAAACAGACCGACATTGTCGTCATCGCCGTCCAAGGCAACCAGATTGTCGTCAAACAAAAAGATACATAAACCCCAATGTTGCATATAAAAGCTTTATAGGAGAAATTATGCAAACCAACTTGATTGTTCTTGTGATTATCGCCATTGCCATTATCGTGCTGCTCTTCTTTGTCGGTTCCGCCATCTCGCTTTGGGTGCAGGCCCTGGTGTCGGGCGCCCGGGTCGGATTGTTCAATATTGTCTTTATGCGTTTCCGGAAAGTGCCGCCGAAACTCATCGTAACCTCCAAAATCATGGCCGTAAAAGCCGGTCTCAATTTTTCAACCAACTCGCTGGAGTCCCACTTCCTGGCCGGCGGTAATGTATCCCGGGTGGTACAGGCCTTGATTGCGGCGGACAAAGCCAATATCGAACTGGAGTTCAACCGGGCGGCCGCCATCGACCTTGCCGGGCGGGATGTGCTCGAGGCCGTACAGATGAGCGTTAATCCCAGGGTGATCGAAACCCCCATGATCGCCGCCATGGCCAAGGACGGCATCCAGCTCAAAGCCATCTCCCGGGTCACGGTTCGGGCCAACATAGATAGGCTGGTGGGCGGGGCCGGTGAAGAAACCATCCTCGCCAGGGTCGGTGAAGGCATTGTCACCACCATCGGCTCGGCCGACACCCATAAAATGGTGTTGGAAAACCCGGACATGATCTCCAAACGTGTGCTGGAAAAAGGCCTGGATGCCGGAACGGCCTATGAAATCCTGTCCATCGATATTGCAGACGTGGACGTGGGCAAAAACATCGGGGCCGAGTTGGAGACCGACCGCGCGGAAGCGGACAAGAAAATCGCCCAGGCCAAGGCTGAAGAGCGGCGCGCCATGGCTTTCGCCCAGGAGCAGGAGATGAAAGCCCGCGTGGAAGAGATGCGCGCCAAGGTCGTTGAAGCCGAATCCCGGGTACCATTGGCCATGGCCCATGCATTCATGCAGGGCAACCTCGGCATAATGGATTACTACCGTATGAAAAACATCGAAGCAGACACCCAGATGAGGGATACCATCGGGGCGCCTGATGAAAAGACGGAATAAAGGACCGGACAATGGACTTTGATTCGATTTTCACCCTGATCATCATCTTCATTGCGATTCTATCGCTTCTGGGAAAGCTCAAGAACAAGCCGAAATCGGGCCAGGGTGCTAAACCCAAGGGCGCCGGTGGGTGGATTGAAAGGCTCAATGCGTTCCTCGATGATCTCCAGAAACGCGTCGAGTCGCAATCTAAAGGGGACGATGCGCCCACAGCAGACCAATGGCGCGAATTGATGGATGAAACCACCACGATAAAGCCCCGGCCCGCTTCCGTCGAAAGCAAAGGACTGGAGCTGGACTTTGTGGAAGAACCGGTGGCGGTATGGAAAAAACATCCGGCCTCTTCCAATCGCAGGAAGGCAAAGCGGCCAGTGGAAGCGCCATTGATCGCCGAAGTGACAAGGCAGCCGATGCGACGGCATCGAAAGTCGTTGGGTATCCTTGTGCCCATTAAGAAGAATGAACTGCGCAAGGCCATTGTCATGGCGGAAATCCTTGGACCGCCACTGGCCTTAAGAGCCCAGAGCCATGAGCGCAAATTATAGCGCTGCGCTACCGATGGTCGCTAAGGCCTAATGCTGCAACCTTGGGGTAAGCAGGGTTTGAATGGCATGGGCCGGCACGGTCAGCTCGGTCCATACGCCGTCGATGCGCAGTGCTGCGGTGAGCGGTTCACCACCGGCATTGCAGATCACGACGACCACTCCGCCGTCCGGGTTCCGGGCGGCGACGCTTTCCAGGCCGTTGTCGGCCTGGGTGCTGAACAGCCGCCGTGCACCGGGGTGCATATAGCGGCTGAAATGACCGATGTACCAATAGGAGCTCTGGCGGGTCCAGGTGCGTTGTTCGGTGTCCACGATGATCGGTGCGTCGCACCAATTGCCCACGTGATTGGGGCCGCCGTGTTGATCCAGGACCAGGTTCCAGTCCAGCCACCCTTCAGTCCAGTTGTTCAGATCTCCGATGATGTGATGGGCATAGCGCTCGCCGCGGTCCCAGCGGCCGGGCTTTACGCCGCCTTCCCAGCAGCCTTCGGTGAAGAGCAAGTGCTTGTCGGGGAAGGCGCGGTGCAGCCGGTCGAGATTTTCGAACTGGTCGCCGCTGTACCAGTGGATTCCCGTGCCCCAGATATACCGGGCGGCCTGAGGATCGGATAGGACGGCTTGCGCCCGCTCGAAGACGAGATCGCGGTTGTGGTCCCAGATCAGCAGGCGCAGATGGTCCAATCCGGCGCCGTGCAGGGCCGGGCCCAGGTGGTCGCGCACGAAGCCGCGCTCTTCTTCGGCGGAGTACAAACAGGATTCCCACACCTGGGTGGCCGCCGGTTCGTTCTGCACGGTCAGGCCCCATATGTCGATGCCTGCCTGTTCGCAGCCCCGGGTCCAATCGCAGATCGCCTCGGCCCATGCATTGCGGTATGCGGGCAGCAGGTAGCCGCCCTGGGTCATCTGTCCGTTGGTTTTCATCCACGCCGGAGGGCTCCACGGTGATGCCAGCAACCGGATGGGGGTTGCGGCCATGCCCTGCGCTTCCCGGATTATGGGAAAAATGGCCTTTTCGTAGCGGGAGAGATCCAGGTCCGCTCCGGGCGCATCCCAGCACGACCAGTTCTCCAGGCTGAAGTCGCAGGAGTTGATGTGGGTGCGGGCCAACCGGTAGCCGATGCCATCGTCGGGATGGAAATAGGCCCGCAGGACATTTTGGCGTTCGCTATCCGGCAGGCGGGAAAGCACATGGCAGGCGCTTTCGGTAAAGGCGCCGCCGAATCCGAGAATCTCCTGGCAGGACCGGTTGACATCCACATCGATCAGGGGCAGATGGGGCTGATCGCTACGGTCCATAGCAAGCGATCCGATGGGGCTGAGGCGATCTCCGCTGTCGCGAACGGTTTGGATGCGATACAAAATGGTCATCCGTTCTCCTTCTCAGTAATTCCCAATGAATCAACCAAAATGAGCCGTCTCTAATGACTCAAAGAGCACAGAGACAACGATTTAATCACCGCGCTTGGAAATCTTGCCAAATTCGGGAGCAAATTACAATTGGGGATCGACAAGGATATTGACTCACGAGCGCTGGCTTGGCATACTCAGCCGTGCAAAAAGCAAGTTCTTATCTTTTATCTTTTTTCATTGGAGTTCCGGTGTCTATCTCTCGAACAATTGAGCTAAAAGACTTTCCTTTTTAGTTTCCATCAAACCGGGGAAAGTTATCGACAGGAGAAGGCCATGGCTGTCGGTTGGTCCCGTGACGGGGATGTTCAGCAACAGATTGATGCCAGTGTTAATGACGCCGTCAAGCTGGCCAGGAGTCGGTTGCCTGAGGGGGCAAGCTTAACCCATTGTGAGGTGTGCGATGACGCTATTCCGGAGGCCCGGCGCAAGGCCGTGCCAGGCGTCCGGCTATGCGTGGGGTGCCAGGCTGATCTGGAAAAAAAGCAAACGACGACAAGTGGCTTCAATCGACGCGGCAATAAAGACAGCCAATTGAAGTGAGCGCAGCCACAGACGACTATCGCATCTAAATACCGGGGTATACGCCAGCATCCAAAATCAGCTGCAGCGCACATCGCATCCGTTCGCATGCCCTTGTATTCCTTTGAAGCTTCCCCTGCGCAATCAAGGGTTTTCAACGGTAGGCCAGCGCCCGGCCGTCGGCCCGAAACAGATAGAGGCGGCACGGATCGATACCGACGGCGATCTCTTCACCGGTTCGCAACCGGTGGTCGGCATGCAGGCGGGCGACCAGCCGTGTGCCGTCACGCAGATCCAGGTACACCATTTGCTCGCGGCCGAGCAATTCGGTGAGCGCTACCCGACCGTGCAGGCGCTTTCCCTCCCCGGCCTGCTGGGGATCGATCACGTCTTCGGGGCGCAGGCCGACCAGGGCCACTTGCCCGGCCGAATCGCCTGGATCGGCGAACCGGGTTTCCAGCCCATCACCCAGGGCGATGGGCTCCCCGGCCAGGGTCAGGGAGAGGCCGTCGCCGGAAGCGGCGACCTGCGATGGGATAAGGTTCATGCTGGGTGAACCGATGAAACCGGCCACAAAGGTGTTGACCGGCCGTTCGAAGAGCTGCTGGGGCGTATCCACCTGCTGCAGATAGCCGTCATTGAAAACCGCCACGCGGTCGCCCATGGTCATGGCCTCCACCTGGTCGTGGGTGACGTAGACGGTGGTAGTGCCGGTGCGCTGTTGCAGGGCGGCGATTTCGGCCCGCATCTGGACCCGCAGTTTGGCGTCCAGGTTGGAGAGCGGCTCATCCATGAGAAAGGCCACCGGGTCGCGCACCAGGGCGCGCGCCATGGCCACCCGCTGGCGCTGGCCGCCGGAGAGCAAGCCCGGCTTGTTTTCCAGCAACGTTTCCAGTTCCAGCATGCGGGCCACGTTGAGGGCCTTGTCCCGACGCTCTTCAGCCGGCACTTTGGCCATGCGCAGGGGAAACTCGATGTTGCCCAGCACCGTCTTATGGGGGTAGAGCGCATAGCTCTGGAAGACCATGGCGATGTTGCGCTCCCGGGGATGCAGGTCGTTGACCCGCCGGCCACCGATGAGCAGATCGCCGTCGGTGATGGCTTCCAACCCGGCGAGCATACGCAGGGTGGTGGATTTACCGCAGCCCGAGGGGCCCACCATGACCAGCAGTTCGCCATCCGCGATGGCCAGGTCCAGGTCGTGGATGGCCTGGAACCCGTTGGGGTAGATTTTATTCACGCCTTGGAATGCAATGTCTGCCATAGCTTAGCCTTTTACTGCGCCTTTGGTTAGCCCTGCGATGAATTCTTTTTGCAGGATGAAGAAGAGCACCACCACCGGAAGCACAGCCAGCAGGGTGCCGGCCATCATGGCGCCATAGTCGGTCTGATAGACGCCGACCATCTGGTTGAGCCCGATGGGCAGGGTGAAGCGGTCGCTGGTCTGTAAAATGATCTGCGGCCAGAGGAAGCTGTTCCAAGTTCCCATGAAGGCGATCAGGCAGAAGGCGCCGATGATGGGCCGGCTGACCGGCAGCACCATGTGCCAGAAGATCTGCAATTCATTGCAGCCGTCGATGCGGGCGGCCTGGAGCATTTCATCGGGAACCGACAGCATGGACTGGCGAAAGAGAAACATACCGAAAACATTGACCATGCCCGGAACGATCAATCCCAGGTGGCTGTCGATGAGCCCCAAGTGGTAGATCAGCTCGTACATGGGCGCCAGCAGCACGGGTCCCGGAATCATCATGGTGGCGATCATCACCCCCATGATCGTCTTCTTGCCGGCGAAATCGTACTTGGCCAGGGCAAACCCGCCCAGTGCGGAAAAGAACAACTGGGCCATGACCGTCACACCGGCCACGAAGAAGCTGTTCATCATGAAGCGCAGGAACGGCATCTGTTCGAAGAGGCTGGGGAAATTTCCCAGGGTCAGACGCTCCACGGGCGGCGTAAAGGCATAGACTTGAAAATCGGCGTTGGATTTGAAAGCCGACGCCACGAGCCAGGCCATGGGCACCAGGCAGAGGATCGATACCAGGATCAAAATGCCGTAAATGACGATCCGCCGCATATCAGGTCTCCTCCGTTCCCAATCCGGTGATGCGTAACTGGACCATGGACAGGAGCAGCACCATGGCCGCCAGGGTCCATCCGATGGCGGAGGCGTAGCCCAGGTCGCCGCCGAGAAATCCGTTCTGGTACAAGTACATGACGATGGTCAGGCCGGCCTGGTCGGGCCCCGAGCCGTTGCCCAGCAATAGAAAGGCGAGCTCGAAAAGCTGGAACGAGCCGATGGTGGAGAGCACCACCACAAAGATCAGGACCGGTTTGATACCGGGAAGGGTAACATGCCAGAACTGCGACCACCGGCCGGCCCCGTCGATGGTGGCGGCCTCATACAGCTCGGCGTCTACCGACTGAAGGGCTGCAAGAAAATAGACCATGTTGAAGCCGGTATAGAGCCACAGGGCCACCATGATGAGCGCCGGCATGACCAGGGCGGGGGTGGAGAGCCAGCGCGTGGTGGCCGGCAGGCCGAACAAGCCGTGCAGGGCGGCGTTGAGCAGGCCGAACTTGGGTGCCAGGATCAGCATGAAGAGCAGGGCGGAGAAGACCAGACCCATGAGGTTGGGTGAAAAGAAGATAAATCGGAAGACATTGCGGCCGCGGATTTCGGGGCGGTTGAGCAGGATCGCAAGACCGAGGCTGAGGGGCAGCTGCAGCACGACACTGCCCAGGGCAAAGGTGGCGGTGTTGCGGAAGGCGGTCCAGAAATCGGGATCTTTGAGAAGATAGAAGTAGTTGTCCAGGCCGACGAATTGCTGGGCCTCCGGTCCCGAGGTGATATAGAGGGAGAGGACCAGGCTGCGGATGATGGGATAGGCGCCGAAGATCAGGAAGCTCAGGATAAAGGGTGCCAAAAAGAGATAGGGCGTGGTGCGGGAAGCGTGCCGCCTCATGATCCCTCCTTGGCATCCCAGTCGGGTTCGCGGGCCATCTGGGCACGCACATAGTCGGCCGCCGATTTCAGCCGCCGGCGGACATAGGCTTCGAAACCGTCCGCCCCGTGGGAGCGGTAGCGGCCGTAGCAGGAGACGATGGCTTCGTTGAGCTTGGCCACCGCCGTTGGAAGGAATCCGCTGGAATAGAACGGCGGCACTTGGTCGGCCAGGGCGATGAATTCTTCTCCCAGCGCCTGATTGCTCCAATAGGGTCGCGGTTCGTGATAGGCCGGGTCGCCCCAGGCGTTGCGATCCGGTGTCAGGATGTTGGTGGTGCGGAACAGGCGTCCGTGCTGCCGGGGCGAGCCGTAGTAGATCTCCTTGGCAAAGCGCCAGGCCAGCTCCGGATCTTTGGATGAGCGGGCGATGCCCAGCATGGTGCCGCCGCTCTGGCTGGTGCGCAGGCCGCCCGGCGCGGGCGCGGGCAGGGGCACCAGTCGCATTTTGCCGTGCAGCTCCCGGGCAAAGGTCTGGATTTGGGAGGAGCGCCAGTCGGGACAGAGCACGGCGATGTAGTAGCCTTCGATAAGGCCGCGGTAGAACGACGGGTCCCAGTTGCCCAGGGAGGCGGCCACCTGCTTGTCGCCGGAGGCCGCCACCAGGGGGATCATCCAGAGCATGGTCTGCACCGCGGTCTCATCGTCCATGCGCAGCCGGCCGCCAGGCCCGAAGACCCCGCCGCCGCGCTGCATCAGGAAGATCTGGAAGGCGAAGGCATCCCCATGTTCGATTTGGAGCAGGTAACGCCCTTCGGGCACCAGCAGTCCCTTCAATTCACGAAAGAAATCGTCCCAGGTGGCCAACTCTTCCATGCGCTTGCCGCGCCGGGCCAGATAGGGATCCACGATGTCGGCGCGATATGCCAGCATCACCGGATGGATATCGTGGGGCACGCCGAAAACCGCTCCCCGATCGGTGTAGGTGGCCAGGGTGTTGGGTGGAATCCGCCCGAGAATGCCGTCACGCTGCAGGTAGGGTTTCAGGTCGAGAAAGCCTACTTTGTTCAGGGGGCCCCGGAAAAACCCCCCGGCCGCGCTTTTTTCAATCTCCACCAGATCGGGAACGTTCACGGCCGCCCAGAGCGCCGAGCGCAGCTTCTGGTTGACCGCATTGTAGTTGATCAGCTGCACGTCCACCTTTCGTCCGGACTGTGCTTCAAATCGTCTGGCGGCCTCCTGATAGGCATCAGAATGGAGGGCGCCGAAGGTCCACAAGGAGAGATCGGCCCGGGTGCGGTGGACCGGATGGATGAGCAGATACAGACCGGCGATCAGGCCCATGCCGGCGATGAGCAGGGGTGCCAGTCCCAAAGGCAGGTCATCCAGCCGGCGGCGAAGGCGTCCCATGACGCTGTCTGTGTTTTGTACCTGCATCTCCCTCCCGAGGGCCATCAGGCCGATAAGGAATAATACATTACATTACCGGAACCGGTGCGGCAACCAGCCGCGCTCTATGGAGTGGCGAAAACTCCATTCCGGTGTGGTCTCGGTGCGGTAGCTCCAGAAAAACCAGCCGTGGTAGTGTTCAAACGACATCAGTTGGGCTGCAGCGAACGCACGATAGGCCAGCTCTTTCCGGTATGCATTCATGTTTCGCAGGGCGTGGTTGAACGGCCCGGGCCAGAGCGCCACATATTCCGGATCGAACCCAAGGCTCCACTCCCCCACGATGGCGGGCAGACCCAGCTCCCCTTGGATTTCATCGGCCTCCTTACGCCGCAGCACCCCCGCCACGTGCAGGTGCTCGTGAATATCCATCCCGATCTCCGATGGTTCGAAGCACTGGTAACGGTGCAGGTCGTAGATCACATTCTCATACTCCGGCGGCTGCATGAAGCCGAGATACTCGCGATGGGAGCGGAAGCCGTCGTGGAAGACCACCGCCGCGCGGTCCGGAGGACAGTGTTCGCGGATCGCCTGGTAGGCGCTCAGGTAGAAGTCCTTGAGCAGGCCGGTGGGCAGATCCTTGTGCGGTTCGTTGAGGATCTGGATCCCGTACAAGGCGGTCGCGCTGCAATACCGCCGGGCCAGTCGTCCAAGCACCTCTACGGTGTGCGCTACATATTCCTCGCGGGTGTGCCATTCGCACACATCCCGGATGCCGCCGTTATCCAGGCCGTTCTGGCAGCCGGGCGCCGCATGCAGGTCGATGATGACCTTAAGCCCGCACGTCGCGGCCCAATCCAGCGCACGGTCCAGCACGTCGATGCCGCCCTCGACAAAAGGATGGGGGTTGGCGCCGTACTTGGGATGATAGGGGTAGGGCGGGCCGAAGATCCAGTGGCCGACTGGAATGCGCACTGTGTTGATGCCGAGCCCTGCCAGCCATTCGAAATCCGCCTGGGTGATGAAATTCTCCCAGTGACTGCGCAGCCGCTCCGCCGCTTCGGCGCCCAATTCCGCGCACCAGGTGGTTTCGTCAGCCGCCACAAGCCCCATGAACAGACTCGGTGTCATCCATTTTTCCAACAAAAGCCACCCGCCAAGATTGACGCCGCGAAGTCGGGCCGGCGGGGTGTCGTTGCAATGATCGGGCATAGCTGTTTCTCGCTGATCCATGGGGTCGATTGAAAGATAGGAGATGACGCGCTTCGCCCAGAGTATGGCAAACTGATGTCTATGTGTCAATGTTACTGTTAATACAGCATGTTGTATAGGAATAAATTGGCGGCCTTTCTCATAATAGGAACCGGAGCAAGGGGATGTGCCAGAATGGAAACTCGGGGCATCTGGATGCCCTATGCACGTTGCTCCGGAATACCTATAAAATAAGCGTCAATTATTGTTGATCAAGAGCCGCTTCGTCCATTTCAGCGACCAACAAGCGATGGTCTAAAACGCGTTTTCTGCATTGTGGATTATCATCCGGACGGTTGGTCCATCCTCAGGCCGGCTTCGAACGAAGAACGGGCAACGTGGCTGTCTATGGGCTGCTTCGACACCTTCTTAAGCAGACGTGTATAGATCGGTGGAAAGATACTTCAGACCCGTATCGCAGGCAATGGTGGCCACAGTATTTCCGGCGCCCAGACGGGCTGCAACCTGAATGGCGGCTAAAATGTTGGCACCGGATGAGGTGCCTGCAAATAGCCCTTCTTCCTTCGCCAATCGGCGGGCCATATCCTTTGCATCAGCAGTCGAAATCTGAACGATCTCATCCGCCAGATCGGCTGTCCAGATCGGCGGAATGAATCCCGGACCGACGCCTTCAATCTTGTGGGGACCGGGCGCCCCTCCGGCGAGAACCGGAGATTCGCTGGGTTCCACCGCGGCAATATGAACCGCGCCGTTGAGCTTGCGCAAAGCTCCGGCCACACCGGTGATGCATTGCGCCGTACCCACCGATTGAACGAAAGCATCCACTTTTCGGCCGGACTGATCCCATATTTCTTCGGCCATGGATGCATAACCGGAAGCGGCATCAGAATTGTTGAATTGATCTGCAAAGAAAGCATTGGAGGAGAGGCTCAACTCCTCTGCTTTGGCCATCATTCGCTGAATAAGCGCTTTGGTGGTACGTCCCCCTTCGCTGGGGAGTTCAAGAACATCGGCCCCGAGGGCGCGCATATGATCCCGCTTTTCGCGGCTGAAAGCATCGGAGGTGACAATGGACAGGCGATATCCCATTGCGGCACACACAAAGGCGAGTGACGTGCCTGTGCTTCCGCCTGTGTACTCAACCACAGTGCCGCCGGGCGTCAGCGCGCCGCGAGAAACGGCACCGGCAACAACGGCACGTGCCATGCGATCTTTCATGCTGCCGGTGGGATTGTGGCTTTCGAGCTTTACCAGTATGCGCGCACAGCCCTCTGGAACGACGCGGACCAACTCTATCATTGGCGTGCTGCCGATGGCATTCAAGATGTTGGTATCATTTTCCATTTTTTCGCACTCCCTATCTTGCTCCGCTTAATGCACGGTATTTACGGCAGAGAAACAGAGCTTCAACGGTGGTGTGTCCTAATTCGTCGTTTTCAAACCGGATGTAATGTTCCGCCAGCGGCAGGATTGCAACTGCAACCATCGAAGCGCTGCCAGCATTTGTTTTGGTTTTTATCGCCTGCGTTGCTCACGGTAATACAAACAACTCCAAGCCTCCCGCCTCTTGGAGGGCGGCGTTGACGCGTTCACCGGTGTCACTGAGCTTGCACTATCGTACTCCCAGACGATCCAGCATTTCAATGATGGACTCCCGGGCAAGCCTGCCAGATAGTTGACGTTTATCGACCAGTTGCAATTTTTGGCGCCTGGAGGGCTTGGAACTGACGACAGGGACAAAATCGTTTGGATAATCAAGAATCCTGAGCAAGTCGATCGCTGAGGCAGATTTGATATCTTCAACCCTCACCGGTGTTTCGATCAGCGAATCGCCCAGCCACAAGCGAAGATTGGGCGCATTGACAACTTGTTGAATCATTGATTCCGGTACAGAATCAAGGGGTTTGGCACCCACTATTTTATTCCATTCAACCTCGAGATAGTTTCTTGCCGTTTGCGTGACATCCGGGCCCGGTGGACGACTCAGGACACGTCTCTCGAAAAGGTCGGCCTGGCGGTGGATGCGACGCAAGGCCGACCTGAGCGATCCGGTCGATACCATCCCGACAACCAGTTCGACGATAGGCATTGTATAGCTATCGCTCAGATAATCAGGAGTGGTAAAAACGCCCGTTTCTTTGGAACCCAACGGCGCGACGAGCTGCCGCATCATCTCATTTCTCATCCCCACTGTGCCGATAGAAGCGGCTACCCTCGACGCGAGGCTGTCGGGCGTTGTAAAATAGCTCACCAGACGTTCGCGTTGCAATTCGGCGCGGAAGTTCAGGATTGCTTCACCCATCTGGGGTTTGCGAACGCCATCGATAAAATGAGCTGGCCAGGCAGCGCGTTCATCCAGCAAAAACACAAGTACACTCTTTTTTCTGGCCGTGGCCTGACGATATTCATATTCGGTTATCGATGTTTTACCGGAGTTTGCTTTGGCTAGCTTGGGGGCTTTGGGCGGAATATACCCATAGCGCCAAGCGACGATGGAGATAAAGATATCGCAGTCTTTGACGTCCTCAAGTACTTTGGTGATGGGTACGGCACTTTCTGAGACATAATCTTCCATCGCAACAACTTCGTGCCCGAGCTGCCGTAGCATTTGGATTGCCACCCTGCGATGTTCTGCCAAATCTTCGAAGGTCGATGACAGGTAAACTCGCATTCCGTGTTCTCCTCCGCTGGTATATTATACAGTTTCTTAAAATTTCAGGGTAGTTAGATGAGCTCAGCTTAACCTTGACAAAGATGGCCGGAAACCAGGCGCCCGTAGTGATTTTCCTACATGCCGGAAGCGATTAATGCAAGGGATAGGTCCTGCCTTCAAAAATGTACGCCCGACCATGACGGGGTGTACCTTTCATTTGGATAGGCCTGCACATGAATAAGCCCATAGAATGCCTGAAATCAGCCGTGGTCTGGACGTTGACTTCCGATATCGGCTTAATTATGTTGAAATAACAACCCGAAGATTCCGCCGGTCTTTAAATAAGGAGTCAAAACCCATGGCAGACAACCAAATCGCCATCAAATTCAACGAAGAAGACAGGTCCGTCCGGGAGGGCGTCACCCTCGCGGAATTGCGGGACAAGTTCAAGCCCGATGCCGATGTACTGGTGGTGAACGGATTTCCGTCGCAGCCGGATACGCTGCTGAAAGACGGGGATGAGGTGGTGCTGATCCGCCGGGGGGAAACCCCCAAGGCCGATGAACTGGAGGCGCTCATGGTGGCCCGCCATACACCGGGGGTGCATGAGCGGATGAAATCCGCAGTCGTCGGCTTGGCCGGATTAGGGGGGCTGGGTTCGGCCGTTGCCATCTCTTTGGCCCGCATGGGTATCGGCACCATGATTCTGGCGGATTTCGATATTGTTGAACCCAGTAACCTCAACCGACAGCACTACTTCATCGAACACATCGGCATGCCCAAGACAGAAGCCATGGCCCAGATCCTCTCCCACATCAATCCGTATATTCAGGTCCAGACCCATACGGTGATCCTCACGCCGGATAATATTCCGGATATTTTTAAAGCAGCTTCCATCGTAGTGGAGTGTTTCGATGGCGCCGAAGCCAAGGCGATGATCATCGAAACGGTGGCGGACGCCCTGCCCAAGGCCTTTGCCGTGGGCGCTTCAGGCCTTGCGGGCTATGGCGACAGCAACGGCATCCAGACCCGGCGCTTGGGGGAGAAGATTTTTATCGTGGGTGATCTGGTGATGGCTGCCCAGCCGGGCCGCGGATTGATGGCGCCCCGGGTGGGCATCGCCGCCAACCACCAGGCCAACCTGGTGGTGAGCCTGCTCATGGATACCGAAGCGGCCGTGAAGCAGATACCGGATATGCTGGCTTAGGCGCAGGAACCGATGAACTGATCAGCGGTAACCGGTGCAGCGGTATCGATCACTTATCCTCCAAGGCGGCATTGAGTGAACCGCTCTTGAAGCCCTTCAAATCCATGGAGATGTAGATAAACCCGATGTCCTGGAACCGCTCGA
Organism: Desulfobacteraceae bacterium; assembly: GCA_037387725.1. Taxonomy (GTDB): domain Bacteria; phylum Desulfobacterota; class Desulfobacteria; order Desulfobacterales; family Desulfosarcinaceae; genus JARRKU01. The sequence goes on from JARRKU010000003.1 coordinate 17,339, forward strand.
GAATCGCCTCCCGGAGTTCCAGCAATTTGTCGAAATCCTGCGGCATCACCTCGATCCGGGCGGTGTCGCCGTGGTGGCGGACCCGCAAAATTCGAAATCCGAGGTCATAGAGAAAGTCCTCGGCCTGTTCCACCTGGCTCAATTTCTCCTCGGTCACCTTCTCCCCGTATTGAATCCGGCTGGACATGCAGGGCATGGCCGGCTTTTCGGCAATCTCCAGGCCGTAGTATGCACACAGGGACCGGATGGTTTTTTTATCAATCCCCAGATCGGTAAAGGGTGCCTTAACATCTGCTTCCTCGGCCGCTTGGGCACCGGGACGGTGGTCCGTCAGATCATCCATATTGACCCCGTAAAGGATCGGCCAGGAAGTTTGCGGCCGGGCGTCTTCCAATTGGTCGCGAAGCTCATCCAGTTTTTCAAACAGGGCTTTCTTGCAATAGTAGCAGCGATTGCCCGCATTGGCCTGGTAAAACGGATTTTTCATCTCATCCGTGCGGACGATCTGAAGCGGGATCCCGTGTTCCTGTGCAAACGACACCGCCGACCGGTATTCCCGGCGGGCCAGGGACGGACTGTCGGCAATGGCCGCAACCATGTGTTCCCCCATGGCCCGGTGGGCCGCATAGGCCAGCAAGGCGCTGTCCACTCCTCCGCTATAAGCGATAATGGCGCCGCTGAATTTCGAAAAATAATCGTGCAATCTCCCCGCCACTGCTTTTTCATCCACCTGCGATTTCTTCACTTTTTCGACTGTATCCATTTTCATTTCCCCATTCGGTTTATCCATAATAAGACGCCTGTCATTAATCTGCACGTTTATTAACGGAATTTGCGAATGCTCCATTGTCGTAAATTCGACCGCCTGCTCATCGTTTCTTGTCGTCTAGGCCTTGGCGGCCTGAATGTGTCGCAGGATGAGCAGGGCTTTTCATCTTTACGATGACACCGGTGATGTTGTCCCGGCCACCGGCGTCCAACGCTGCTTTTACAAGGGCCCGGACCGTATCCTCGGTGCTGGTGTGTCCATTGAGCAGGCGTTCCAATTGTCCCTTTGGCACGCTTTGGTGAAGACCGTCCGTCGAGAGGAGCAGCAGGTCGCCTTCCGTCAGCGTGAAACCATCGGTTTCCGGTTCGCAATAGCCGCAGCCCAGATGCTGATTCATGACCTGCCGGGAGTAATGCGCCTTGGCTTGATCCGGGGTGATTTCACCTTCCGCCAGCAGGAAACGGGCCAGGGTTTGATCCCGCGTAATCTGATGTAACCGCCGATTTCGCAGCAGGTACAATCGGCTGTCGCCCACATGTACCCAGAAGGCGCGGCCATTCTTGATCCAGACCAGAATCAGGGTGGTGCCCATGCCGCCCATCAGTGGATCGCCCTCTCGTGCTGCTTCCACGACCCGGTCCAGTCGGATCGCCAGGTTGGCCAGTAGACGTTCTTCCTCACCAGCGCACAGGGCATCCAACCGGGACAGGGCCTGCACGACCAGGTCGGCTGCAATATCCCCAGCCGGTACGCCGCCCAATCCATCGACGATGGCCGTGAACACAGTCCCATCCGCAAATGCACGCAGAAAGAAACGGTCCTGGTTGGTTTTGCGGACAGTGCCGATATGGGATTCGGCCGCTATATCGACGATGCGTGTTTTCAGCCGGTTCGGTATCATCTTCATGGCGCCGTCCGCTTTGACAAGTCCACCAGCGCCTGGCGGGCATCGGCGTAGCGCTGCGCCGGATCCTTGCGGCAAGCCTTTACGATAAACCGTTGCAGTGCGCCGGGTAGTATCGGTGTGTGGGTCCGGGGATCCGGTATGGACTCGGTTTTCCGCCGCAGCATGAATTCCCGGATATCCTTGCCCCCATGGGGGATTCTGCCGCAGATCATTTCATAAGCCGTGATACCCAACGCATAGACGTCGCTACGCTCATCCGCCGGGTTGCCCTCGAGAAGCTCCGGAGCCTGGTAGGCCAGGTTGCCGCCGAATTCCAAATCATCGGTACCGGTGGCACATGCCAGACCGAAATCGATCAATTTTAACCGGTCATGGGGCAATACCATCATGTTGGAGGGGTTGAGGTCCCGATGGATCAACCCCATGCCGTGGGCATGTGCAACCGCTTTGCAGGTTTGCCGCAGGAGGTTCAGCGCATCGGCGGGGGAGAGGCGCCTGCGTTTGGCCAGAAGATCTTTGACGGTTTCGCCTTCCAGGTACTCCATGATGATGAACACCGTTCGATACCGCTCCACGATGTCGTACACTTGTATGATGTGATCATGGCGCAGGGAGGAGATAATCCGTGCCTCCTGATGGAAACTGGACAAGAAATCGGGATGCAAGGCCATATGGTGGCGCAGCATCTTGATGGCAACGAATTGTTGGGTGTCGGGACGGATTCCTTTGTAGACGATGCTGTAGCCGCCCCTGCCGACAATATCGTTGGCCACATACGAGCCGATGGTCCGTTTGGCAATGGGGCGTCTGGAGTCGAAACGATCGGCGACGATCTCGGTTAAGAAGGACATCAAATCGCGGTCCTTGTCGGACAGGTCGTCCAATCTGCGCTTATCGATGACCCAAACCTCCATGTCGGTTTCGGCTTCCATGTGGCCCGACTGGGGTTCACTGGTCAGCAAAGCGATAAAGCCGACCACATCTCCTTCGTTGAAGTGATCGGCCGGATGGAGGCGACCCTCTTTTTCGACGAGTTTCATGCAGGCACCGCGCTGGATGATATAGCCGGCCCGCACGTCTTCACCCTGGTGCAGGAAGCGGGTCCCCTTGGGGATGTGACGATATTCCAGTCCTTTGAGCAGCGAACCGCCGGGTTGGATAAACCGCAGAAACTTGGTGCGCAGGTTGGCCGTCCCTTCTTCGGCCTGGACGCGTTGATAAAAATGACATTTGGTGCACAGGTCGCGTTTCTTGGCAAAGGTTCCCTGGACGGTCCCGCCACAAAAAGTTCCGCCAACAGCCCAGCAGAATCGTCCGGCGCATTTACCCGAATGGATGCCGTCATAGGAGAGATCCGTGGCGGCCGGGCACGCGCCTTGAGCCGCGACGTTTACGCCGCCGGGTTCTCTTCCGCACTGCATGTACTGCCAGCAATTGATTTTCGATTCGGCCATTTTCATGCCGCCTTAAAGCTGCCGCCTGAGCATTTCCCGCAATGTGTTGACCTGCTGCCGGCTTTTTACCAGCAGGTCTTTTCCTTTCAGGCGCAGTTCTTCCTCATGGAAGTAATCTGTGACGCTCCGTTGGTCTTCATGGGTCAGGGCCGCTTCGGCCATGGGAAAAAAGATCGTATCCTCCAGGTGAATATGGCGCCGCAGCAGGGACGTATAGGCGGCCAGGTGGGTCAACAGGGCCGTGGTGGCGATCTCGTCCCGGGCTTCATAACCCTTCAGCGCGCGGTCCATTTCCGTTATCGCGTTTCGGCAACATTCGTGCTGGTGTCGAAGGGCGCCGATCTCCAAATCCAAACGGCCTTCCTCCCTTCGCGCCAGAACGCCGAACAGGACGAATTCCTCTTTGACATGATGGAACCGGTCGGCAAAATTCCTGGCGAACGCCACGGCAATTGCGAATAATTCCGAAGGCGGCCACCGTCCCGATTCGAGTCGCGCCCGGGCCGTCGATAAATTGTCCAACTGCTTCAAGATCAAAGCATGCTCTGTTTGAAGCGCCCGGGTGGCGATCATGGGATTCTCCCCTGGGTAACGGGCCGGCGGCGATCCTGCCGGCCTTTGGTGATGGCGATGGAGAACCTGGCCGAGGGTTCAGGATAGCAAAAACAAGGCGCTATCCTATTGACTTAAGTCAAATACAGCGACCGCCATTGATGCCAAATTGAAAAATCGCTTCATTGCCCACTGGCAACGCACCGTACCAACCCATCAAAGATATGCAGATGAAGGAGAAAAAACCATGAACAGTGGTGATCTTCGACAATGCCCTCCGGTGGAGATCAACGATGAAGATATTCTCGAGGCGATGCGCTCGATGCACGGCTACCTCGATATCACCACGGAGGATTTCAAAACCATTTACCGGGCGGCCTACGCCCATGGCGTGGACCGGATGCTCAATGCATTGAAGGCCTCGGATGTCATGACAAAGCAGGTCCATGTTGTCGAGGCGGGAACGCGATTGGCCGATATTGCGCAATTCCTGGCCGACAAAGGCATCTCCGGTGCGCCCGTGGTCGATGGCCGAGGCAAAATCGTCGGTGTCGTTTCTGAGAAGGACTTTCTCGGGATGATGGGCGCCGGGCGGACCCACTCGTTCATGGAAGTCATCGCCCAATGCCTCAAAAACAGGGGGTGTGTGGCCACGCCGATGCGTGACAGCGTCGTGGACGATATCATGTCCCAGCCGGCCATTACGGCATCGGCACAGATTTCCATCGCCGACATTTCGAACCTGTTCATGAAAGAGAGAATCAATCGCCTGCCCATCGTGGATAAAGGCGGTAGGTTCATCGGAATCGTGACCCGTTCGGATCTGGTGAGATCTTATTGCGTGTTCATGTAGAAGGATAGCCGATGGCTTATTGGAATAAAATGACAGGCGGTGCGCAGAGCCCGCCGCGGGTCGGATATGCGGAAGTCGTCTGGTCCTGGATCGGTTCGTTTCTTGGCATAGCGACAGTGGCCCTTTTGCATTACAACGTGTTGGACCGCACTGGTCTGCTCATGATCATCGGCTCCTTTGGCGCCTCGGCCGTACTCGTCTACGGGGCCATCCGCAGCCCCCTGGCGCAGCCGCGAAACCTGGTCGGCGGCCACGTTCTTTCCGCCATTGTGGGGGTGGCGGCGTTTCAACTGCTGGGGCAATTGCCGTGGCTGGCCGCTGCGCTTGCGGTCTCATCGGCCATCGCCCTGATGCACCTGACCAAGACCCTTCACCCGCCCGGCGGTGCCACAGCGTTGATTGCCGTCATCGGTGGAGATGCCGTGCACGGTCTTGGCTTTCAATATGCTTTGATCCCGGCTGGCCTGGGCGCCGGCATCTTCGGGTTTGTTATCAACCTGCCGATCATCAACTACTATGAACACGGTACCTATCTTACAATGCATCACGGCCACACGGCCATGTTCGGCACCTACGGCATGCTTTCCATCTCCCTGCTGCTGTTCTCCTGGCGCGGTCTCATCAGCAGGGATCACTAGACGGCTTGCTGAAAGTCTCTTTTTTCGGGTTGAACGGCGGTCTGCTGCTGATGGCCTTCGGGACGCTTTTGCCGGTGGGGGCCATGCAGGCATGGGTATCATTCAAGGATGGGCTGTGGCATGCGCGCAGTGCAGAGTTTTTTACCCAGGCCCCTGTGGTGGTATTGGGTACTCTGCGGGCCTTACCGGATGTCATCATCATTGTGTTGGGCGTGCTGCCCCTGGCCTGGTTTCTCATCACCACCTATCCCCATCTCAAGGCAAAAGAGATCAAGGACAACGAGTCGGTGTGGGAAAGATTGGGGGTTGATTTGTAACATTATCTTGTGCGGGTCGGTTGGTTGTCGATGCCGGCCCGCTTTTTCCAATCAGCCTGTCCCGATCAAAGTTAAATTGACCTGAGTCAAAGCCATTTGTGGGCACTTGAGATAGCCCAAGGCCTGTGAGGCCGAAACCCGCCTCTGACAATGGACGACGCGACATTATCCATATCATTTGCCTAACGATAGGAGAGCATCACAGCCATGGATTACTGTAAAGGTAGAGTAACCAAACTGTTGATCGATCACTTCGAAAATGACTTCCGGAGAATAACCCATGCACTGGAGGTCTTGAAGCATGCTGAAATCATAATGGAGAACACGGAGGGTTGTGACTTTGAAGTTCTTGTGACTGCTGCCCTGCTGCACGATATCGGCATAAAAAAGTCTGAAGAAATACTTGGGTATAACAATGGGAGAACGCAAGAAGAATACGGGCCGCCGATAGCGAGACAACTCCTTGAAAGTATAGACTTTCCTCATGAAAAGACAAAGATGGTGTGTGAAATTATAGGAAATCATCATTCCCGCTCCCGTTATGACTATATTGAACTGAAAGTTCTGAAGGAGGCCGACAGGGTTGTGAATAAAATGGAAATCGAATCGACTGAGCGCTAAGATGGGAAAAATGGATCCTCATTTTATGATTAGGATCGGGTTCAGACAATGCGTATTTTACGGCTTATGACCGATTCAGTCATCATCTTCCCACGCAATGCATTCAACGGGGCAAGATTCTATCGCTTCTTCTATACATTCCTCCGGTCCGCCTTGAGGCAGTATGACCTCTGCCTTTTCTTCGTCTTCGTTAAAAGCGAATACTTCCGAGCATAATTCCACACAAGTCTCGCACCCGGTACATTCATCGGTATCTATTACGACGCGTTTTGCCATATCTATCCTCCTTGGTTTTGTAAGCTTTAGCCACAGCAGCAACAATCATCGACCGGTTGGAAACACGGATTATCAAATTTGCCGTCCTCGTCGACGACGTAGCAACAGCACAGGTTGGAATGGCCCTGCGCATCGGTCTCTTTTATGCTGCATTCAGACGCTGGCTCTTTCTCATTGTCCATAATCCTGTCCTATCGTTAATGCAGAGTGGGTTGTTTGGACCGGCGGATATGATTGATCAGGCCGCCGGCGGTCAGAACGCCGAGCTGTCTTGCGCTCAATGCAAAAGCCACCTTGTAAGCGCGGTTCTTATTTAAATTTCGAATTTCAAACGGTTTGCCGGCCTTGAGGACGCCGACCAGGTCGTCCATGCGCAAGCGGTCTTCCTGCACGATATCATCCCAATCCGAGGAGCGCGTGAAGGTCAGGGGAACAATGCCGAAATTGACCAGGTTCTGGGCATGAATCCGCGCAAAGCTCTTGGCGATCACCGCCCGCAGGCCGAGGTAGCGGGGCGCCAGGGCGGCATGCTCCCGGCTTGATCCCTGACCGTAATTCTCGCCGCCGACGACAAACAAGCCGGTTTTTTGATGGGCCATGGCCCGATCGTAGAAGCTTGCATCGATGCGACTGAAGGCAAAGCGGCTGATTTCGGGGATATTGCTGCGAAGCGGGAGCACGGCAGCGCCGGCGGGCATGATTTCGTCCGTGGAGATGTCATCGCCCATCTTGAGCAAGACGGGTCCCTCGAGCCGATCAGGGAGCGGTTCGAATTCGGGCAGCGGTTGGATATTGGGGCCTATTTCCAATTCATGGACGGTCCCGTCTCCATCCGGCCCCACGAGCAGGGCGGTGTTGACGCTCAGCGTGTCCGGTTCCGAGAAACAGGGGTAGGGTATCTCCATCGTGCGCGGGTCGGTAATCACACCATTGAGCGCCGAAGCGGTGGCCGTTTCCGGACTGCACAGATAGACCTGGTCTTCCACTGTGCCTGAGCGGCCCGGAAAATTCCGCGGTACGGTTCTCAGGCTGATTTTCCCGGTGGCCGGCGCCTGGCCCATGCCGATGCACCCGTTGCAGCCGGCCTGGTGAAAGCGGGCACCGGCCTTGATCAGGTGATCCATCAGGCCGAGCTCGATCATGTTTTCAATGAGCTGGCGCGAGGTCGGATTGACGTCGAACGAGATGTGGTCGGGAATCTGGCGTTTTTCAACCATCAAGGCGGGAACGGCAAAATCCCGCAGACCCGGGTTGGCCGATGAGCCGATGTAGGCCTGGTAGATCGGGCGACCGATCACCTCCCGCACGGGAACGACATTGCCCGGGCTGCTGGGCAGCGCGATGAGCGGCTCGAGCCGATTCAGATCGATCCTGTCGATTTCATCGTACGAGGCCTCCGGATCCGCCTTGATTTCACGCCAGACGTCGCCCCGCTGCTGGATCTCGAGGAAGCGCCGGACGGCATCGTCCGATGGAAATACGCTGCTGGTGGCGCCGAGTTCGGTCCCCATGTTGGCGATGACATGACGATCCATGGCCGACAAGCCCGCAAGGCCGGGGCCGAAATATTCGATGACCTTTCCCCGGCCGCCGTCCACGCCATGGCGCCGCAGCATCTCCAGAATGACATCCTTGGCGCTGACCCAGTCCGGCAGCCGACCGGTCAGCTCGATCCCCATCACCTTGGGCATGCGGACATACATCGGCTCTCCGGCCATGACCGTCGCCACATCCAGGCCGCCGGCACCGAATGAGAGCATGCCCAATGCGCCGGCAGCCGGCGTGTGGCTGTCCGATCCGATCAGGGTTTTGCCCGGGATGCCGAAGCGCTGCATGTGCACCGGGTGGCTCACGCCGTTGCCCGGCCGGCTGTACCAGACGCCGAACCTGCGGCAGGCGCTGCGCAGAAACAGGTGGTCGTCTGCGTTGCGATAGTCGGTTTGTAAAAGATTGTGGTCGACATATTGCGCCGAAAGCTCGGTGCGCACCCTGCCGACATTCATGGCTTCGAACTCGAGCATGACCATGGTGCCGGTGGCATCCTGGGTCAGGGTTTGATCGATCCGCAGGCCGATCTCTTCACCGGGCTGCATCCGGCCGTGGACCAGATGCGATTCAATCAGTTTTTGGGTTACATTCTGCGTCATGGCTGAATTCCTTTATATATTCACGCGTCGGCCCGGCGCCGGCCGGCCGCGATGATTATGTTCAAGCTATACGACGATAAACCTGTTTGGACGTTTAAGGTGCGGCGGTACCAATCGTATTTTGGTTGGTGCGGCAGATGTGCGCCAAATCCGTTAATCCAAAGATCCGCCGGTACCCACAGCCTGTCGGACCCGTTCGAGCACTTGATGGGCAGCCTCCCGCGCCTTGATCCCGCCTTCGTCCAATTGTCCGAGGATCATATCGGGATCTGCCATGAGGTCCGCGAATCGCTCTCTTGCCGCACCGAACCGTTCCATCAAGACGGCATGCAGTTCCTCTTTTACCTCTTTGTACGCGACGCCGCCGCAGGTATAGCGATCCCGCATACCGGATACATCCGCCAAGGGCGCAAAATGACGGTAGAGCGCGAAGACGTTGCACCGTTCGGGATCTTTCGGTTCCTCTGGCCTTCGGCTGTCGGTTTTGATGCGCATGACCCGCACTCTGAGCTCCTCCGGATCGCAGAGAATCGGAATCTCGTTGCGATGGGACTTGCTCATTTTACGACCGTCCAATCCCGGGACTGTCTTTACCGCGTCGCAGATTTCGGCTTTGGGGTATTTGAACACCTCGGCGTAGCGGTTATTGAAGGCGCCGGCGATGTCCCTTGCCATTTCCACATGCTGCTGTTGATCTTCGCCCACTGGCACCAGATCGGCGTCCATGGCAAGGATATCGGCCGCCATCAACACTGGATAGGAATACAGGCCGACGTTGATATCGGCGTCGGGGTCTCTGTGCAACGCCAAATTTTCATCGACGGCCGCCTTATAGGCATGGCCACGGTTCAGAAGCCCTTTGGCCGTTGAGCACGCCAGCAGCCAGGCCAACTCGAAAATCTCCGGTACCGCGGATTGACGGTAGAAGACGATTTTTTCGGGATCCAGCCCGAGGGCCTCCCAGGTTGCCGCCACCTCAAGGACCATCTCAGTCAGTCGTTTTGGATCGCGGGTGGTGGTCAACGCATGCGCATCGGCGATGAAATAGAATGCGCGCTGCTGCTGGGCCATTTCGAGTGCCGGCCGAATGGTGCCAAGATAATTGCCCAGGTGGGGCCTGCCGGTCGGTTTTATCCCAGTCACTATGGTTAATGGACCTTCTTGCGTTTTCACCATCATAATGTGAAGGTCTTCATCAGTGGATGAGCTGTCAAGAGGCCTGCGGGCATCTTCGAAACCGATGTCCGTTCTATCCACCGAAACCTCAACGGTCAGGGAAAAAGCGTCGTTGCGGTCCTGTCGGCAGACAGCGGCATGGTTCAGTCGCCGCGGATCATGACCAACAACATTTTGAACCGTTCCCTGGCCTGAAGCGCATGGGAGATGTTGGCCGGCATGATCAACATTTCACCGGTGCTGACGGTTTGCGGTCGGCCGCCAATGGTGATTTCCGCTTTTCCGTCCAAAATATGGACAACTGCATCGAAGGGCGCCGTATGTTCGCTGAGCCCCTGCCCCTGGTCAAATGCGAACAGGGTGATGTTTCCTATCTCTTTTTTAATCAGTGTCTTGCTCACTACGGAACCCGCGGCGTATTCAACATGATCTTCCAGGTTAAACGCCTCGCCCTTCGGCGTGGTGGATTGTGTGTTCATATGGTCCTCCTTGGCAAAGCGCGAAAGGTGCCGGTGTGGATCGGAGGGCCGGCACTTTAGCACAGGTTTAGGACATGTCAGTTGCGTTGTTTCCGCAAATAAATCCCTTCAAATTCCTCCAGGACTCGATGAAAATGCGCATGCTTTCCGGCGCCGATTTTTTCCGATTCGATTTTATCGAATCCCTTTTTCATCTCACTCAGGTGATTGGCCGGCAAATGCCGGGTGGCCATTGGGAAGAGCATTTTGTTCTCCTTGTCAATATGGATATCCAGTAGCGCAATATAATCATCCGCATGCTTTTTAAATCGGCGAGCGGCAATACGGTCACCCCTTTTATATTGAGATAGGTCCGCTTTCATTGCGGCCACCAGATCGCGACCTTGCTGATGCTCGTTGAGCATGACGCCTATCGGGCCTCCTTCGCGGCTGATCCCTGCTTGTTCCAAGGCTGGGAATAGTAATTGTTCTTCCTTGTTATGGTGGCATCGGTCGACGAAGGTATTGAAAAAGTCGAACAGTTGGTCGACATGTTCGGTATGGGGGATGCGTCCTGTTTCATCGACCTGCCGTCCGATTTTCTTCAATATTTTGAGGGTCAGCCTGACGGCTTCATGTTCGGCGAATAATTCATCTATGGCGTTCATCGGATTACTCCTTTCGATTATTTGTATTATAATACATTCTTGCAATGGTGTCGGCTAAGCCGGCTGTTTTTTCGTCGCAGGATCCAGCGCGCCTTTGCGTGTTGTCCTGGTTTTTTGATAAGACCAGCCGGTGATCAGGCCGCTGACAAAATAGGCCAGGGCAGCGACACCGATCAGAAAGACCGTATCGCCGATGGTCCTGAGCCAGCGCAGCGTCTCCATGAGAGGCTGCTGCAGAAATTCGGCGCTGCGGGCATACCACAACCCGTGTTCGATGCTGGCCCATGTCTGCATCAGGCCGATGGGAAGCAGGCTCATCACGATCATCAGCGCCAGCCCACCGTTCATGGACCAGAACGCCAGCCGCAAAGGACCTTCGCGCCATGCGCCACGGGGGTAGAGGCGTCTCAGGACAACGAGGGTCAAGCCGAGCGCCAGCAGACCGTAGACGCCGAAGAGCGCAGCGTGGGCATGCACCGGTGTGGTGTTGAGCCCCTGCATGTAGTACAGGGCGATGGGCGGGTTGATCAGGAATCCGAACACGCCGGCGCCGACCAGGTTCCAGAAAGCCACGCCCATGAAGAACCGGATCGGCCAGCGGTATTTTTCCATCCAGGAGACGACATGGGCCTTTTGATAGGTCTCCCAGGCCTCGTAACCGATCAATGCCAGGGGCACGACTTCCAGAGCGCTGAAGGTGGCCCCCACCGCCATGATGGAGATCGGCGTGCCGCTGAAGTAGAGATGGTGAAAGGTGCCCGGTATGCCGCCGAAGAGGTAGATGGCCGAAGAGAACAGCACCGCGCGCGTGGCGCTTTGGGACCGCACCAGTCCCAGCCGGGTGAAGATGAAGGCCATGGCGGCGGTGGCAAATACTTCGAAAAAGCCTTCCACCCAGAGATGGACCACCCACCAGCGCCAGTACTCCATGATGGTCAGGTGGGTCTTGGCGCCGTAGAAAAATCCAGCGCCGTAGAATAACCCGATAGCGGCCGATGATCCGGCGAAGAGAAGGACCAGTTGGCGGCGATGGCCGCCTTGTTTCAGTGCCGGCCACAGTCCGCGGAGCATGAGCACCAGCCAGAGGACCAGGCCGACGAAGAGCAGGATCTGCCAGAACCGGCCCAGATCCACATATTCATATCCCTGGTGGCCGAACCAGAATCCGGCATCCAGGCTGAAGACCTGCTGTACGGAGAGCCACTCGCCGGCCAGCGAGCCGGCCACCACCAGGAGCAGGGCGCCGAAGAGCACATTGACGCCCAGGCGTTGATATTTCGGTTCTCGACCGCCCACGGCCGGGGCCAGGTACAAGCCGGTGGCCAGAAAGGCGGTGGCGATCCAGAAAACCGCCAGTTGAACATGCCAGGTGCGCGATACGGCGTAGGGCAGGACCCTGGCGAGGGGGATGCCGAAGAATTGATCCCCTTCCACTGTGTAGTGGGCCGTCAGTCCGCCCAACAGCGCCTGGACCATGAAGAGCGCGATAACCGTCAGGGCATACTTGCCGGCCGCCCGCATGGAAGGGGTGGTTTCAATGCGATCCAGGGGATCTTTGCTGTCCGGCGTCGGCGCTTCCTCCTCCCGGTCCCGGAAGAGCTTGTACCAGACCAGCGCTCCGATGCCGGCCAGCAGCAGGGCGATGCTGACCAGGGACCAGACCAGGCTGGCCGGGGTGGCATGGTTGCCCACCAGGGGCTCGTGGGGCCAGTTGTTGGTATAGGTAACCGACAGGCCCTCCCGCTGGGTGGTCGATGCCCACGCCGTCCAGAAGAAAAAAGCGGTGATCGCTTGTCTTCTGCTTATCGCGGGCAGTGCGTTTTCATGCAGGGCGTAGGATTCGCGCAGTACCGACAGGGCAGGATCGTCACCGAACAAGGCGATATAGTGATCGGCCGTTTTGGCGATCGCCGCGGCCCGTTCCTTTGAAATGGTGACGGTGCCGGTGGCCGGATCGTAGGTATTGCGGCGCATTTCGGACTGCACCCGGCGATCGATTTCCGCTTGCTGGTATTCGGTCAGATCGGCGTACTTCCCGGCATGGTATGCCGTGCCCAGTATGTCGGCAAGGGCCACCGCTTCACGGTGCAGCCAGTCCGCGGACCAATCCGGCGCCTGGTAGGCGCCATGCCCCCAGATCGATCCCACCTGCTGGCCGCCGATGCTTTGCCAGGACTGCTGGCCCTGCAGAATATCCGCTTTTGTCATCAATAGCGCACCGGTTTCGACGCGCACCTCCGATGGAATGGGGGGTACTTTGCGATACAACTCACGTCCAAACCATCCCAGGACGAACAAAGCGACAAAAATCACCGAACCCAATGCTATCCACAGTCGTTTGGTCTCGTTCATGGCTCCTCCTTCCGTGCCGGGTCCTTTCAGGAAATGAAATCTTATGAATCATCCTGGAGCAACGGGTGTGCCATGTTTGTATGGGTTGAAATAACAACAGGTTAATATTATATGTTGTAATAATGTAAACAAACTAAATGTTGCCGTAATGATAACAGTGTTGTATGTTTGAAAACATGGATGCGTTGGATACATTGGTTTCGATCGCCCTCGATCTTACGGCGGCGATGACCGCCAAAGACCGTTACGAACGACTGCTCGTCGCCATTGAAAGGGTCCTCCCGTATGATGCGGCGGCTCTGATGCGGGTGGAGGGCGACCTGCTGGTTCCGGTCGCCGCCCGGGGCCTTCTTCCGGACGCAATGGGCCGGCGATTTGGCCGCAGTACCCACCCGCGATTGGATATCATCTGCAATTCGGACAAACCGGTGCGATTTCCTGCGGACAATGCGCTCCCCGATCCATTCGACGGGCTGCTCTCCGCCAACGCGGATGCCTTGAGCCATATTCACGCCTGCCTGGGTTGCCCGCTGCGCGTGGATGACACCCTTATCGGCGTGCTCACCGCCGATGCCCTGGATCCCATGGCTTTTGACGACATGGATCCCCGTTTTCTGAAAGCCGTCGGTGCATTGGCCGGCGCCCAGATGCAGACGGCAAACCTCATCGATGCATTGGAAAAAAGCGCCGAGCGCCAGGGGCAGATCGCCAGCGACCTGATGGAGGCCATTCATTTGCGGCAGGGATCCCAAATGCTGGGCGGCAGTCCGGTAATGGCGCATTTGCGCCGGGAGATTGACCTTGTGGCCCGTTCCGATTTTACTGTCCTGGTATTAGGTGAGACGGGTGTGGGCAAAGAATTGGTTGTCAGGGCCATTCATGGGGCCTCTCACCGGCGGGAGGCGCCGCTACTCTATCTGAATTGCGCCGCCTTGCCCGAAACCCTGGCAGAGAGCGAACTTTTCGGTCATACCAAAGGTGCGTTCACCGGCGCGGGCCGGGAGCGGGCGGGGAAGTTCGAACTAGCCGACAACGGCACGCTCTTTCTCGATGAGATCGGGGAGTTGCCGCTGTCGGTGCAGCCCAAGCTGCTGAGAGCCATTCAGGAAGGCGAGATTCAACGCGTCGGATCGAATCAAACCGCCAAGGTGGATGTGCGGCTGTTGGCCGCCACCAACCGGGACCTTGAACTAGAGGTGGAAAACGGCCGCTTCAGGTCGGATCTCTTTCACCGCCTGAACGTGTACCCGATAAGTGTGCCGGCACTGAGAAAGCGCAAGGATGATATTCCGCTGTTGGCGGGTTATTTTTGTGAACGCATCCAGCGTCGCATGGGATTGGGGGCTGTCAGGATCAACCCGGATGCTTATGAGGCGATGACGCGCTATGATTGGCCGGGCAATGTCAGAGAACTTGAGAATATAATTTCAAGAGCCGTGCTGAAAGCGTCCTTCGACGCACCAAAAGGAGATCCGGTAATCATCCATCCATCTCATTTGGGCAGCGATCTGACGATAGCGGATTTGGACGATAGGCCGCCAAGGCCAAAATACAAAGCCGTTTTTTCAAAGGATTTCTCCTTCAACGACGAGGTGAAGGAATTTAAACGGGATTTGATTAGAAAGGCCCTGGACAAGAACCATGGGAATTGGGCCGCAGCCGCAAGGGATCTGCACATGCATCGCAGCAATCTTCACAATCTCGCCAAAAGACTTGGGTTGAAACCGTAACGGCTGCCCCGCCCGCTTAAACCGACTGCTCTACGACTCCCACCGATAGACCTTCCTTATTGACATACAGGCCAGCCATGCAAACTTTCCAGTATTGATCGATAAGACAGAAAAAAGGAGTATACTATGAACAGATCCGATGCCATATCTGCTCTAAAAAATACACACCAAAACCACCACTGGAACGGTCCGGTTCTGGGAGACAACAATATCAGCGATTTTGTATTGGGAACCGGGGCTTTTCCACAGTCCGACGATGTTTCCAACGCCATTCGCGAGGCGGTGACCAATCGCATCTCCACTGCCCTGAGCAACAAAGCCGGCGATCAGGACCAAGTTTGGGGGGCATGGTGCAAAGGCGAAATCAATGTGGATTTCTCCGATATCCAGGGGATAATCGACGAGATCACCTGATTCCGCGGAAGCATAACAACAATCCGGACCGTCACGTGTTTCGCGGTGTCTTCTATTGTTCGGCCGGCCGGTCTCTTTTGGACATCATGGCGATCGCCTCTGATTCAGCCACATCGGACCATTGCTGATATGCGGCGGCAACGGCGAATCTCATCCCGCTGCGGACGTTGGCGCAGTAGATGCGCTCCACTTCAACGCTGATACGGCTGATCGATTCCAGGTGTCCGGTGGGTATGGCCACCGAGATGGAAGCTGCGCCCATTTCTGTGACCGCTTCGATGGCGACGCTCATGGTGGTGCCGCTGGCCAGTCCGTCATCGACGATGACCGCCGGCCGGCGACGGATGTCGGGTGCCGTATGGTCGCCTCTGAAAGCCTTGATCCGCCGGTTGACCTTGGCCGTGGTTGTAGAAATCCCATCGTGGATTTCCGATTGGTTCAATCGGACCTCGGCCATGATACGGTCATTCAGGCGCACCAGGCCGTTCTGCGCCACGGCGCCGTAGCCGGCCTCTGAATTCCAAGGGAACGTAATTTTGCTGACCACCACGACATCGCTTTCCAGCGCCAACATTTCAGCCAGGGTGCAGGCCACCGGGACCCCGCCGGCCGGGACGGCCAAGACCAGGCAGTCTGGCGCCAATCGGTCCGCCATCATGTCCGCCAGGACGCGGCCGGCGTGGCGGCGGTTTCTGAAAATGCCTTCGCGCTCCCTAAATTCCGCACGCTCGATCAAATTTTCCGGCATCTGCTGCATGGGTGCACCGGTCAGCAATGGGTGCACATCTTGGGGCGTATGTCCGGAATGCCGTCTGCGGCGCTCTTGTGTGAACCATGGACGGCAAAGGTCGACATGAGCTTGGTCACATCGGATTGGCAGATCGGGCACTTGACCCGGGCGTCCCAGCGGGCCACCACCTTATCGAATCGATAATGGCATTTATCGCATGTGTATTCAAATAAAGGCATACGGTACCTCCTTGCGAACCTTAATATAACCACTCTAAGACCGATTCGCGGATTCGCCAAATGGATATGGACAGTGTCCGCAAGGAATGCGGCATGCGCCGATTCGTTTTTCTGCCAGCTCCACCATGCACCAACATGATCGCGTTAACCGGCGACGGCGCTTCTAAGTCCGGAGCAAGGGCTTTACGTATTTACGATTTCATCAATTCCCGGTTGCCAAACATGACAAATCCGGTATGGTAATTGGATGACGACAATCATCCAACTCCCCGGCCTGCGTCGAAATGCCGGTTGATTTTATCATTCAACTCCCAACCATTGATCGATTGTTCCGGAAGGCAAGCGCCTCCGGACCAGAGGAAAGATCCAGTTTATGAAAATTGGCAATCTGAAGATCGGCACGCGGCTCACCATTGGATTCATGCTGGTGATCATGATGACACTGGCCGCCGGAGGCCTGGGATTGCGCCAGATGAGCGTACTGGCCGGGCTTGTGACCAAGATGTACAGTCATCCGCTCACCGTCGGGTACGCCATGCGCGATATCCGGTCGGAAATCGACCAGATGCACGACCAGATGCAACGGCTGCTCTATGTCAGTGACGCGGTGGAGCTGGATGATATGGCCCGCAACATCGACAGCGCGGCGGCCCGGGTGATGGACAAGTTCGAACTGGTGACGGAACGTTTTCTGGGCGATACCAACGATGTGGTCATCGCCCGTAAGGCCTTTGTCCAGTGGAAAAGCGCGCTCGACCGGGATATCGAGGTGGTGCGGGCAGGCGGAAAGGACCAGCTGGACCGGGACCACTTTTTGGACCGCCTGAAACGAACTGACGCGCTGCAGACCAAGCTCCAGGTCATGATCGATTTCGCCATCGGCAAGGCCAAAAACTTCCTGGACGATGCCGATCGGGAGTACGCGCGGGCCCGATCGATTTCGGTGGGTTTTCTGGCGGCGACCCTGCTGCTCAGCCTGGGGATCGCCCTGTTCATCACGCGCAGTATCGCGCCGTCGCTGCGGCTCATGGTGCTGCGCATGCAGGATATCTCCCAAGGGGATCTGCGACACGACGTGGAAATCAATCAGGCGGACGAAATCGGTGCGCTGGCGGATTCTTTCCGGGCCATGCAGCGCGGTCTGCGCGACAAAGCCGAGGTGGCCATGGCCATTGCATCCGGCGATCTGAGCCGGCGGGTGGCGGTCAGCGGCCCCAACGATCATCTGAGCAACGCCATCGACCGAATGACCCTGGCCTTGCAGGATTCAAAACGGGACAGGGATTTGCAGGACTGGCAAAAGACCGGCAAATACGAATTGAACCGGATTATCGTGGGGCAGGATGATTTGAAGGTCCTGGCGGCGGAGATGCTCGCCTTCCTGGCGAATTATGTCCAGGCCCAGATCGGTACCTTGTATATCATGTCGGATGAGGGGGCGCTGACCCTGGAAGCCGGCTATGCGATCGACCTGGGTCAGGCGCCGGACAAGACGGTTGCGCCGGGCCAGGGACTGGTGGGGCAGGCAGCAGCCGAAAAAATAACGATTCTGCTCACCGACGTGCCGGCGGATTACATCCGCATCAGCTCTTCTCTGGGCGACTGCCCGCCGCGCCAGATCGTCGCCGTGCCGCTCCTGTTCAAGGACGCCGTCCAAGGGGTGATCGAACTGGGGTCCTTCGAGACCCTGTCCGAGGATAAGCTGGTGTTTCTGCGCAGCATCGCAGACGCGGCGGCGATTGCCGTAAATTCGGTGCAGAACCAGGCCAAACGCGATGCGCTGCTGGAACAGACCCAGTTGCAGGCCCGGCAGTTGCAGGCCCAGGAAGAGGAGCTGCGTACGGCCAACGAGGAACTGGAAGAGCAGACCCGTTCGCTGACCCAGTCCAAAGAGCAATTGAAGCAGCAGCAGGAGGAACTGCAGGCGGTCAACGAGGAGCTGGAGGAGAAGAGCCAATACCTGGAGGAACAAAAGGAGCAGATCACCAGCAGAAATCAGGCCCTGGAAGAGGCCCGCACACAGCTCGAGCGGCGCGCACGGGAGTTGGAGCAGGCCAGCAAATACAAATCCGAGTTTCTGGCCAACATGTCCCATGAGCTGCGCACGCCCCTGAACAGCCTGCTGCTGTTGTCCAGGGACCTTGAGGAGAACGCCAAGGGCAACCTGGACCCTGAACAGGTGGCGTCGGCCGGGATCATCCTCAACAGCGGCAAGGAGTTGCTGCAGCTGATCAATGAGATTCTCGACTTGTCCAAGATCGAGGCCGGCCAGATGGTCTTGAAAATCGATGACGTGGATCTGAAAGAGACGGCCCTGACCCTTGAACAAGGTTTCAAACACATGGCCGCTCAAAAAGGGCTGCACTTCGCCGCCGTCACGGCGGCCGACCTGCCTGCGCGCATCCGGACCGATGCCCAACGGCTGCAACAGGTTCTGAAAAACCTGATATCCAACGCCCTGAAGTTTACGGAGCAGGGTTCGGTATCGATCGAGATCCGGCGGCCCTCCGCCGATACCCCGTTGACCCGCAGGGGGTTGACGCCCGGCCGGTGCCTGGCGTTCGCCGTCAACGACACCGGTATCGGCATTCCCGAAGACAATCAGATGTCGATATTCGAGGCGTTCCAGCAGGTCGAGGGCGGGACAGCCAGAAAATACGGCGGCACCGGCCTGGGGCTGTCCATCGCCCGGGAGTTGACCCGGTTGCTGGGCGGTGAAATTCAACTCGTCAGCCGCGTCGGCCAGGGATCGACTTTTACCCTCTTCCTTCCCATGGAACCGGTCGCCAGGGAGGAAGCGCCCGCCGACGCGCCGCATTCGGAGGTTCGAAACCAGGAATCCGCACCGGTCGCCAAGCCGCCGGTCGAAGCCCCGGCCGCCTTCACACCGCCCGAACCGATCTACACCCTGGCCGATGACCGGAACCGGATCGGCCCCGATGACCGCTGCATCCTGATTATCGAGGACGATGCGGATTTTGCGAAGATTCTGCTGGAACAGTGCCGTGCCAAGGGATTCAAGGGCATTGTCGCGGACAGCGGCGAGGCCGGCCTGATGCAGGCCGAGCAACGCATGCCCGATGCCGTCCTGCTGGACATCCGACTGCCCGGCATGAGCGGTTGCACCGTGCTCAAGAGCCTTAAAAGCAACCCGGCCACCCGGCATATCCCGGTCCACATTATCACGGTGGAAGAAACCGCACTGGAAAACCTGCAGGGCGGCGCCATCGGGTTTACCACTAAACCGACCAGCCGGCAGGATCTGGACCATGTCTTTGAAAGCATTTCGACCGTGGTAGAAAAAAAGATCAAGGATCTGCTGCTGGTGGAAGACAACCCGGATATGCGGCGGGGCATCGTCAAGCTGATCGGCGATGCGGACATCCGCATCGCGGAAGTCGACAGCGGTGCCCAGGCCCTTGCGGCCCTCAAGGAGAAAAGCTTCGACTGCATGATCCTGGACCTGGGACTGCCGGACATGAGCGGTTTCGAATTGCTCGAGCGCATCGGTACCGGCGGCGAACGGACCATGCCGCCGGTCATCGTCTACACGGGCAGGGAACTCGAACGCGAAGAGGAGATGGCGTTACGCAAGCACGCCGAAACCATCATCATCAAGGGGGTCAAGTCCGAAGAACGCCTGTTGGACGAGGTCAGCCTGTTTCTGCACAGGACCGTCAGCAACATGCCGCCGGCCAAGCGGGAGATGATCATCACCCTGCATCAGCGCGAGACCATGTTCTCCGACAAGACCATCCTGCTGGTGGACGATGATATGCGCAACCTGTTCGCCCTATCCAAAATCCTGGCTGAGCGGGGGCTCCGCGTGCTCAAGGCGGAAGACGGGCGGAAAGCCATGGCGCTGCTGGAGCGCCACCCGGAGATCGCCCTGGTCCTGCTGGACATCATGATGCCGGTGATGGACGGTTACCGAACCGCCAGGGAGATCCGCAAACAGGTCCGTTTCAGGGACCTGCCGATCATCGCACTGACGGCCAAGGCCCTGAAAGAGGACCGCAACAAATGCATCGCCGCGGGGGCCAACGACTATCTGCCCAAGCCGGTGGATATCGAACGGCTTTTTTCCATGCTGCGGGTGTGGCTCTACCGCAGGGAATGTGTTCTGTGATAGGGTGAGGTTATGCGTGCAGAGCAAATCGAAGAAATCGAGATCGCCTTGCTGCTGGATGCCATCCGCAAGCGATACGGCTACGATTTCAGAAATTACGCCCGGGCCTCGCTGAAAAGGCGGCTTCGCAGTTTCGCGGCCCAGCAGGACCGGATGCCCCTGAGTCGCATGATTCCCGCCGTGCTGCAGGACGAATCCTTCGGGGCAAGGCTGATCCACGGTCTATCGGTGACGGTTTCCGAGATGTTCCGCGACCCAGCATTTTACGCCGCCATCCGCGAACAGGTCATTCCCTACCTGAAAACCTATCCCTTCATCAGGATATGGCATGCGGGCTGCGCCACTGGTGAAGAGGTCTACTCACTGGCTATCGTGCTCCAGGAGGAGGGCTTTTACGACCGCACCACCATATTCGCCACAGACTTCAACGAGCAGGCCCTGGACCGCGCCCGTGAGGCGATCTACCCGCTGGATGCCATGAAGAACTTTACATCCAACTACCAGCGTTCCGGTGGCCGGCGGGCCTTTTCGGATTACTACCGCTCGGGATACGATGCGGCGATCCTGGATGCGGGGCTTAAACGGAATGTGACCATCGCCAATCACAATCTGGTCACCGACGGGGTTTTCAGCGAGGTTCATCTGGTCTTATGCCGCAATGTGCTGATCTATTTTGACCAGACTTTGCAGAACCGTGCACTGGGGCTTTTTAACGACAGCCTGGTGCACGGCGGTATCCTTGCCCTGGGCAGCAAGGAGACATTGCAATACTCCCGGATTGCCGAGGACTACAAACCGCTGAGCAGCAAATGGAAAATCTATCAAAAGACCACAGCGTAAGAGGGGGCGGGTTCCAGGCGGCGGTGATCGGCGTCTCCGCCGGCGGTGTGGCGGTGCTGCCCTGCCTGCTGGGGACGCTGGCGGCGGATTTCGCCCTGGCGATGGTGATCGTCCAGCATCTGCATCCGATCCAGGATGACTATTTTATCGAACGTCTGGGAAGGGCCTGCCGGCTGCCGGTCAGAGAGGCCGAGGAGAAGGAAAGGGTGCAGGCCGGGGTGATATATCTGGCGCCGCCCAATTACCATCTGCTCATCGAGATGGACAGAACCTTTTCCCTGTGCGTGGGAGAAAAAGTGAATTTTTCCAGACCTTCCATCGATGTGTTGTTTGAAACCGCAGCAGAAGCTTTCGGCGCCGGGCTCATCGGGGTGATCCTCACCGGGGCCAGCAGGGATGGGGCGGCCGGTCTGCGCCAAGTCAGTTCAAAAGGCGGCCTGGCCGTGGTCCAGGATCCCCAAAGCGCCGAATACCCTGCCATGCCGCTGGCGGCGTTGGAGGAGACCCGCGCCGATTATGTGTGCAACATCGAGGAGATCGGCCGCTTGCTGTGTGACTTGGGAAGCGCGTGCGCCGGTACAGGCTACCGGACAGGAGAGTGAAGACCATGGCGAAGATCCTGATTGTGGACGACAAGAAAATCAATCTGCTGGCGTTGCAGCAGGTCCTCAAGGCGATGGAAGAGGAGGTGGACATCATTACCGCCATGACCGGCGATGAAGCGCTGCGGGCCAGCCTCAACCATGATTTCGCCCTGGCCATCCTGGATGTGCAGATGCCGGCCATGGACGGCTATGAACTGGCCGATCTGATGCGCAGCGACCCGCGCAGCCGGCATATTCCCATTATCTTCCTGTCGGCTGTCTATTTCGACGATCCCTATGTATTCAAAGGCTACTCCTCCGGCGCAGTGGATTTTATCACCAAGCCCTTTAACCCTGAGATCCTGCGGTCCAAGGTGCGGGTTTTCCTGGAGCTTAATGCCCGCAAAGCGGAACTGATTCGAAAAAACGCCGACCTGGAAGATATGGTGACGCGGCTCGAGGAACAGATTCAGGCGCGCAAGAAAGCGGAGCAGGAGCTGTTCAAGGTTCGCATGCTGGAGTCCATCGGGACCCTTGCTGGCGGTATTGCCCATGATTTCAACAATATGCTGACCGTACTCACGGGGCAGATCGAACTGGCCCAGATCCACTGCCATGACACCGAACGGGTCCATAGCCTGCTCGACGATGCCTTGAAAGCCATTTTCCGCGCCACGGAACTGACGGCCAAGTTCGTCACCTTTTCCGGCGGCGGCACACCCCTCAAACAGGAGGTGGCCCCAAATTCCCTGCTGCGCGAATTCGTCGCATCCGCGCTCGGAGATGCCCAATTGAAAGTCGATTTCACCATTCCGGAAGAACTGTGGCATATCGCGGCCGATCCCCGGCAATTAAAACAGGTGGTCTATGTTGTCGTTAATAATGCCTGGGAGGCCATGGCGGATAACGGTGGCAGGCTCGGTGTGCAAGCCCTGAATTGGGAGCACTCGACCGAAAAGGACGCAACAGATCCGGTACTGAAGAAGGGACGCTATGTAAAAGTCTCCTTCATCGATCAAGGCCCCGGCATTGACGCGCAGCACCTGGGGAAGATCTTCGATCCTTACTTCTCCACCAAGCGTCGGGGCAGTGTCAAGGGGATGGGGTTGGGGCTGACCATCGCCCATTCCATCATGACCCGACACGGCGGCGCCATCCAGGCGGAATCGCCGCCGGGGGACGGTGCGCGTTTTCATCTCTACCTTCCCGCTGCGAATGACCCATGACATTGAAAAAACCTGTCTCAAAATACGGAATTGGGTTATATTGGCAGCCCACAAACGGCGCCGGCGTCACAGGAGATTTCGAACATTACCCTCTCGTTTGAAACATGGAGGATCACCTGATGATCCCATTTCTGCAAAAGATGCCAAAGGCGGAACTCCATATCCACCTTGAGGGTTCCATCGAGCCTGAAATGATGGTCGCCATAGGCCGTCGCAACCAAATCGCGCTGCCTTTTTCCAGTGTGGCGGAAGCGCGGGAGGCCTACCGGTTCAAGGACCTGCAGGCATTTCTCGATATCTATTACCGCGGTGCGGAGGTTCTGCGCAAGGAACAGGATTTTTATGATATCACCTGGGCCTTTCTACAGCGCTGCCATCAGGAGCAGGTCATTCATGTCGAGCCGTTTTTCGATCCCCAGACCCATACCGATCGGGGTGTCGCCTTTGAAACCGTGATCACCGGCATCACCAGGGCTTTGAAAGATGGAGAACGCCGGCTGGGAATCAGCAGCGGACTGATCATGTGCTTTCTCCGCCACCTTAGCGCAGAAGATGCCATGGCCACCTTGGAAGCGGCCCTGCCGTTTAAAGACCAGATTATTGCCATCGGGCTGGACTCTTCCGAGAGCGGGCACCCGCCGGTGAATTTTCAGAAGGTTTTCGAGCGTGGCCTTGCAGAGGGATTTCTGACCGTTGCCCACGCCGGAGAGGAGGGGCCGCCCGAGTATATCCGGCAGGCCTTGGATCTGCTCAAGGCGAGGCGCATCGACCACGGCGTGCGCTGCATCGAGGACGGCGAACTCATGCGTCGATTAAGAGAAGAACAAGTTCCGTTGACGGTGTGCCCCCTGTCCAATGTCAAGCTGCGCGTCTTCAGCCGCATGGCAGAGCACAACATTTTGGATCTGTTGGACCAGGGATTGAAGATCACGGTGAATTCCGACGACCCGGCTTATTTCGGCGGCTATATCAACGACAATTTCGTGGCGTTGTACACCGATCTGAGGATGCGCCGGGACCAGGCCGTGCAGTTGGCCAGGAACAGCTTTGAAGCCAGTTTTGCAAGCGAAGAGCGGAAAAGGCACATGAATGACTTGATAGATGCTTACCTGACCGGGTGGGACGAATAGCTGCGCCACTGCCTGTGAACAGGTCGCTGCCTCCACTTATTAAATGGGCTTCAATTTGCGGAAGGCCTGCACCTATCCGAGGCATTTGGCCTTCGGTCCAACAGCGTCATCGCCAACGCCTGAGCATGATTTTCTGGCCAGTTGGTCGGCATATCTTAACAAGGTGGGTATGCGATATGGGCCGTGCATTCGCTCGATTCTGGACGCCGCTTCCGTGGGAGCGATGCCTGCGGAGGTGACCCAAAGCGGTCTGCGGCTTCTGCCACGCAGCACTGCCACCGCCGAAGAACCGACATATGGATTCTTGGCCACGCCAACGATGGGGATCTGGCCGTCAAATGCCACATACAAGTACTGGCCGAGCCCCGCTCCGTCGCGGTGCATCACATATCCGTCGATGATCATCTCGGTTAAAGGCACATGGATCCCCCTTCTGAGATTGAGCAGGCAGGGAAGCTCCCGCTTGTAAAATTTTCCCGGGATATAATCCGCCACATCGTGGATCAGGTGTGTGACTGAAGCTATCGGCGCTGCATCACCATAGTCATTGAAGATGACGGCAGCAGCCGATGCCTTGGCATCTTCTGTGTAGTGGACATCAAATGCGGCAATCATGAGGTGCCCCATCCGGCTTCGGCCGTAAAATTCCAGCCGCTTTTATCACGATACATATTATGGGGGTATACACTCCTGATACCCGTTCCGTTTCGAAGTTCATCTGGCAAATAATAAGAACGACCCGATAGGGCGCAACCATATCCTTAGCCGATTGATAAAATTCTACCCTGCCAATTCGAAAAGCATTTAAGCTGGAATGTTTTACTTCTCCACATCTCAAATTCGTCAATGTGACAAATATCTCTTCAACATTGGCGTAAAGTTGTTGACAATCGACGGTTCCTCTAATAACGAGTAGGCCAGCATCGCACATCCTGGTGTAAGACGGACAAGCGATCACCACGCTTGATCCTACACACAAATTCAATTTCCAATGAATCTCAATTCCTGCGCGCTGGATTGTAACTAGACGCAGCTGACGCTGTTGCCCGTATTATACAATTTGCTGTTTCATTTGGTGGAAGTCATTCCTTGGGCCAGCCCGATGACTTCTGTCTGTATGTTCCATTGGGCGTTATCTTCCAAATTAACCTCAAATGACGGAGGATTCAGACATGTACCGTTCCATGAAGAAAAGGCAGGGGGCCAAGCGACGGCACATTGCGAGCATTATGTTGGCCGTCTCGGCGCTCATTTTTTTAGGCGCAGGACAAAGCGGATGGGCTGCTGTGGATGAGATTATAACGATATCGGATATCAGCCCGTATCCGTCCGGGGTGGATTGCAACGGTACACCGCAAACAGGCACGGTGTGGCGGAACAGCGAGACGGAGCCGTATATGGAGGTGGATTTCGGTCGGCCTGAACGGATGGTCGCCATTGTTCATCAGGATCGTTGGAGCAATGGCTCGGCCCAGAGCACGGCGACGTTCTTTTCGGATGATGGCGGACTCAATTGGACGCTCAGTCATACGCCCATCACCCGTTGCTCGGGGGGGCTGCTGGAAGGGCCGGAATCGTTCGACAGGGCATCTGATCCATGGCTTGCCGTCACCCCTGGCAAATGGGGATTCGGTCACCGTGGTCGATACGGTAAAGGGGCGATTTTCCATCAGATGAGCTTGATGACCGACCGGCTGCCGCCCTATACCGGTGAGCTGCGCAGTGCTTATTCCATGCTGCGTTCCATGGATGGCGGCCGAACATGGTCCGATCCCGTCGTCGTGAGCAATCGTACGGAATTTGAGTCCGGAGCTCCCTTCAATGACAAGAACTCGCTTACGGCAGACCCTTATAAACCTCGATTCGTATACGGCACATGGCAGTTACTAAAGGATGTTCAGCAGGACGATGGCAGCGCCATTCCCTTGCAACTTTTCTATAGCGATACTTACTTCGTCCGCACCCACGATACAGGAAGAAGTTGGGAACCGGCACGCGCCATTTACAAAATTCGCAACGACGTTGAGTTGCTGGCGGCCGCCGGCATTGATCCCAGTGCGACCACCATTTATGGTGCCCAAAACATCGGCCACCAGATTGCGGTGTTGCCCGATGGTCGTCTGGTAAATGTGTCAAGGTCCAGCTTTATCACTTCGGATACGATTTTTCTGGAGCGCACCATTATCCGTTCCTTTGACAACGGCGAGACCTGGGAACAAACTGGAAAGATTATCCCCTCAGCAACCATCGGGGGGTATGTCGGCTTCGACTATGAGCTGTCGGTGGCTTCCGGAGGTACTGTAAATAATACGGAGAGAACCGCCGGAAGCATCCCTGATATCGCCGTAAACCGTACCAATGGTTTCATCTATGTGGTGTGGCAGGATGTCGATCCCACCTTTTCGTTCATCGGCGTATTCATGACCATGTCCAAGGATGGCGGAGATACGTGGTCCGAACCCATCACCGTGGGCGGTGGAGATCCGACAGTGGACGGCTTTGCCAGCTACGCGCAACTGCCGGCGGTGCATGTTGCGGACGACGGCACAGTGGGAGTTCTTTTCTTTGATGACCGCAATGACGTGCTTTGTCCGGATTTGACCCTCAGCAATGAAGAGAACCCCGAATGCTTCACCGTATTGCCGGGTGGCAGCGTTCAGGCTGGACCGCTGAGCCAGGACTGGTATTTTAAATCGTATGGCCCGGATCTCAATTTTCAAGCCGAGGAACGGGTGACGCCTGAATCCTTCGACTTGCGGCAGGCACCGAATGCCGGAGGGTATTTTCCCGGCGATTATGTCAACTGTACTTCTGCCGACAACGACTTTGTCTGTGCCTTTACCCGCACCCATAACCAGGGATTGCCGGTGGCGGGAAATCCGCCGGAAGATGAGCTCCGATTCGATGAATTCAACCGCCAGGATATGGTCTTTGTGCGGATCCAGGGCGAGTCGGTCTGTAACTTCAAACACACCCTTCACAGCTTTATTTCGCAACTGGGTGATGCGCAAATCGACATACCGGTGCGTCGGAAGATCGAGCGCTTGAAATACCTCAAATCACGCTATGCGTCAGCTTGCCGCGACCGTGGTGACAATGTGGATGATTAATTGCTTTTGCCATTTAACGTTGTTGCATCGGAAAGATCTATGAAAGACAAAAATATGAGGAGGTGTCATATGACGATAAAATATTTGATTCAATCTTCAAAGGCAATTGGCGTAGTGGGAATACTGATCGGTTCGTTTATGGTTGTCCCCGGGTGTTTTGCCGGGGGTGCGGTTACCATTATACGGGATAAGCATGTGTTGGCGCCAAGGGGATCTTACATCCCGCAGCGCAGGGTTCGACAAGTTCTCGAAAAGGTAAAAAAGCTTAAGGCTGCGGAAAAAGAAAAGGAATCGCTTCAACACCAGAAGCAGGTGAAGGAACCGGCATCGCCCAAACCCTGATCGGTTGAGGACAAGTAACCTCAGGCGGCCCATGCCCCGGTGATCCCTTCAGATGACTGAGATCATCGGGGTCCGGCACTGAATCGCGCGCAAGTCACTCCCGTTGATATTGTTCCGCAGCGCTCGTCTTTGCTCAGTGCGATTCGGGCCAGGCCAGTTTCAACCCCAAGCCGACCAGCACCGAACCGGCCAGGCGATGGATCCATCGCCCGACGCTTGGACGCCGCTTCAGCCACTCTCCCAATGAGCCGGCAAACCAGCCGACGATGTTGAATCCGAAAAAGGTCAATACGATAAAGGTCATGCCCAGCAGCAGCATTTGAAACTGGGGAGAACCGTTTTCAGGCCGAATGAACTGCGGGAAGAAAGCGAGAAAGAAAATGGCCACTTTGGGATTCAATACATTGGCGATGATGGATTGGCGGAAGATGGCGCCCAGTCGCTTGGTGGGTTGATCATTCTCCTCTCCCAGGGGCGTATCGCCGGCCCGAAAGAGCCGGACCCCCAGATAGATGAGATAGAGGCCTCCCGCCAATTTTACCAGGCCGAAGGCCGTGGCCGATGAGGCCAGAATGGCCGAGAGGCCTGCAGTCGCGGCAAGAGTGTGGACAATATTGCCCAGGCTGAATCCCGAGGCGGCGGCAAAGGCGGCCCCTCTCCCCTGGGCGACACCCCTTGTCATGACATAGAGAATGTCGGGACCCGGCGTGAAAATAAGGACCAGCGAAGCGGCGGAGAAGAGAGAGAGTTGGGATAAGGTTATCATGCGTTAATCCTTATTGCCGTAGTAGCGGATCAGTCCCTCTTGGGCCACAGTGGCGACCAGTTGGCCCTCACGTGTGAAGATCCGTCCGATGCTCATGCCCCTGGCCTGGCTGGCGCTGGGACTTTCGATGGCGTAAAGCATCCACTGGTCCATGCGGAACGGCCGGTGGAACCACATGGCGTGATCCAGACTGGCCACCTGCATCTTCGATTCCCAGAAGGTGTGGCCATGGGGGTAGAGCGAGGTGGTCACCAGGTTGAAATCCGATGCATAGGCCAGCATATAGCGATGGGTGGCGGCGTCGTCCGGCAACGGGTTGACGGTGCGGAACCAGACATATTTTTGTGGTGGTTTCTTTTCAGGTTGGAACGGATCCACGGGGCTAACGATCCGCATCTCGATGGGTATAACACATAATATGTTTTCCCTGATACCGGGCGGGATCCGGTCCGCCAGTTTCTGGACCATCTCCTTTTCAGAGGCGATGCCATCGGGACCCGGCACCTCCGGCATTGTATCCTGGTGTTCGAAACCCGTCTCTTCCCTCTGGAAGGAGACCGCCATGGAGAAGATGGGTTGTCCTTTCTGGATTGCTTTTACCCTTCGTGTGGAAAAGCTCTTGCCGTCGCGCATGTTCTCAACCGTATAGACGATGGGCCTGGTGGCATCCCCGGGTCGTAAAAAATAGGCGTGCAGGCTGTGGGCCGATCGTTCGGGGGGGACGGTATACGATGCCGCCGACAGGGCCTGCCCCAGGACCTGTCCGCCGAACACATTTTTGAATCCCAGATCCTGGCTCTGGCCGCGAAAGATATTCTCTTCAATCTCCTCCAGTTCCAATAGCCTCAGCAACTCCTCCAGTACATCGCCTTGAACGCAAACCGCCATCGCATTTTTCTCCGGAATAGGGTGGTCAAATTATACTGTACAGCGCCGGTCTCTGTGCTGCCGTTGTTCTTATAGGTCAGATGACGCCTTTCTTGCCAGCTCTTTCAAGCTCCATGCGGCGAAGCGCCACGCGGCGTATTTTGCCGGTGGTGGTCAGGGGCAGTTCATCGATAAACTCGATTTCTCGCGGGTACTCATAGGCGGCCAAACGCTGCCGTACCTCATTTTGTATCGCATCCCGCAATTGGGTGTCGGGCTTAAAACCCGGGCTCAATACAATAAAAGCTTTGACGATGCTGCCCCGCAATTCATCCGGTTTTCCGATAACCGCCGCAGCCAGCACTGCGGGGTGTTTCAGGAGGCAATCCTCGATCTCTCCCGGTCCAATGCGGTAACCGGCGCTGGAGATCACATCGTCTTTGCGGCCCACGAACCAGAGATACCCCTCCTCGTCGCGGTAGCCGACATCACCGGTACGGAACCACTTTCCGCTGAATTTGGCGCGGGTCGCTTCAGGGTTGTTCCAGTATCCTAAAAACATGACCGGATCACCGCGACGGGCTGCGAATTCTCCCGTCTCACCGGCTGGGAGCACCTCTCCCGCATCATCGATGATGTCCACAACATGGCCGGGATAGGGTTTGCCCATGCTACCCGGGCGCACGTCCATGGCGGCGGCGCAGTTGCCCACGAGATAATTGAACTCTGTTTGTCCCCACATCTCGTTGATGGTCACCCCCAAGACATCGCGTCCCCAATGGATCAACTCTTCCCCCACCGATTCGCCGGCCGACATGATGGAACGAAGGTCAAGCTTATATCGCGCCTTCAAATCCGGGATCCGGCGCATCATCTTCAGCGCCGTCGGTGGGATAAAGGCGTTGCGAACCCGGTACTTACCGATCAGGCGGGCTGATGCTTCCGGATCGAATTTACCACCGTTATACGCCAGCACCGGCTTGCCGTAGTACCAGGCCGGCAGCAATGCGTCCCATAGTCCGCCGGTCCAGGCCCAATCCGCAGGGGTCCAGAACAGATCATCCGGTTGCGGGAAAAAGTCGTGGGAGAGTTCAAATCCAGGCAAGTTGCCGATGATCGCCCGATGGGCGATCAATGCGCCCTTGGGCGGTCCGGTGGTGCCGGATGTGTAAATGAGAAGCGCCGGATCGTCGGCTTTGGTGGCCACGCCATGCAGGTGATCTGAAGCCTTTTCCATCAATTGCCAGAATTCCATTTGAGGGTGGCCGCAGTTGCAGCCGATGACGTGACGCAGGTCCGGCAGCTGATCCTGCAATTGTTGAATGGTGTCGATCCGTTGGGCGTTGGTAATCACCACTGACGCTCCGCTGTCTCTGAGACGATATTCCAGCGCATCAGTGCCGAAAAGAATGGAGAGGGGCAGTGCGACCAATGCCTTTTTATAGCATGCCAGGTGGGTGAGGGCTGTCTCCGGGCATTGGGGAAGGACGATGGCCACCCGGGCTCCTGCCGTCAATCCCAAACCATCCAGCGCATTGGCCAATTGATTGGACAGGCGCTTGATCTGTCCAAAGGTATAGGTTGCGGCCGTACCGTCCTTGGCTTCATAATGGAGCGCGACTTTATTGGAGCGGTCACTGTGTCGGTCGCAGACGACTTCTGCGATATTCAGGTTCTCCGGTACGTCCCATCGGAAGTTGCGATACAGGGTATCAAAATTATCCGTCGAAGGCTCGATCAATCGCATCCATTACTCCTTTGCCTGATAAACGGTCCGTTAATCGGCAGGCGGTTTACCGATGCTTCGTAAGGTATCCAAAATCTCTTTTGTGTGTCAATGACAACCCCTTGAAACCTTTTGAGGGGATCTGGAACATTTCGATACGGCAAAGTGAGACAGAGGGGATCGATATTGACAATACAAAAAATGGGCCTTGCCGAAACTATCGGCAGGGCCCATTTGTCCCCGTGGTAACCGGCATCCAGTTTATCGGATCACCGCATGTCGGTTCGTTGTCCAAACGCTGGATTATTCATATCACGGCAGCTTGTTTTTATGTTTGCGCCGGCTCTTCTCCCGGCGGCAAATCCATCCCACCGTGCTGACGTATGTAAATCCTTCACAAGGTTCCCTCCGCCTTTCGCTATCCCTTCTGTCGGAAGGAAACATGTTGGGTCGGCATTCGATATGGCAATCTTTTCTGATTTTGTCTTTCTCCATTGCACACCTCGAAAATAGTGATCGGCACCTGCCCTTTGGTATCCAATCGGGTTCGTGGTGGTTGCTGTCTGATTGCACCGAAATTGCGGGGCTGGCAAGGAGGATCAGTTTGATCAACAGGAGCCGGTGATTCGAATCAGTAACTTTCAATATAGCGCGAGCCCGGTGCGGCGGCAAGATATAAATCGCGGTTCGAAAAATATATTCGCGTGCAGGTGCTGAACTTAGAATCAGTTTGTTAATATGCTGTTATCCGGAATGCTTATGTCGGATCTGCCCCTGGGCAAGCGATATATGGGTTATTCGATGTCATCCGGATCGGCGTCCTCTCTATTCTTGGTTGAGCCGAAGGTTTCGAAGAAGCTCTGAAACGGATTTATCTGGGCCAACCCCTTTTGTGCGGCGTCGGACATATTGAAGCCCATCTCGACCCATTGCTGGAACTGGTTGTCCATGGCCTGCTTATGTGAGACAAAGTTTTGAAATATCTGGTAAAAATATTTCTCGAAAAATTCAGCCAGCAGATTGTCTCCATAGCGGATGATCATATGGAGCATGGGGACAGGGAGTAGGGCGTTTTTATTCTTTGCCTCTTCCAGCACGATTTGGGTAAGGATGAAAGCGGTAACGTCCTCGTTTGATTTCGCATCGAAAATGCTGACCTGCCGACCCCTCTTTATGTAATCCGCCACCTGGCTCAATGTAACGTAGGCGCTTTTTTCGGTGTCATACAGGCGTCGATTGGCGTATTTTTTCAAGATGACAGGTTCAGGCATGGCGAATCTCCTCGAGTTGTGCGGCAATGGTGTCATGCAATATATCGCCAACCATACTCCCATTTTTAGGTTAAGTAAAGATATTAATATTTTATGATGTTTCTGGTCAAGCCATGGATCCGACAATCACCATAAAAATGGTGCAATGCACAAAAAATTGCTTGACACTTCATCTGATGCGACTATATTGTCGAGCATACAAACAGTATTTCGCATTGATGCAATGCAAAATCAACTTTCACACAAAGGGAGGTACACAAGAATGGAGTACACTGAAATTACCAAACAGGTTATCGATTTCCAGAAAATGTCTTTTTCAAATTTGTACAACGCCATCGCCATGGTTCAGGACCAAACCACATCGGCCATGGACATTATGCTGGCCCAGAGCACATGGGTGCCGGAAGATGGCCGCAAGGCGGTTCAGGGTTGGCTCAGTGCTTGTCAGGAAGAGCGGGATCGCTTTAAGAGCTATGTAGACGGAAGCTTTTCCAGCGTGGAAAAATACATGGCACAAGGAAAGAAAGCTGCAACCAAAAGCAAATAACCATTAACAAACAGTCGCACAGGGGATGATGCAAAATGGACCAGAAGCAAATTCTCAAACAAATGATCGAGTTCAATCAGGCCACCTTCAACAACACCTTTCAGGCAATGATGCTGCTCCAGGACCAATTTGAGCGTGTCGCGCAGACCGCTATTGACCAGGCCAACTGGTTGCCTGCAGAGGGACGCAAAGCCATTGAAAACTGGGTCGAGGCCTATAAAACCGGGCGAGATAATTTCAAGAGTTATGTGGAAGACAGTTATAAGAAGGTTGAAAAATATTTTGCCGATTAATTGAGAAACGGCATCGTTCCAAGCGCGTGGCGGCGAGGGAACGGTTCTGAACCGTAACCTCGCAACGCGCGTTCGCAACCAACCGATGCAATCCAAGCATCCCGGAGTAGAAAGTTAATGACCCATGGACCAATCCGATTATCCTGAATCTTGTTCCAATGCTTTTGCTGCTGCTGATCTGATGGGCGCACTCCAAACCGGGGCGGCTACACTGACCAAATACGTCAATACTTTTTTTATTCCATTTCTCATTTCGACGAACTACTTCAACCGTGAAGAGCTGAAACGGATCTGGACGCGCACCCCTGCGGAAAATTTGATGGCGTATCTGCGGCTCGCTCAGATGAATCTCGATTTGACGGCACGCGCCATGAGCGGTGG
This sequence comes from Desulfobacteraceae bacterium, assembly GCA_037387725.1. GTDB lineage: Bacteria > Desulfobacterota > Desulfobacteria > Desulfobacterales > Desulfosarcinaceae > JARRKU01. The sequence continues at coordinate 50,852 of JARRKU010000003.1, forward strand.
TTTTCAGGCGACGGGACAATTCATCCAAAGCGAATTGCAGGACGTGTTGCCAAAGCTGGCAGCAGGTGACCCGGTCGTATATCGCCGGTTTGCCGATCGAATGGAAAAGCTGGTTAACGGTGTAGCGTATGTCTACCCCCAGGCCATTGATGATATCGGATCTGAATTCGGTTTCCATTTTGAACGGCAGCCCAAGGAATCCAAGGTGGATGAGACCGGCCGCTTCGAGCTCTATCAGGTTTTACCGACCGATCCCAAGGTCAAGGTGCGTGAGGATGGCAAACCCATCTTGATTGTTCCGCCGTTTGTGCTGGGGGCCAATATCTTGGCCTTTCTGCCGGCTGAAGAGCGCAGCTACGCCCATGCATTCGCCAATCAGGGGATTCCCACCTACATTCGCGTGCTGAAAAACATTCAACATTCGGAAGCGGTGCAGGTGATGACCCCCGAAGACGACGCACGGGACACCCGCCGTTTTTGCGAGATTCTCAAAAAGCGGCATCAGGCACCGGTGACCATCAACGGATATTGCCAGGGCGGTTATGCGGCGTTGTGCGATCTGCTTAGCGGAGAGCTCGACGATCTGGTGGATGCCTTTATCACATGCGTCGCACCCATGGATGGTACCTGCAGCACTGGCTTATCCCAATTTCTCAAGAACTTGCCCACCATATTCAACGATCTTTCCTATGGCACAAAGGTGCTGCCCAATGGGAATCAGGTGGCCGATGGCAACCTGATGGGGTGGATCTATAAGCTGAAAAGCATCGAAATGGAGACGCCCCTGCTGGCCATGTGGCGCGATATGATGCTGGTGGCGCATACCAACGGTAATCCGGCTTCCATCAGCAAGACAGCTGCGGCTTTGAATCATTGGCTGTTGTATGAACGCAACGACTTGCCCATGGAAATCACCCGTGTGAGTTTTGCCGCATACAACCATTCGATAACGAAAGACGGCACCCTGCCGGTCAAATTGTTTGGGCGTAAGTTGAATTTCAAACGGTTGGCCGAGAAAAAGATCAAGTGGCTGATCTGCTACGGGCTGCAGGATGACCTTGTTGAACCAGAGACAGCCCTGGCGCCGCTGGATCATATCGAAGCACAGGTGACCCCCTTTCCCAAGGGGCACGTGGCCATTGCAACCTCCTGGAGCTATCCCGAATCGAAGTATGCTTTGCACAAGCGGTATGAAGAAGATACGGTTGGGCCGGTCCGGTTTCAACTGGACCTGCAGGCGCAACTGCGCACATCGAAACAGGGGAAATCCTCCTCCACAGCCAAACGCCGTAGCGTCAAATCCGGAGCCAAAGCCGCTGGAAAAACAAAGCCGAAAAAGGCTCCCAAGCCAAAATCCCAGACCGGGGGCAAAGCGGGAGCATCCGCAAAACGGTCCGCCAACGCAAAGACAGTTAATAAATAACACACCGATTATTGATAACGGACAAGGAGCGCTGCTATGAACGGACAATTGATCGAACTGTGGGGACGTTGGATGACCAATATGATGCGCAACCAGAATTATCTCGACATCATGGGCGGATGGTGGTTGCGCGGCATGCGGGATATGTCGACCATTGGCCAGCCCTATACCATGTTGTGGGGCATGCCGCCTGCCCGCCAGGAACAATACGGTACTTTCGACGGTTGGTTGAAGATTTGGGAGTCGCTCTCCGGGTTTCAGCAATTGATTATGCAATGGGCTCAGATGGTGCCTCAGCATAAATACGGTCAATTGGAAAGACGTGCTGAAGAACTGGAGGCCAAGCTGCGGGAGCAGGCCAAAACCATCGATCGTTTGCGGAATCTGTTGCGCAAAAGCAAGCCAGGCGGCGAAAACAATGTGATGATCACGCAGCTTGAAGAGTTGATCGGTCAGCAGAGTGAGCAATTCAAGCAGATGACCCAGAGCGTCAGCGACTATCTCAAAAGCAGCGCCGAAAAGGTATCTGCAAAAAAATAGCCCCAGCTACACTATCGGCAGCAGTTTCGCTCCGCTATGGGGTGGGCCTACCCCCTCGGGTCCACCCTGACCCACCTTATTCACAGCATTTTTCCTCTCACCCCGGCAGCCACTATCCCGCCCAATTGAATTTATATAATGAGAGGATGTGAACCATCAATGGCGCCATGTTGGGTCCATCTTTTATTTAATTGACCCTTGCCTGTCCTTACCATATCTATAAATAGCGATTTATGGAGGCGATGGATGCAGGAATTCACGAAGGTGATGAAGGCCTTGTCAGATCCCAATCGGGTTAAAATCGTCAAGATGCTCCAGCAGCGCGAGTTGTGTGTCTGCGAGATTAAAGCGGCCTTGGGCTTGGCACAATCGACCGTCAGCAAGCACCTCAGCATACTGGAGGCGGCTGGGATGATTTCATCGAGAAAAGAGGGGCTTTGGGTATATTATCACCTTGTGAACGGCGGCCGAACGCCTTATGCGGCGGTGCTCGTGGGATGTTTGCGGCACTGGTTGGAAGAAGACGCGGAGGTGCTGGAATCCAGGCGGCACTTGACCGGAGTGGATCGGGCAACCCTGTGCAGGGATTGAGCTATTGATGCTACGGTTATATATCGACAGATAACGATTTTTTAATCCTCTGCCAAAAGGGGATGCGCTTTGGAGGGCAGGATGGGATCAATCGCAGGAAAGAGGCTTTCGTTTTTGGATCGGTTCTTGACCGTCTGGATCTTTGCCGCCATGGCTGTCGGCGTAGGCGTCGGGTATTTCATCCCCTGGATTAGAGATGTCATCAATCATTTTTCGGTGGGGACCACAAATATCCCCATTGCCGTGGGATTGATTTTGATGATGTACCCTCCTTTGGCAAAAGTTAAATATGAAAAACTGGGGCAGGTGTTTCGGGATATGAAAGTGCTGTTCCTATCCCTCATCCAGAACTGGCTCATCGGACCTGTTCTGATGTTCGGACTGGCGGTTACTTTTCTGGCCGGGCATCATGAGTATATGGTGGGGTTGATTTTGATCGGCCTGGCCCGCTGTATCGCCATGGTCATTGTATGGAATGATCTGGCTAACGGTGACCGGGAATACTGTGCCGGTTTGGTGGCGTTCAACTCCATCTTTCAGGTCCTTTTCTTTTCTTTGTATGCCTACCTGTTTATCACTGTTTTGCCCAAATGGATCGGACTCGAGGGCATGGCCGTGGACATATCCATGGGCCAGATCGCCGAAAGTGTCCTCATTTATTTGGGCATTCCCTTTGCCGCCGGCGTATTGTCAAGGTTTGTCGGCCTGAAGAGCGTTGGTGCCAAGGCATACGAGGAAAAGTTTATACCCAAAATCGGTCCAATCACCCTTATTGCCTTGCTCTTTACCATCGTGGTGATGTTTTCGCTTAAAGGGCAGTACATTGTCCAGTTGCCCATGGATGTGGTTCGGATCGCCATTCCGCTTTGCGTCTATTTTGTCATTATGTTTTTTGTCTCCTTTATGCTCTCCATAAAGGTGGGGGCAACTTACGAACAAAGCACCACACTTTCCTTCACAGCCGCGTCCAATAATTTTGAACTGGCCATTGCCGTTGCAGTGGCCGTGTTCGGCCTTGAATCCGGTCAGGCGTTTGCCGCCGTCATAGGTCCTCTGGTCGAAGTGCCTGTCCTGATCCTCCTGGTCAACGCCGCACTTTGGTTTAAAAACAAGTACTTTACTCAGGCGGTTGAAACACCGGCGGGGGTCTGCCACGTCGTGCCTAACCCACGGGTGTGACCAGTCGGTGCGGCTGGGCTGTTCCTCAACAAAATCTAAAACGGATTTGCGGTCGATTATATCTCTTTTAGAACCGTTAGCCTGCCTTGTTGGGTTATTGAATGTTTGATATCTCCCGGTTCAGGAGGAGTCAAAGGTTGATCATCAACGCCATTGGGGATATATCGCGTAGATGCCCTGACGCCTTTTACCGTCGCAATGTCAAAGCTACGGGGATTGTTCTGTGCCGGAGATACTGGAAAATATTCTGATCATGATCCTCACCATCGTGGTACTGGTGGCAGGGGGTTATGTGATGCTTGTCATTTTGGGATGGTGGCTGAAGCATAAATCCGGTGGACGGGAAGAGCAGGGGCTGACAGACCTCTGGATCGCCAACCACCCCAATAGGCTGAAAAACGAATCCGACGCTCCGCCTTCCGACGAAAACCCATGATCCCTTCAGCCGGGCCGGCATCGGTGGGATCTTCTGCTTTCATTTCATAACCACTCGAATCGAAAAGGTTTTTGAATTTCATTAGCGCGGCGGTGGGATCTCTCTTGCCTTGACATCCCTCAATCGATGGCCTAAATAGCTATTCTCGGATTCGCCTGTAAAAAAGGCAAGGGTATTGAAAAACCCAAGCAAGGAGCAGGCCATGGGGCGCGGTTCTCGCCCGACGATTTACCTGGTGTTGATCGGCAGCGCTATTCTTGCTGCCGCTGGTATGGGTTGGTATGTTGCCCGACAATCCACTGATAACGGTCCCACGACACTTAGCAGCCCAGGTGATGAAGCGCAGGCACTCGAAAAGCGCCAGGTCTATCTCTATTTTGGGGACGGTCAGGGTCGCTACCTGAAAGCGGAAGCGAGGGTGGTGGATCAGCCTGCGGATGCAGGGGCATTCTGCCGGAAAATCTTGTTGGCTTTATTTGATGGTCCCCGTCAGGGCAGCATTTCGGTCCTGCCCCGGGAGATAGGCATTCGGGCGTTGCACCTTACCGGGGAGGGGGTCGCCTATCTCGATTTTGAACCCGGGTCCTTCATTAACCATCCGGGCGGTGTGGAAAGCGAACTGCTCTCCATATATGCCATCGTCAATACGCTGGTACTCAATGTGGACGGTGTGCGATCCGTTAAATTTCTAATCGGCGGCAAAGAGGCCGTCACGCTGGCCGGGCATGTGGATTTGAGCCATCCCTTCGAGGCCGATATATTGCGGGTGAGATGACAAAAGCCATAAAAAAACAGAACATACGAAATATCGGCATCATCGCCCATATTGATGCCGGTAAGACTACGGTAACCGAACGCATTCTGTACTACACGGGGCGATCCCATAGGATCGGTGAAGTTCACGATGGCGAAGCGGTGATGGATTGGATGCCGGACGAGCAGGAGCGTGGTATCACTATTACGTCGGCTGTCACTGCATGCCCTTGGAAAGACAAGGAAATTCATATTATCGATACCCCGGGACACGTGGATTTCACCATAGAAGTTGAGCGGTCTTTGCGGGTTTTGGACGGTGCAGTCGGTGTTTTTTGCGCAGTGGGCGGTGTAGAACCGCAGTCGGAGACGGTCTGGCGGCAGGCGGATAAATACAAAGTCCCCAAATTGGCTTTTGTCAACAAACTGGACCGAGTCGGCGCGAACTTTCTTGGTACGGTGGAGATGATGAAGACGCGTCTTGCCGCAAACCCGTTGATAACACAGCTGCCCTATGGTGCCGAAGACAAATTGACAGGCGTGATCGATCTGATTCAGATGAAGGCCATAATCTGGGATGATGACACGTTGGGGGCTACTTTTCACGTTGAAGATATTCCGGAAAGTGAGGCCGCACAGGCACTGGAGTACAGGGAAAAATTGATCGAGACCATCGCCGATCAGAACGATGGGATTATGGAAGCCTACCTGGCTGAAGAGGAGATCGAAGAGGCGGCATTGATCACAGCCATCCGTCAGGCCACCATCGATTTGAAACTTGTTCCGGTTTTATGCGGCAGTGCCCTTAAAAATAAAGGCATTCAGCCACTGTTGGATGCCATTGGCGCTTACTTGCCCAGTCCAGTGGATGTTCCCCCCATCAAAGGCATTCATCCGGAAACTGAAGAAATGGTTGAATGCCCGCCTTCGGACAAACATCCGCTGGCTGCGCTCATTTTTAAAGTGGCCATGATGGAGGGCCGCAAACTCTCCTTTGTGCGCGTCTACAGCGGACGATTGGAATCGGGCAAGGAGGTCTACAATCCGTCGCGCAAAACGAAAGAGAAGCTCTCCCGTATTTTGCGCATGCATGCCAATAAACGTGAACGGGTGGATGCAGTGGGTGCCGGCAGTATCGTCGGCGTGGTGGGATTGAAGAATTCGGCTACCGGTGAAACCCTGTGTGCCAAGGAGAATCCGGTGCTGCTCGAAAATATAGATGTCTATGAGCCGGTCATATCGGTTGCCGTGGAGCCCAAGACCCATTCGGACCAGGACAAGCTTCAGAGTGTGCTCGACAAGTTTATGACCGAGGATCCGACCCTGCGCGTTAAAGAAGATGAGGACACCGGCCAGATGATTCTATCCGGAATGGGTGAACTCCATCTTGAGGTGATTGTCAGCCGCATGCGCAGGGAGTTCAATACCCAAGTCAACGTGGGCAAACCCCAGGTTGTCTACCGGGAGACCATCGAGCAACCGGCCGAGGCCAAAGCCGTCTTTGATAAAGAGGTGGCCGGCCAACGGCATTATGGCGCTGTTGCAATCCGCCTTAACCCGTTGTCCCGTGGCGACGGAATCCGATTTGTCAATCAGGTGGACGATAGCCTCATTCCCTCGAACTTCATACCCGCCATTGAAAAAGGGGTGATGGAGTCGATGACCAGCGGCACCCTGATGGGATATCCGGTAGTCGATGTCGAGGCAATCCTCATCGGCGGCGAATTCAAAGAGTCCCAGGGGTCGGAGCTGGCGTATCAGGTCAGTGCCGCCATGGCCTGCAAAGAGGCCATGAGCTCAGGAAACTGCTTTCTTCTTGATCCAATCATGAAAGTGGAGGTGTTCGTCCCCGAGGAGTTTATGGGGGATGTGATCGGCGATCTCAACTCCCGTTCGGGAAAGGTTGAATCCATCGAGGCCAAGACCGGTGTCCAGGAGATTCGCGCCGTCGTCCCCCTGGCCAGGATGTTCGGTTATTCCACAGCGCTACGTTCGGCAACCCAGGGGCGGGGCAACTTCACCATGCATTTCTCACACTTTGACAAAGCATAGCAGCAGCTCTTTATTTTGAGATTCATCCAATATGGATGTTTGTCAGAACAGAAGAACAGTAGAATGCTATACGGACAGCCGAAAACTACAGGATATCGAAGCGGGACCGCAGAATAATGAAACACTTTAATCTACCATCTAAAATAAGCATGGCAGAGCGCAACGATTCCACAGTTCGACATTCTGCGGTTCAATATTCGATATTCTGCAGTTCCCCTCCCCCATTAGGGGGACAGGGGCTAGTTCGTGTCGTTGTTTCTGGGTAGGGGCCCAATCTCTTCGAGGGTCTTATCGATGACTTCAAGCTTGGCCGGGTCCTTCAGCAACCGGCGCGCCTTGGCCAGATGAAAGTGGGCGTTTCGATAATCCCCTGTTCTCACAGAGTGTATTCCGAGATAATAGTGGGCATTGGCCATCTCCTGATTTCGTCCGTAAGCATCACCTAGGGAAAAATAGGCTGGTTTGTGATCAGGGTGTTTTTTGATAAGCTTAAGGAAGGTTTCGATGGCCGCGTCTAATTTGTTCAACTCCATTTGGGTACGGCCCAAATAATAGAGCCCTGCCGGATTATCGGCTGGAATGGAGAGTGCGCCTTCAAGGGTGTTGTATGCCTCCTGATACCTTCCATCGGTGAAGTAGATCCGGCCCAGATCAGTTAATATAAAGGGATCCAGGGCACTCTGGCTTTGTGCTTTTTTGATCATCTCCACCGCTTCGGATCTCTTTCCCATCCGTGCCAGCGTTAGCCCGTAGCCATAGAGCAGGTCGCCATTTTTTGGCGATTTTTGCAGCGCATTCTGAAACTCCTGCAACACCACATTCGGATCCCCGTACATCGCTTTCAGGCGAATGTTGATCTTTTGAAAGGGGATCGTCGTCTTGGCGGCTTGCAGTTTATCCGGCGGATGATTATTGCGATTCATTTTCGACCAGGAATCTATCCAGATGATTCGATCCTCAACTGCTGGGTGCGTCATCATGTAAGTGGGGATCTGATTGCTGCCGAACCATTGCTTGCTGCGGATTTTTTTAAGTATAGTCATCAACCCCTTAGGGTCGTAGCCAGCCGCCAGGATATATTGCAAACCCGATTGGTCGGCTTGCGCTTCATCCTCACGACTGTAAGCCAGGGTGGCGGCTTGGTTTGCAGCCGCTGATCCAAGGGTCAAGGTTTGAGCGGCTGCACTGTTACCGGTTGTCGCCCCGATGAAAACGCCCGCCACCATCCCGGCCAGGGTCACCAGATCCATTTTTTTGGAACGCTCGATGCGTTTTGAGATATGTCGGTTGGCCACGTGGGCAATTTCATGGCCCAGAATGCCCGCCAGCTCATCTTCGCTATCCATGGCCGCCAGCAATCCGCTATGAACGAAGACATGACCTGCTGGGATGGCAAAAGCGTTGTAGGATTCTTCTTTGATCACGTAGAAATGGTATTCAAACGGTTGTGGCGGCATTGTGGCCAGTATCTTTTTCCCAATGTTTTCGACATAACCAACGATGGTGGGATCTTCGATCAATTCATAATTGCGGGTGATATATTTCATGAACTCCCTGGCCAGCTTATGCTCTTCTTTCAGAGAAATCGCTGCGGCCGGGGTACACCAGACCATTGGGAGGAGAATGGTAAGGATCACCGCCATATATGTGGTAAATCGATTTGTTTTCATCTGCTGTGTCATCGGTTGTGGACCGGATTGGTTTTGTACTGAACCAAAAGTTGCGGTAATGTTTATGGCATCCTTTCAAATGGAGATGGCTACGTGGGGGGTGTGGATGCTAACGGCAGTTTGCCTGTCGATTTCGATCTTCTCAACTCGTTGTTATCACATCCAAATAGAAATGTGAAGCGAACTTGCGGCTTTCGCTGATAGGGCATCATGACACAATCTTAACAGCTTTTCAAACCCCATCTTTTATGATAGGGTTGCCACCCGATGACGCAAATCATATGCATAGCCAACCAGAAGGGGGGCGTCGGCAAAACGACCACGGCCGTGAATCTGGCAGCGGCATTGGCGCTCTACGACCGGAAGACCCTTCTGGTCGATTGCGACCCCCAGGCCAACGCCACCACCGGTATTGGCATTGATAAGACGCAGCTTCGCCACACGCTCTATCATGGCATGATCGGTGAGGTTCAAGCCGAGCAGCTGATGGTCGATTCAGAGATCAACTCCCTGAAGGTTTTACCATCTCGGGTGGAATTGACCGGATTTGACGTGGAAATGTTTGACCAGCCTGATAGGGAGAGAGCCCTCAAGCAGCTGATTTCACCAGTCAAAGAGCAATTTGACTATATCCTGATAGACTGCCCGCCTTCACTCAGTCTGCTGACGGTGAATGCCATGACCGCTGCGCGTTCTCTGTTGATTCCCCTTCAGTGCGAATTTTACGCCCTGGAAGGCCTAAGCCAGCTGATCCAGACTTACAACCTGATTAAGAAAGGCCTGAACACCCAATTGCAGATTGTCGGGATTCTGCTCACCATGTTTGACAAGCGAACCAATCTCTCCCACCAGGTGGCTGAGGATGCGGAGGCCCATTTCAAATCCCTGGTTTTCAATACCATTATCCCAAGAAATGTGCGTTTGGGGGAATCTCCCAGTTTTGGCAAACCCATCCTGCTTTACGATGCCGCCTCCATCGGATCGCGGAGCTATTTCGCCTTGGCCAGGGAACTCATGAAGAAAAACGGTAGCCCGGATCCCACCGCAGGCAGGAAATCGGGCGTCGAATCGCCGATTCCGGCTGAGCCGGTTCCGGAGTGAGGCACAGCGTGGATGTCACCGGCGGCTTGAATCCCTTCTGAGCGGCCATTGGGCGGGGCCAGATTGCTTTCACTGGTTTTAGTCCCGGAAAGCCTATGATATTTAGGCTTCCCATTGGTGGCTAATTATCGAACACGACAAGGCAATAGGAAGATGCCATGAGCACATCGCACCGCTCCAAATCATCGGGAACTGGAAAGAGAAAAAAACTGGCTCTGGGTCGCGGGCTGGATGCGCTCATCCCCAATATCGCTGCGGACGACAGTGGAGAAGGCGACCCGGCATCCAAGTCCTTTTTGGAGTGTGATATCGATATCATTGAACCCAACCGCTACCAGCCCCGCTCACATTTTAAGGAGGAGGATCTCATGCAGCTGAGCGAATCCATCCGATCCCAAGGGGTGCTGCAGCCTTTGTTGGTGCGTAAACTGGATATGGGATACGAGCTGGTGGCTGGTGAGCGCCGGCTTCGCGCAGCCAAAATGGCCGGACTGGAACAGGTTCCGGTGGTGGTAAAGGATGTCTCCAATGCGGAAATGCTGGAGATCGCCATTATCGAAAACATACAACGGGAAAATCTCAATCCCATGGAAGAGGCTGAAGCCTATCACCGCCTGATCACCGAGTTTGGATTGACTCAGGAGCAGGCCTCGGCGCGGGTGGGAAAGAGTCGTTCCGCCGTTGCCAATTTCCTGCGGTTACGCCAGCTCCCGGATCAGATCAAAGAGAGCATCACCGGCGGGCAGCTCAGCATGGGGCATGCACGCGCCCTGCTAGGAGCGGATACGCAGGCCCAACAGAGTGCGGCTTTCCGGACCATCATTCGCAAATCGCTTTCGGTTCGTCAGACCGAAGACCTCATCAAGCGGCTGAAACATGCATCCAAAACCGTAGAGCGGAAAAAGGGCAACACAGAGGATCGCCATCTGGCCAGTGTGGCCGACGACCTTTCCCGGCGCTTCGGCACCAAAGTTCAGATTAAGCGGAGGGGCAAAAAAGGCCGGCTGGAGATCGAATTTTACAGCAATGACGATCTTGATCGTTTGCTGCAATTGTTCAATTTTTAGATCTCCAATCGGCATGGGGCGCCGCTATGGTAGAAGCTATCGACAAAAGTCTTTTGGCCCAATCTGGGTGTTGGGTCCGGGTTCACATCCTCGACATACGACAGTATGCCTGCGGTTTAGATCCCGGCCCGCCTGCATCTTGGACCAAAATCCGTTTTGTAGATAGCTTCTATTTTCCGGGAGCGGAGAATTGGCCCGAATAGATGCAGCGATGGGGGTGACGTAAAACAACCATGGGTATCCACATCGTCATTGATGGATATAATCTCATACGCCAATCTTCCCGATTCAGTGAACTGGAGCGTCAGGACCTCCAAGCCGGAAGAGAGGCGCTGGTCGATGCATTGGCTGCATATAAAAAGGTGAAACCCTATCGGATAACCGTCATCTTTGATGGGACGGCGGCTCCGACAGGTATGCCGCGCCGGGACGTCCGAAAAGGCGTGGCCATGCGTTATTCAGCCCATGGAGAGACAGCCGATACGGTGATCAAAAGAATGGCCGAGAGGGAAAAAGAAAAGCTGATGGTGGTCTCCTCCGACCAGGAAATCGTGCGATACGTCGAATCCATGGGGGCCGCAGCCATCGGGTCTGTTGAGTTTGAGGACCGGCTCATGATGACCCAATATATGGATCTCAAAGGCATTGTCGACGAATGCCAAGAAAACGGCTGGCGGCCCACCACCCGCAAAAAAGGACCGTCGCGGAGACTGACCAAGCGGCAGCGGAAAACATTAAGAAAAATAGAAAAGCTTTAGTCCATGCGAAAAAAGATATGCGTTATCGACGGCCAGGGTGGGGGGATCGGCAGCACCATCATCGGCAAGCTGAAAACGGTTTACGGTGAATCCGTTGAAATATTGGCCTTGGGCACCAATGCCATCGCCACCTCAAGAATGCTGAAAGCAAGAGCCAACCGAGGGGCTACCGGTGAGAATGCCATCGCCCACACTGTCCGAGGCGCCGATGTTATCATCGGACCGCTGGGTATTGTATTGGCTCATTCCATGATGGGAGAGGTGACTCCGAAGATCGCCCGTGCTATTGCTGAAAGCGCAGCCCCCAAATATTTGCTCCCGTTGAGCCAGGAAAATGTGGCCATCGTCGGCGTGGGGGATGATCCACTGCCCCATTTGGTGGATGAGTTGGTTGATGTCCGATTGAAAGATGTTTTAAATGTCCTATAGTTTATATTTAATTACAAAGAGGTAAAATACATGTGCGAAGCCGATGCCTATATCGTTGAAAAGGACGAGGAGCGCCTGCTCATGAAGTCGGTGGATAAAATAGAGCCGCAGGACGGCGGCCTCCGTCTGGAAAATATTTACGGCGAGCAGAGGTTCATCGAGGCGGATATTCATACCCTTGCCCTGGTCGAACACAAGATCATTCTTAAGCCGTTGTCCCAGTGAGCCGTTCGTAAGATTCCATGAAGATAACTGTCGCCAAGACGGCCGGTTTTTGCATGGGCGTACGGCGTGCCGTGGAACTGGCGCTGGATGCACCGGGCCAATATCCCAAACCGATATATACTTATGGCCCGTTGATCCACAATCCCCAGGTTCTGGCCCTGTTTGAAGAAAAGGGCGTCACCATTTTGAAGGAGATTCCGCAGAAGGGGAGTGGAACTGTCCTGGTACGTGCCCACGGGATACCACCGGGTACCCGGGAAAGGCTGAAAGAAGCGGGATTCAAGGTGATCAACGCCACTTGCCCCCGGGTGGTGAAAGTCCAATCCATCATCAAAAGCCACGCCCGCAAAGGATTCGCAGTCATCATCGTCGGGGACGAGGATCACCCCGAGGTGGTCGGCCTGTTGGGCTACGCGGGAGAAAAAGGGTTGGTGTTGCCCTCTTTGGATGCATTGAAAGTCGCTCCGGAATTCGATCAGGCCATCATCGTGGCCCAGACCACTCAAAATCTCAGGGAATACAATCAAATCAAAAAATGGGCCGAACGCCATCGATCCCATTACAAGATCTATCATACCATTTGCGACTCCACGGAAAAGCGGCAGGCCGAGGTACGGCGTATCGCCAGCGAGGCCGATGCGGTTGTGGTGGTCGGCGGGAAAAAGAGTGGCAATACCCAGCGGCTGGCAAAAATCGTCCAAGCCGTCGGCAAAAAAGCCTATCACCTTGAAACAGAGGATGAACTGGATATGGATGCGCTGGCCGGGATGCAACACGTTGCCATCACCGCCGGCGCTTCAACCCCCAGTTGGATCATCAAGCGGGTTCTGCGGGCCGTTCAACAGCTTCCGATGAGACGGGGAAAAGGGCTGTTGTCGTTGTGGATGAGCGTGGAACGCTTTGTGTTGCTGACCAATCTATATGTGGCGCTGGGCGCCGGGGCAGTGGCTTATGCGGCCACACACCTTCAGGGGCTGCCAACGGTTTACCCGGCCATCGCTGCGGCATTTTTCTATGTGATCTCCATGCACATCCTCAACCATCTGACCGGCCGTGCTGAAAGCCGGTACAACGATCCGGAGCGGGAGCAATTCTATAACCGCTACAAAGCACCGCTGACCAGTATGGCACTCGTCGCTGGTGCTTTGGGTCTTGTAGCGGCCTATCAAATCGGCGTGCTGGCATTCTGGTCCTTATTTTTCATGAGTGTTTTAGGGTTGACTTACAACCTGCGCATGCTTCCCTATCTTGTCGGCGGACACATAAAATTTCGTTCCCTGCGATCGTTTCCAGGATCCAAAACCTTTCTTATTGCACTGGCCTGGGGGGTGGTAACCGCCGTCTTACCGGCGCTGGCAGTGGAAAACGGCCGGCTGCTGACCGGTGCGGTGGTATTTCTTTGGGCAGCAGGACTGGTGTTTTGTCGTACCGCTTTCTTTGACATTCTGGATATGCAGGGTGATCGCATCGTGGGAAAAGAGACCCTTCCCATATTGATCGGGCAGCAGCGCGCCTTTAACCTGTTGAAATACAGCCTGGCATCGGGAGTTCTGATTCTGCTGGCTGCTGGCCTGACAGGTGTGATCACCCCCCTGGGGTATCCGCTGATCCTGCCGTCATTGTTGCTGAGGTGGGTAGTCCATGCCCATGAGAAGGGAAGCATGCTGCCGGGCATGCAGATGGAGCTGAAAGTCGAGAGCCTGTTGGTCCTTTCCGGGATTATCGCTTTTCTCTACTGTTTTATTTTCAGGCTTTGCGCCGGTTGAAGCGTATTGCCGGCTCTACTCCCGACGCTAGTCGCTCAATATTTTCTTTATGACGGATCAATATCCATACCATGATCCAGATGGTTGTTGCACACACCACCGGGTCATGGGTGGTAAACCAGGCGGCCGGCGGCAGAAGAAGTGCGCCGGCCAATGACCCCACCGACACCCGGCGCGAGAAATAGATCGCCGCCACCAGTACCATCAAATAGAGGAGCGTGGCAAAAGGAGCGATGACCAGAAGGCATCCCAGGGTGGTGGCGACCCCCTTCCCGCTGGGTTTGAAGCGCAGGTAAATGGGGTAGATATGCCCGCAGATGGCGGCGATGGAGACGATGGCCGGCAGCCACAGATAGGGCTCTTCAAAAAAGTAAAGAGCGGCCAGGGCAGGGAGGAATCCTTTCAGGACATCGCAGATCAGGGTAGCCACGGCCCATGGAGTGCCCAGGACGCGCTTGACATTGGTGGTGCCGATATTGCCGCTGCCGATATCGCGGATATCGGTCTTTGCCCGCAGCCGGACAAATAGCAGCCCAAAGGGAATCGATCCCAAAAGGTAGGCAACCACGGGAAGCGAAATGGATAGCAGGAGCGTGTTCATCATGACGCCATCCATGACCGATATTTTTGGGTGAATCAAGTATTAATTGCGTGAAATAAGCCTGGTTCTCAGGGCCAAGTCATGCATATAGACGGTACATTGGAATGTCGAATATCGAAGCGGAACCGCAGAATATCGAAGGAAGGCATTCTCTCTTTTATATTATGATGACAGAGCGCAGCGATTCCACACTTCAACATTCGTTATTCCTTGTTCGATATTCTGCGGTTCGCAACACATCCCCCAATAAGGATGTATAAAGCAGGGCCTTCCGGCCCCGGACTATTGCTATGAAACCGATTGTCGTTCCCATTGACGGCACCTTGGATCTACACACCTTCAACCCCAAGGAGCTGCCGTCCCTGCTCGCTGATTACCTTGATGCGTGCCTGGAAAAAGGCATCTTCCGCGTGCGCATTATCCATGGAAAAGGTAGAGGCGTCCAGAGGGCAAGGGTCCACGCCTTGCTGAAGAAGAATCCGCTGGTGAAGCAATTTGCAACAGCCCGGGAGGAATTCGGGGGGTGGGGGGCGACCATGGTGGAATTAACGTCGTCAAAAGACCAATAAAAAAGGCCGGTAATGCCGGCCTTTCCATTTATTTGGTGGAGCTGAGGGGGATCGAACCCCTGACCTCATGACTGCCAGTCATGCGCTCTCCCAGCTGAGCTACAGCCCCGAACGTAAGAGCCGTAGGTAGCAAATCGGGTGGGGGCTGTCAATCTAATTCTTGGTTTAAGGTTTGAATTTTCGAAAGAATATTGGACCTTACTAAAATTCAAGGAACGACCAACGGCGAAGATTCAACATTCTAGGCCCTACCATCCACATCCGACAAATTTTGCCATCGTTTGGCGTTCGATATCCGCTGTTCAAACACAGCAACTGAATAGCGGGTGAACAGCAAGGGGTTTTTGTACCAACTGTGCATGCGACTAACCGATCAGCGGATTTGGAAATTATTGACAACGCCGGGGATAAAGCCTAACATCCCAAGGTTCTATAGCAGCTTAAGTTAAAGAACCGGTGCGGTTTGAACCGGGAAGACAGCAAAAGGAGATGATGCGGTATGCTCAATTTAATGCGCAAACATGCAGGCAGTTGGATGATCAAAGTCGTGTTGTTCGCCATTGTCGTGGTGTTTGTATTCTGGGGTGTGGGAAGTATGCGTTCCCGAAACGAAACTCAGGTGGCGGAAATCAACGGTGATGTGATTCCTGTCGAGGTATACCGTCAAGCCTACTACCGGATGCTGGACAACTATCGCCGTATTTATGGCGGCCAGCTCGATGATAATTTGCTGAAAATTCTGAGGCCCAACGAGATGGCCCTCCAGCGGCTCATTGAACGGATTCTGTTGTTGCAGGAGGCCAAACGGTTGAAAATCGAGGTCGGGGACGAAGAACTGGCCCAGGTGATCTACGATATGCCGGAATTCCAGGTCAACGGGGCTTTCGACACACAAAGATACCAGCAAGTCCTGGCCCAAAACAACCTGAGCGATCAAGGTTTCAGAATGGATCGGTCGGAGGCGTTGGTGTTGAACAAGTTGCGCTCCGTTCTCCTGACCGGTGTCGTGGCCACCGAAGATGAAGCCAGGGATTGGTATAATTGGAACAATGCCAAAGTCAGTATAGCGTACGCCTTGTTTTCATCTGCGCGGTATAGTGATCTTCAACCAACGGATGAACAGATCCAGGCCTTTTTCAATGAGCACAAAGACAATTACCGCACCCAACCTCAAGTTAAAGCCACCTACGTCCGATTCGATGCTGATATGGAGAGATCCGAAGTCAAGATCAGTGATGAAGCCATTGCGGCCTATTACGAATCGCACCCTGAAGCGTTTAAAAAGGAGAAACGGGTCAAGGCGCGTCATATCCTCTTTAAGGTGGACCAGGGAGCGGATACCGCTCTGGACGAAACCCAAAAGGCGGATGCCATGAAAGTCTATGAGATGGCCAAAGCCGGAAAGGACTTCGCTGAACTCGCCAGACAGTACTCCCAGGGCCCCACCAAAGACAACGGTGGCGATTTGGGGTGGTTTACCCGATCCCGAATGGTGAAACCTTTTGCGGACAAGGCATTTTCCATGGCCGCCGGAGAAATCAGCGAACCGATTCGCACCGATTTTGGATGGCACGTGATCAAGGTGGAGCAGATTGAACCGGCCACCACCCAATCGCTGGAACAGGCCGCCCCTGGCATTCGCAACCAACTGACCAATGAGAAGGCCAAAGCGCTGGCATTGGAAAAAGCCGAAGCCCTCTATGAGTCCGTCTTCGATGGGGATGATCTCTTGGAGGCCGCCAAAGGCCAGCAGGCACCGGTGCGGCAGACCGATTATTTTACTGCGGAAGGACCAAAGGAGAAGGATATTCTTCAAGGCCGCAAATTTGCGCAAATCGCCTTTGGATTGGAAAAAATGGCCATCAGCGAGATCCAGGAGTTTGGCGACGGGTATGTGATTTTGCAGATGACGGATCGAAAAGAGGCGGCCATACCCGAATTTGAGCAGGTGGCAGAGCGGGTAAGGGCGGATACCATCAAAGATCAACAGCAACTCAACGCCAAAGCCGATGCTGAGGCCTTTCTGACCGAATTGAAAGAAGGGGGAAAATTTGCTGAAGTCAGCGCGAAATTCAAGGTTCAGCCGAAAGAAACCCCTTTATTCGAGAGAAATGGCGCCATTCCGACCATCGGAAACGAGCAGCAGATCAACCAGGCGGCTTTTGGGTTGACGATGGAAAAGCCTCTGGCAGACAAGGCCTTTCAGGGCCGCCAGGGGTGGTATGCGATTCGTCTCAAGGAGCGTGAAAAGCCTGAGGCGTCGGGATTCGGCAAAGAAAAGGCTGCCATTATCAAGCGGCTGACCGAGCAAAAGCAGCAGTCCGCTTACCAGACCTGGTTGGCTGACCTGAAATCCCGAAGCGATATTGAGGTGAACCGATCATTGATTGAAAAATAATCAGGCCGGAAGGGAGCTGTTGGCGCTGTATTGCCAACAGTTCACCGTTGCGGTAATATCACAATTTGACATGGGAATGCGCGATCACCGATAGAGACGAAAGGGCTTAATATGGCCACCCAACGACAGGATAGTGAGGGTCCCGGCTATGTTTCCAAGAAATGTCACTCCTGTTATACCTATGTGCCATTAAATGCGGAGGTATGCCCCCATTGCAAGGTGCGGTTGGGAAAGCTTGGCAAGCATGGCATGGCGGAGAAGGTAACCGACTGGAAAGCGTATTTCACTTTTGCGGTGGCGTTTATATTGTTCATTATCTTTTGCATCTACGCTTTTTTCTAGAATTTGGTTTTCAGTTCCCTCTACTTGGCCAGCATCGCACGCATCATGTCTCCGGCGTTTTCTGCGTGATCTGCGACGGACCCCACAATTTCCACCAACCGGATTGAATGATAAATCGTCACAGCGTCGATATCCATATTGAATAATTTGCTTTTCAGTAAATCTTCAATCTTATCGGCTTCATGCTCCTGTTGCCGCAAGTTGCGAATAATGTCTTTGACTTTGATCCGCTGTTTTTCATTGAAGGATTGAAAATAGCTGCGGGCTTCGCGAACCATTTTGCTCAGCTCTTCGATGGGTTCGACCACGGCATCCACGAGCAGAAAGAAATCCTTGTTCAGAACATCGGGGAATCCAGGTTTCTGCCGAAAGGATATCCAGTCCAAAGCATCTTCCACCGCGTCCAGAACACCGTCCTGCTCCCGGAGATATCGAAACAACTGGAATTTGCTGACCGGCATGAGGGTGCCGATGGGCAAGTGGCCGCGAATACGACGTTTGACGGCATCGGCTTCACTCTCTAGACGGTTCACCTCCAGCCGCAGCTGCTCAAATGTTTGACATTGATCGGATAAATGGCACTCCATGGCCTGTTGAAATGCCCAGGCGCATTCTTGCACTTTCTCGGCGTGTTCCTGGATGCCGGAAAATGGAGAGGTCATGAACATCGATAGAAATGGCAATCGCATGGTACCTCCTTATTGGTAGATCAAACGGATGATCCAAAACAGCAGCATGCTGGTAAACGCGGCGGCCGGTACGGTGAGCACCCAGTATAACATGATCTGCAAAACAATACGGAAATTGACGGCCTCCATTCCGCGGGCGATCCCCACACCCATCACGCCTCCCACAGCTGCATGAGTGGTGGACACCGGCAGGCCCATCTTTGAGGCCAGCAGCACAGTGGTGGCGGCGGAGAAATCGACACAGAAGCCACGTGTGTTGGTTAATGTGGTAATCTTTGTTCCGATGGTGTTCATGACACGATAGCCGGCCATCCATATCCCGCATGCGATGCCCACCCCGCCGAAGAGGAGCAGGAAGACGGGTACCGGCACCTTGGTGCCCACGGCACCAGTCTTGACGAGGAAATAGATCACGGCCAATGGGCCGATGGCGTTGGCCACATCATTGGCACCCTGGGCCAGGGCCACATAGCAGGAGGTCCCGATCTGAATTCTGCGGAAGATCTCTTCTACGCCTTTGTGACGGGGCAGAATAAACCTTTTGATCAGTATTTTGCCGGCCATCCCCAGCAGGTAAGCCATCATTGTGGCGATGATCAGGGCCGTCGGCATTCCCACCGAAAATTTCTTGCCCAGAGGTGTTTTGAATAAAAAAGAGAGGACAACGACAAAAATCGCACCACCGATAAAGACCGGCGACCACTTTAGGGCTGCAGCCCCGGCGTTGTCGCTGGACAATACCAGCCGGACAATCAGTTTGAATAGCAAAAAGGCGATCACCAGACTGAATATCGGTGAAATCACCCAGCTCATTACCACGGCTCCCAGTTTTGACCAGTTGATCACATCAAATCCGCCGGCCATGATGCCAAAGCCGACCATGGCTCCGACGATGGAGTGAGTCGTCGATACGGGCAACGATTTCCACGTGGCAAAGGAGACCCACAGGGCGGCGGCCAGCAGTGCGGACAAGGCTCCGATAAGCGCCAAATGGGGGTCGGAGAGAACCTCTGTCGATACGATGCCTTTTCGGATGGTGTTCGTGACGTGGGAACCGATGAAGGTTGCCCCGACCACATTGAGAATGGACGCAATCAGGATCGCCTGGCGTATGGTGATGGCTTTGGCCCCCACAGCGGATGCCATGGAGTTGGCCACATCATTGGCGCCGATGTTCCAGGCCATATAGAAACCGAAGATGTAGCCGATGATCAGGACAACATATTCACCGCCCATAGGTGTTGGCCGTTTTTTCCGCTGGTAAAGGGTTGAAGTCAGCAGTCACATTCTATCCGGCAGCAGTCGTCCCCACGGCAGAAACCATTTTATGTTTCAGGGGTTGACGTCTCAGGCTACGAACATCGCCGCTACCGTAACACATACCCGTACAATAATAAAACCCATATTGTGCGCAAATGCTCCGTTTTCTTTAAGGCGGCAGTTCCATTGAAAATGCTGTTAGGTCATCGGGTTGAAATATTGTTTTTCCATCATCTCATCCGGTATTCCTTCCAGGAAGCGGGACGGTCGATAGAGAACGGTCTGAGTGGTGCGGTCAAAGATCTGGCAAGGATACGTCATGGTCAGCTTTTCCTGCGCGCGGGTAGCCGCTACGTACAGCAACCGCCTCTCTTCTTCCAGCGCGTCGGGATTGTCGATGGCGTGATGGGACGGGAAACGGCCGTCCAATGCCCAGATGACGAAAACCGTATGCCATTCGAGTCCTTTGGCGGAATGCACGGTAGACAGATTGAGTCGATTGGTCTGCTCATCTGTGGTCAATTGGCCGTCCGCACTGGCGTTGGGCGGTTCAAGCGCCATGTCTGCAAAGAAATCGTCCAGGTCATCATAGCGCTCCATGATAGTGACCAACTGCTGCAAATCGCGCAGCCTTTTGGGGTGGTCATCGTAGCGTTCTTTTAGATAGGGCAGGTAGTACTGAAGTACCGCTTCACCCATTTGCTGAATGGGAATCTCATTGTCCGTTATCGTATCAATCAATTCTTTTAGCCGATCGATTCCGGATGCTGGATTGACTTTTATGGGAATGGTTAACAAGCCGCATGCCCCTTTGCCCTGCAGGCAGACCGCATCATATATTTTCTGGGCTGTTTTGGGTCCGACTTTTTTTAGCAACCGCAAGACGCGGTACCAACTCAACCTGTCTTTGGGGGCCAACAGGATCTTCAGGTGGGCGATGACGTCTTTGATGTGAGCGGATTCGGTGAATTTAAATCCGCCGTATTTAATAAAAGGTATGGAATGGCGCGCCAATTCCAGTTCCAGATCAAAGGAGTGAAAGCTGGCCCGGAAAAGCACCGCCATATCCTTAAGGGGGACGCCCTGTCGGACGGACCGAAGGATTTCCGTTGCGATATACTGGGATTGTGCATTTTCACTGATACAGGCCACCAGATTGGGCAGCATTCCACCGCCGCGGGTGGTGAATAGCCGCTTGGAATATTTCTCAGCCGCCTCGTCGATCATCGCATTGGTGACATCTAAAATCGGTTGAAGGCTGCGATAATTCTCCTCCAATTTGATGATTCGTGTTCCAGGGAAACGATCAGGAAAGGTGATAATGTTTTTGAAATTGGCGCCGCGGAAGGCATAGATACTTTGGGAGTCGTCCCCCACAACCATGACGTTTTTTTCAGGGCCGGCCAGCAGTGAAACAATTTCCGCCTGAATCAGGTTGGTGTCCTGGTACTCGTCTACCAGAAGGTGATGGTATTTGGATGACAGTCGCTCCCTGATATCTTCATGTTCACTCAGCAGTTGATGCAGATATACCAACAGGTCGTCATAGTCACAAAAGTCATGCTCTATTTTGCGTTGCTGATAGATGCTCATCATTTCGGCGATGGTTTCCAGTTGATATCCGAAATGGGGATAATCTTCGTAAACCACCTCCTCGATCGACAATGCCTTGTTGATGGAGCGGCTGAACATATTGGCCAGCGTAGCTTTGCGCGGCAGCTTTCTTTCATCGATCGCCGTGGTGCTCTCTTTTCGAATCATACCGATAAGATCTTCGGAATCGGATCGATCGATGATTGTGAAACCGTTCTCAAGGCCTATTTTTGCAGAATAGCGTCTTAAGACGGCATTGGCAAAAGAGTGAAATGTTCCGCCGGCCACCTTTCGGCATCGCTGGTCCAATAGTTCCGCAGCGCGTCTCAACATTTCCTGGGAAGCTTTCCGGGTGAAGGATAGCAGAAGGATCGACTGCGGTGCCGTGCCGTTTTCCACCAGTCTTGCCACACGATAGGTAAGCGTGCGGGTCTTTCCGCTTCCGGCGCCGGCTATGACCAGCAGCGGGCCGGTCCCATGGGTGACAGCTTCTAATTGGGCTGGGTTGAGGACCTCTTCATAATGGATACAGCCCTGCTTCTTGCTTGGCGATACCGGTGACTTGGAAGAGAGATCCGGAAAAATGGGTTTTTGGTTCATATCGGTCCAGAATTAATGATGGCGGGCGGCAGAACCCCCGCAACTGTTTCAAATACTGATATCTGCACCTATGGGTTTTGGCGGCCTTTGTCAAGGATTCGGTGTTCGCCCCCAGCGTAAGAAGAGCCGCGCAGATCATGCTCTTCATTGCCGTTACATCTGAAAACCGTCGCTATACGATAGCGCTTTATTTGAGCATATCCGAGTCAACGACCACGGGTGTTACAGGTGGCATGGATTTATTTTTAGACACCGCATGCCATGCATGCGGGAAACACATAACGGTAATTGACGTTCTGTCGCCACATTCAGGGGTGCGTATTTATACCGGCCACGGACCATGAAAATAAAAGCACGTCAGTGCTTCGATCCTTGCAGTTGTCGCTGGCGTACATGGCACCCGGTATAAAACGATTTATCAATTCTCGTCCTTGGAAAGGGTATCAAATTGATAGGGGGAAAACCTCTCCTATGGGATATAACCGGTCCCAACGATGGTATACGGACTAAAAGGCGAATGGAGCAGGCCCATACCATCGATATAGCCGCTTGGAAATCGAGGGTTTGCGCAGAAGCAACGCATGTTCGTTGCTACCACAAAATAGGGGTAGATTTCCGGAAAAAGAGACAACATATTGTGATGACTGAATGCAGGTAGTAGAGTAATTATAATTATTCCCCATTGCTGCAACGGTGCGGTAGACTGCCAATGAACGGGATTCAGTGATGGTTCATGTCGCTATTCACGCTGTCGTAGTCGTAGTTGCAAAATGCTACAGTTTTGGTCAGAACCGTTGAAGTTCTATAGCGGTTTGTTATTCTCTTTGGAATAGGTCCCTTAAGTCTTGAAATTGATAGGAAATTATAGATGAGGGGCGTTTGAAGAAGTTTGGCGGATTTATTTACTATAAGCTGTTATGCTTCTAATTGCTTAACTGGCGCGGGAAGAGATGAATTCTGCAAGGGTCCGGCTTAATATGATAAAAGTGGCCAGTCTGTCAAAAAAGGTAGAGAAGCTCAGTGCTCAAGTGTCGGCGGCACCGGCTAAGAAAAAGGCTCCTGCCAAGAAAAAAGCCGCTCCAAAGAAAAAAGCTGCTCCAAAGAAAAAAGCTGCTGCAAAGAAGGCTCCGGCCAAAAAAGCTGCAGCGAGCAAAACTACGGTATTGGATTCAGTTCTGGCAGTCATCAAAAAGAGCCGCAGCGGCGCCAATATCGCAACCCTTAAAGCTAAGACGGGCCTTGAGTCCCGGCAGCTGAGCAATGCCCTCTATAAACTGAGCAAAAAGAAAATGATCAAATCCAAATCACGTGGCGTCTACATCAAAGCCTAACCGCCATGCTTAAAGTACTAAGCATGGAGCATGTCCATGTTTACCGCTTTAATGAAACCTTTCAGCGTCCGTTTGCGGTCTTAGGACGCTGAAAGGTTTTTGTCTCTATCGATAGCCCCAACTACTGGCACAATGCCAGCTTCCCAAGGAAAATGATACGATACCCCACGGTGGGAACGGTACGCAGCCGCGACGATTCCGTTGATGAGCTGCTATGCTGCGGAGGGAAGACACGCTTGCCGGGGTGAGACGACTTGAAGTCAATGACCTCGACTTTTATAAGCCTCCCCCTTTGCTTTATTGTTCAAACGAATTCTGAATACGATAGGTATGCGATGCCGGTAAGGCTTATTATCCTTATGCCATTTTATTCATGCACCAATAGGGTTAATATTTGGTCGGCATTGTATTGATCTTTGTCGTTTGGTTCTTATTTTTCCAGTTTGGGCAAACCAGCCCGCTGGCTGGCAACTGATCCGGTTGCCGTGGAGATATCGTCCTTCCGGGTCTGAATCGGATGGAAACGTCTTTTCAGATGAAAGAGGTGAACATGAAATGGGTATTGGATCGCGCAGATAACACCCACAGGCAGATATGGGACCGCATATGCTTTGCCTTTTCTGTCTGCATTGTCTCGGTCATGGTTCTTTCCTGTCAGCACAGCGGACCGCGGTTGCAGACGATGCCCAGCAAGATGGGGTTGTCCAAGTGGCCGCACCATGGAAGCGACTTAGCCCCTGATGAGGCCCTTGACTTTGGTCGGCTGGACAATGGACTGCGATATGTTATCCGGAAGAATAATACGCCTAGGGATCGGGTGAGCATGCATCTCTATGTCCAGGTGGGATCACGGTTCGAGCGGGATAGCGAGCGGGGAATTGCCCACTTTCTGGAGCATATGCTCTTCAACGGAACAAAAAATTTTCCCCCAGGAGAGATGGTAAAGTTTTTTCAACGCATCGGTATGCAGTTCGGCCCCGATGCCAATGCCCACACGGGGTTTGAGGAAACCGTATTTGATATCCTTCTCCCCGATGGGGGCCAAAAGAGCCTGTCCGAAGGCTTGCTGGTGCTCAGAGACTATGCGGATGGTGCTCTGCTGTTGCCGGACGAAGTCGAAAAGGAAAAGAAGGTGATTCTTGCTGAAATGCGGTCGCGGGACTCTGCACGCTTCAGGACAATGAAAGCATCATTTCGGTTCGAGATGCCGGGCCTGATTATCAGCGACAGATTCCCCATCGGCGAAAAACACACCATCAACAGTATAGACCACCGCATGTTGCGGGACTTCTACGAGACATGGTACCGTCCGGAGCGGATGTTCCTTGTGTTGGTTGGCAACTTGGATAATCGGATCGCCAAGCAAGCAATCGAGAAGCGATTCGCCGACATGCAAGCCCGGCAACCGGCCCGACCTTTGCCGGAGATGGGACAGATGACCCATAAAGGCGTCAAAACATTTTACCACTACGAGAAAGACGCCGGAGCGACCAGTGTTGCCATCGAGACAATCGAGCAGCGATCAGAACCGGAGGATTCCAGGAATTATCAGCGACATCAGATGTTGCTGGAACTTTCCAATGACATGATGCAGAAGCGTCTCGATGGTCTGGTTCGCAAAGAAGCAGATGTGCTGACATCAGCCGGTATCGGCGGCAGCTACTACCTCAAACAGATTAAATATGCGGAGATCAGCGGCCATACCGATCCGAAGAACTGGCCCAAAGCCCTGGCTTCCATCGAACAGGCGCTGCGAAAAGCGATCCGGTTTGGTTTTACAACGGCAGAACTTGACCGGGCCAAAGATGAATACATCGCGCAGTTATCAAAATCAAAACGGGAAGAGCGAACCCGTGACAGCAAAACGCTGTCACGCCAGATCATGGCGGGTATTCGAGATTGGAGCGTTCTGCAATCTCCTTCCCAAAGAGCGGCGTTGTTGAAACCCATGGCGAAAAGCGCAACCCTCGAACAGGTCAATCGCACATTCCGTAACTGGTGGTCTGCAGACCATCGCCTTGTATTGGTCACCGGAAGCGTACGACTTGATACTCGTTCCGCATCGCCGGAGAAAAAGATACAAGAGATTTATCTCGCCAGCAGCAAAGCTGCGGTGCAGCGGCCTGTTGATAAACAGCTCGCTGCTTTTCCTTATCTTCCAGTGCCAACTTCCGGCGGGGCCATTAAAAAGGAAGCGGTGCTGGCTGATCTGGGCATTACCAGCGTGTTATTTGATAATGGACTCCATCTGTTTATCAAGCCGACCCCATTTAAAAAGGATGAAGTACTGGCGAGTCTCTCCTTCGGCAATGGTCAGTCATCAGAACCCAAGGACCAGCCGGGATTGGCAGAACTGACCGAGGCGGTGATAAATGAGTCCGGTTTCGGCGCCCTCGATCGCACAACCCTGGAGGAGGTCCTGGCCGGTCGGCTGGCCCGTATCGAGTTGGAGATCAGGCAAGATCGCTTTGTGCTAAAGGGCAATGCCGCTACAAAAGAGTTGCCGCTGCTCTTTCAATTGATGCAGGCTTTTGTCAAAGACCCCGGCTTTCGGCAAGGGGCACGGCACTTGGCCCTGAACCGCTTTCAGCAGGAATATGAAAGGCTCTCAAAGAGCGTCGATGGCGTGATGCGATTAAAAGGCCAGAATTTTCTGGCGGGTGGAGATTATCGTTTCGGCATGCCGGCATTGGCGCAATTACGCAAGAGAACCTTGGCGCAAGCCAAGGCGTGGATAGAGCCGCAGCTGTTCAATGGTCCTATGGAGGTGGCGCTGGTCGGCGATTTCGAAATTGACCGCGTTATCGAACTGGCTGCCCGATATTTGGGCACCCTGCCGGAGAGAACCGGATCTGTCAGGGCACTGCCGGTGCCGGGTCCAAAGTTTCCGGAAGGCCAAACATGGTCCCAACCGGTTCAGACAGAGACACCCAAGGCGCTGGTGGTGGTCGCCTACCCAACAGAAGATTTCTGGAACATTCAGAGAACGCGCAGACTTTCGATTCTGGCAGAGCTCTATAACGAAAAATTACGCCAGCGCATTCGCGAAAATTTGGGCGCAGCATATTCGCCGTATGCCTACAACCGTTCCTTTCGTGCCTACAAAGGATACGGCTTGACCCAGATCTTCGTACAGGTGGATCCCCGTCTGGCGTCCACCATTGTAAAAGAGGTGCGACATATCGCAGAGCAATTGAAAAAAACGGTTCCCGATCCAGATGAATTTCGAAGAGTGCTCGATCCGACCTTGACTTACATCAAGGACCTTCGACAAAAAAACAGCTATTGGCTGGATTCCGTCCTGACCGGGGCGGCCCGCCATCCCGAACAATTTGATTGGGCACGCTCCTTTGAAGCCGATTACGCCTCTATTAAAATCGAGGAAATAGCGGCATTGGCGCGAAAATATATGAACAATGACCGGTCGGCAACGATCATATTGACACCGCAGGAGAATGGATCGACAACGCAATCCCCTTGATCAGTGCGATGTTGCCTTCTACTATATGTTTCTGCTATGGATGGCGGGATGTCAACTGCGCGGCGGTCGCTCAAAGGTGTATAAACGAAGGATCCAATGGAAAACGAAGCGGTAGTTAAAGGTAGTTATTTCGAAGGGCTGTGGAAGTTTTTCGTGTCGGTGAAGCTCACCGTGGTGGTTTTATTGTTGCTGGCCAGCCTCTCCATCATCGGTACCTTCATTCCCCAAAATGAAAGTCCTGCCGACTATCTGAGGGCATTTGGTCCGTTCCTCTATCATGTCATGGCCACTCTGGATGTTTTTGACATGTACCGGTCATGGTGGTTCCAGGGGTTGATGGTTCTCCTGGTCGTCAACATTATCATCTGCTCGATCGACCGGCTGCAGGTGACCGGCAAGATCATTTTTACCCGTAATCCCAAATTCAACCTGGCCAGCTACCGGCGGCGCAAGTCCCGCAGGAAAATGAAACTGAACGGGGATATAGGACACATCGAAAATCACTGCCAGGCCGCCATCGCCAAAATGTTCAGCTACTGCAAAGTGGTGTCCACGGATCATGGGGTCGCCATTACAGCTGAAAAAGGGCGCTGGACACGTCTGGGGGTTTATATTGTTCACCTCAGCGTGGTGGTGATCGATGAAGGCGATTCCATTGATACCATCCAGTTGCGATTTAAGAATGAGACCCGAAAACTGCCCTTTACGATCCAGTGTGATGATTTTGATGTTCAGTTTTATGACAGCGGCGCCCCCAAGGAATTTCGCTCGAAACTGACCATCATCGAAAACGGCCGTGTGGTGATGCAAAAGGATATTATCGTCAATGATCCGCTTCGATATAAAGGTATTAACATTTTTCAATCCAGTTATGGAAGATCCGCCAATCAAGGAGCGGTATTGGATTCGGCAAAAGAGATTGAGCTGCGTTTTCAAAGCAATGCATCCGGAAAGACCTATAACGTCAAAACCCAATTAGAGAAACCCGTAGAAATACCTGAGGGACTGGGGCAGTTCGTTCTTGATGCCTACCATCCCCAGGTTCAGTTTCGGGGCATGGACGTTGGCAGCGCCTTTGTGGGTACCTTGACACCCAAAGGGGGGGATCCCTCGCAGGTGTTGCTGCCGATCAAGTTTCCCAGATTCGACACCATGCGCAAAGGCGATGTGGTTATTTCCGTGGCACCGGGTGTGGAAGCATTGTTCAAGGAGCGATTCTTTACCGGATTGCAAATCACCAATGATCCAGGCGTGACAATGGTCTATATCGGTTTTACATTGATTGTTCTGGGCTGCATGGTGACCTTTTTCATGTCTCATCAGCAGGTTGTGGTGGAAATTCAGCCCAAAGGGAAAAATATCGCCGTGATGGTCTCCGGTAAGACCAACAAAAACAGGGTGGGGTTCGACCACAAACTGGAGCGGCTTGTAAAGAATCTGTCTGAAGCGGATACAACCGAATATCGGAAGGTTGTCTAAAAGCGGATCCAACACAATGGTTTTTAAAGTCATAGGTGGGATAAGATGATCAACTCTTCATTATTGCTCTCGATAATTACCTTTGTCTTTGGCTTTGCAGCACTTTTGTACCTTATTTCATGGGTTTTCCAAAAAGAGGTTGTGGGTAAGGCGGCGACCTGGGTAACGGTGGTTGCCGTCGCGGGCGACGCGGCGGGGATTCTCCTGCGCTGGAACGAGTCCTATAATATTGCGGGGGGATACGGGCACGCACCCCTGTCCAATATCTATGAATCCCTGGTCTTTTTCTCATTGACCATTGGCTTGATTTATCTCGTGGTGGAGCGAAAATACCGAAATCGCATCATCGGTTGTTTTGCCATGCCACTGTCCTTTTTTGCCCTTGCCTACGCCTCGTTCGGGACCAGCGCCAAAATCCAGCCGTTGATCCCGGCCCTGAAGAGCAATTGGCTCATCGCCCATGTGATGACCTGCTTTGTCGGATACTCGGCGTTTGCCTTGGCCTTTGGTGTCAGTATCATGTATTTGATCAAGGCCGGAAAAAATGAAACAGAAGGCAACAGCCTATTGGGCCGGTTGCCAACCTCGGCCATCCTGGATGAGGTGACCCACCAATTGATCATGTTCGGGTTTTTGTTTCTCACCGCCGGCATCATCACCGGTGCCGTATGGGCTAACTCCGCCTGGGGACGCTACTGGGGATGGGACCCCAAAGAAACCTGGTCCCTTATCACCTGGTTCGTCTATGCTACCCTGCTGCATGCCCGCTTGATGCGGGGGTGGCGCGGTACGCCCATTGCCATTCTTTCCATCGTCGGTTTCCTGGCGGTTATATTCACCTACTTCGGGGTAAATCTGCTCCCCGGCCTTCATAGCTACGGCGCGATGAAGGGATGATTTGACTTGACAAATTCGGGTGCTCTGGATATTACAAATCCTTTCGTAAAGACCTAAATGTTAGGTGTTTGTTGGCTGTTTTCAACCGGGTGCCATGCCCCCGGTTGCAGTCCCCAACGGCAAAAGTGCTGTCATGCATTTGTTTTGCCGATGGCGGCGGAAGACATGGCCGCCGGCAGTGCGGACCACAGTTGAAGCGTATTCAATCAACGTTGCACGCGGGTTGTATTTCGGGCGAAGGCCCGATTGTCATATCGTGGAAAGTGAGATTGCCCGAACGGTCCTGCTTTCCGTTTGTTGAATCGGTTGAGAGGATTGGATCCCAAAACGTTAAGACGGAGTGTCCATGAGCAGCAATGAAGATCCTAAACCCAAGGATGTAACCGAAGAAGCCCACTCCCCATCGTCCAAAGGCGGCGGAGGGGGCGCCTACCTTTTGCTCTTCTTTCTTATTGGCCTGGCCCTGAGCATGGTCGTCGGCTGGGGCATCTTTCCCAAGGTTCTCTACTCTACAAAGAGCCAGCCTTTTGATTTCAATCATAAATTGCACCTTGAACAAGTCGACGATAGCTGTCAGAGCTGCCACTTCTTACGTGAAGACGGCACTTTCTCCGGCGCTCCCCGTCTGGCCCAGTGCATTGATTGTCATGAGCAAAAGGAGCGCGAAGTGCCCTGGTTGATATATGCGCGTCAGCCCGACTGTGTCTTCTTCTCGCATGCGGCCCACATAAAGGGCGCCGGAGTGGATTGTGTCACCTGCCACGGAAATACCGGAACATCGGAAAGTCTCAGGACATATCAAGAGAACCGGATTACCGGCTATAGCCGCGATATTTGGGGCCATAGCATTGCCGGCATCAAGCACAACACCTGGGATCGAATGAAAATGGACGATTGCGCTGCATGCCATAAGGATTCAGGCAGTCACGAATCAAGCGTCCAGACTGGACGCGATGCCTGTTTTGTTTGCCACAAGTAGCGAATCCCATGGTGAAACGATCTAACGGCGGACCTAAAACGATGCCCCATAACCACACGATCACCAGTGATGGGCGACTCACGTTGAGGTAATTGTATGAAACTCTCCAGAAGATGCTTTTTATCCTTAGTTGCCGGCGGCGCGGCGGGAACAGCGTTATCCCCTCTGCCCTGGAAACTGGCCGACGATTCCTCCATCTGGTCTCAGAATTGGCCATGGACACCGGTGCCCCCTGATGGGGAAGGCACCTATACCCTCTCTACCTGTACGCTTTGCCCCGGTGGCTGCGGCATCAACGTGCGTAAAATCGATGACCGTGCGATCAAAATCGAAGGCGCCAAGGACCACCCACTCAATGATGGCGGCGTCTGCATGTTAGGATTGTCCGGTCTTCAGATGCTTTACGGGCCGACCCGTATCCAGACACCGCTAAAGCGCGCGGGGGACAGAGGTCAGGGACAGTGGAAGCCCATTTCCTGGGAGCAGGCCATAGGCGAAGTCGCCCAAAAGCTGGGAGACTTACGGGGACTGGGAAAGCCTCAATCCCTGGCTTGCATCGCTGCCAAAGATACGGGAACGGTCGGCCGGTTGCTGCGCCGGTTCATGTCCGCTTACGGCTCCCCGAATTTTTTCCGGATGCCGTCTGTGGAAGATGCCTATGAGGCGGCCATTTACATTACCCAGGGCGCCATCGGATCTGCGGGAACGGATGTGAACAACGCCGATTTTATTCTGAGTTTCGGCAGTGCGCTGCTTGATGGCTACGGATCGCCGGTCCGCGTGTTCCGAGCCAACAGCCGGCTAAAAGAGCTCAACGGTACGGTGGTTCAAGTGGAACCCCGCCTCTCCAATACGGCGGCCAAGGCCGACAAATGGCTGGCGGTCAAGCCGGGCAGCGAAGCAGACCTGGCCTTGGCCATGGCCCATGTCATTATCTCCAACAATGCCATGAATCAGACCTTCATCGCCGATCAGG
This sequence comes from Desulfobacteraceae bacterium, assembly GCA_037387725.1. GTDB lineage: Bacteria > Desulfobacterota > Desulfobacteria > Desulfobacterales > Desulfosarcinaceae > JARRKU01. The sequence continues at coordinate 82,037 of JARRKU010000003.1, forward strand.
TGGAAGGGTTCGAGGCATTTGCCCGTATGGTTCAGGAGAAATACGCCCCGGAAACGGCCGCCGGCAAGACCGGCCTTTCCGTGGATGTTATCAGCGAATGGGCCATGAAATTCGCATCGGCGCGCAGACCCCTCGCGCTGTACGGCAAGGGGAAAGGGCAGGTGCCGGGCAGCCTGAAGGAAGCCCTGGCCGTTCATGCCTTAAACGCCCTGGTGGGAAACATTAACGCCGAAGGGGGGGTCTGGGCCCTTCCTGCTTATGACTATATCAACTGGCCTGATATCGAAACCGATAGTGTAGCAGCCGCTGGATTGCAGACCCCGCGGATGGACGGTGCCGGCACGGACAAGTACCCCCATGCCCGATATCTGACCCACCGAATCGCTGCCGGCGCCGAAGGCATAGAGGCCCTTCTGGTGGCGGAGTCCAATCCGTGTTTCTCCCTGCCCAACGTCCAGGCCATACGGACAGCCTTTGAAAAAATTCCGTTCGTGGTGAGCTTCTCCTCATTTATGGACGAGACGGCTATGAATGCCGATTTGATACTGCCCAATCACACCTATCTGGAGCGGTATGAAGATGTACCGGTGACGGCAGGCGTGACCCAGCCGACAGTCGGCCTTTGCCGACCGGTGGTAGAGCCGCTGTACAAGACCCGGCATCTCGGCGACAGCATCCTCCAGATTGCCAAAGCGATGAAAGGAACCGTGGCCGGTGCATTTCCATGGGAGGATTACGAAAGCTGCCTGAAACTGACCTTGGCAGGCCACTGGGAAACCCTTGAAGAGAAGGGCGTGATTACGGCTGCAGGCTATGCCCCCGGCGGATTCGAGACCGCATCGGGAAAATTCATGCTGATGAACGACGATCAAGGTGCTGTTTATATGGCCGATGATGTGGCGACCGAAGGGAACGGCAACGAATATCCGCTGGTGTTGATTCCCTACGACTCCATTCGTCTGGCCAGCCGTTATGTCGGTGCCGCCCCTTTCATGATCAAGACCGTTTCAGACGCCGTGATCAAAGGACAGGACGGCTATGTAGAGATTAATCCGGAAACCGCCAAAACACTGGGATTGGCGGATGGTCAGTTGGCCACCCTGACCACGCCGGTTGGGACGGCCAAAGTGGGGATCCATTACGACGAGGGCATCATGCCCGGCGTGGTGGCCATGCCCCGCGGACTCGGCCATACGGCCTACGACCGGTTCCTGGCTGGCAAAGGGGTGAATGTCAACGAGCTCATCGGCTTTGTGGAAGACCCGGCATCCGGTCTGGACGCAGCCTATGGCATTGGGGCTAAACTGGCCTAAGTCAAATAGTTGAAATGAGGTTCTGATGAAACAAGCGCAGACAAAACACCAGCCCAAACGGTACGGTATGGTCATCGATTTGGACAAGTGCACCGGATGCGGCGCCTGTATGGTCGCCTGCTTTTCCGAGAACAACGTGCCGTTCAAAGAAGATGAAACAGACAAGCGACTGAGCATCACCTGGATGAAGGTCTACAAGGTCACCAACGGGAAGAAATTCCCGGATACCGAAGTTTGCTATTTCCCGCGTCCGTGCCAGCATTGCGCCGGCCAGCATGAAGGGCACTCCCCGTGCGTGTCGGTATGCCCGGCCACGGCCACGGACTACGGCATGGAGACCGGTATCGTGAGCCAGATCTACACCCGCTGTTTCGGCTGCCGCTACTGCATGGGAGCTTGCCCCTACCACGCGCGCTACTTTAACTGGTGGGACCCAGTCTGGCCCAAAGGCATGGAGCGCTATTTGAGCCCCAATGTCTCCCCGCGCATGCGGGGTATCGTGGAAAAGTGCAGTTTCTGCTATCACCGCTACCAGCTGGCCCGGAACAAAGCCTACACCGAGGGGCGACGAACGCTCAAGGAGAGCGAATACCAGACCGCCTGCACCCAGGCATGTCCGGCCAATGCCATCACCTTCGGCGATCTGAATAACCCGGATCATGCTGTGCACCAGATGGCCCAACCCGACCTGCACCACCATTATAAACCCAAAAACCCCCATGCTTTCCGCCTGCTGGAACGGCTGGGGACCAATACCAAGATATACTACGTCTCAAGTCGGGAGTGGGTGCGCAAGGCCGGGGACAACTATCAAGTACCACTGACAACCGATTCCCATGGACCGGAAAACTCGGGACACTAGGAACGGTAGGATACTATTTAACACGAGCAACGAGCAAGGAGCACAAACCTTATGGATTCTGCATTGATACCCGAGGGCGTCAAACGGTGTTCCCTACCGAAATTCCTGCTGGGACTGGCCGTCGTGAGCCTTGTCCTCGCATGGGGCGTCTATGCCATGCTGCTGTGCTGGATCAAGGGGCTGAACCAGACCAATATGAACGACTACTACGGGTTCGCCCTTTGGATCTGGGCTGACCTGGCGGTGATCGCGCTGGGCGGCGGTGCCTTTTTCTCAGGACTGCTCAAATACATCATCGGTAAGGACGATCTCAAATACATCATCAACTACGCCGTGCTGATCGGCTTTATCTGCTACAGCTCGGCATTGCTGATCCTGGCCATCGACGTGGGACAGCCCCTGCGCAGTTGGTTCATTTTCTGGCATGCCAATGTGCACTCCATGCTCACCGAGGTGGCTTTCTGCCTTTCGTGCTACTTTGCGGTACTCACCATTGAGTATATTCCGCTGATTCTGGAAAACCGCCAGATCGATAAGGTGCCTTTTTTCCATAACCTGAGCCACAACATGCACGGCGCCATGGCGGTTTTTGCTGCTACGGGCGCCTTTCTTTCCTTCTTCCATCAAGGCTCCCTGGGCGGCGTGGCCGGCGTGCTTTTCGGTCGCCCCTTCGCCTACCGCGAGCACATCCTGATCTGGCCTTACACCTTTTTCCTGTTTACCTGGTCTGCGGCCGCTTACGGCCCCAGCTTCACTCTTTTTATCACCTGGTTGACGGAGAAGATCACCCGTAAAAAACTGGTCAAAGACAAGGTCATCTATCTGCTGGCCAAAATTTCCGGCTGGATGATCATTACTTACATCATCGCCAAGAGTCTGGATACCCTGTACTGGATGTACAATACGGCACCGGCCGAGGGTTTCAAATGGACCTTCTTCTTTGAAAACAATCCTTTTTACACCCACTGGGTGTGGGTTGCCGAAATCATCCTGGGCGGCTTTGTGCCAGGCCTGCTGCTGATCATCAAGCCCACCCGGGAGAACAATTTCTGTCGGGTGACGGCCACCGTACTGGGGATTCTGGGCGTCTCCCTCAACCGCTGGGTGATGGTGCTGCAGACCATGGCGGTACCGGTCCTGAGCTTCGATACATGGGCCATGTACATCCCCAGCTGGCAGGAAGTGGCCACCACCGTCCTGCCGGTGGCTTACGGTGTGATCCTGATCATGATCTCTTATCGTTACCTGCCCATCTTCCCGCAGGAACGGGAATTGAACCCCATCGAACCGGTCGCACCGGCAGCCGATGCAGTAGAAGCATAAGGAGGCGTTTGCATGTTACCATTTAGCTTTGAATGGGTATGGGATATGGGCCACTATGTATTTCATGGCGGTCTGTGGTATGCGCTGAGCGTCATCGGAATGGGAATGACTTTTGTTATCATTAAATCCATCATCGATACCAAACAGGGCAAGGGCAGCCATCACCACTAGCATCGCCCGATTATGATGAATTTTCCAGAGCGTTTCTCACAAGACCAATGTGTGGGAAACGCTTTTGTGTTTTGAACAAATGAACATCGAACACCGAACGTCCAACATCCAACGTCGAACAAGGAATTCTATCTGTTTGTTATGATGGCGGAGCGCAGCGACCTCATTTTTCGATGTTCGACGTTGGATGTTCGATGTTCGGCGTTCAATTGGCAAGGCCGGTCTACGCATCGGCTGCACCTGAAATCTTTGAAATCTATTCGCTGGAGCAATCAAAATTATGGATAAAATACGGGTAAAAGGCGGTCGTCGACTGACCGGAGAAGTCGCCATCAGCGGTGCCAAAAATGCGGCCCTTCCCATATTGGTGTCGTCCTTGATGTGCGACGGCCCCAATACTTTCACCAATGTACCGGACCTGCGCGATATTCGCAGCACGATGGATCTTTTGACCCATCTAGGGGTGCGCTGCGAGATGGACGCACACACCGTCCGGGTTGATGCTGCCGGTTTGAATACCCACGAAGCCCCCTACGACCTGGTCCGCAAAATGCGCGCTTCCATTCTGGTGCTGGGGCCGCTGGTTGCAAGGTTGAAGAAAGCACGGGTCTCGCTGCCCGGGGGATGCGCCATCGGGGCGCGCCCCATCAATTTGCACCTCAAAGGGCTCCAGCAGCTTGGTGCGCGCATAGAGCTCTCCCATGGCTATGTTGAAGCCCGCTGCGAGCGGCTTCGGGGTGCCGACATCTACTTTGACCTGGTGACAGTGACGGGTACGGAGAACCTGATGATGGCGGCTGCCCTGGCCGAAGGCACCACTGTGCTGCGCAACGCCGCCCGCGAACCGGAGATCAAGACCCTGGCCGATGTGCTGAACCAGATGGGGGCGCATATCAAAGGTGCCGGCAGTTCGGAGATTACTATCGATGGCGTTGAACAGCTTCATCCCGTTGAAGCGGCCATCATCCCCGATCGGATTGAAACCGGCACCTTCATGGCAGCTGCGGTCCTGACGGGGGGAGATGTTACCATCACCCAAGCCGAACCCGAACACGTTAAAGCGATTATGGACAAACTGCGGCTGGTGGGCGCCCAAATCGACGTCGGCCCCAAGGGGATTCGTATCCAGGGGCCTGAAAAGATCACCAGCGTGGATGTCAAAACCCTGCCCTATCCCGGATTTCCCACCGATATGCAGGCTCAGTTCATGGTGTTGATGACCGTGGCAAAGGGAACCTGCCTGATATCCGAGACCATATTCGAAAATCGGTTCATCCATGTCAGTGAGTTGCGCCGCATGGGAGCGGATATCATTGTTTCCGGAAATTCGGCCCTGGTCAAAGGGGTCGAAAGATTGTCCGGCGCTCCGGTAATGGCCACTGACCTTCGCGCCAGCGCCTGCCTTATCCTGGCCGGCCTCATCGCTGATAACACCACCGAAGTGCAGCGCGTCTATCATCTGGATCGGGGATATGAATCCCTGGAACTCAAATTCAAAAAGCTGGGAGCAGCCATCGAGCGGGTAAAGGGATAGCGCCTGGCAAATAATTGAACGTCCAACATCGAACATCGAACATCGAACGTCCAACGTCGAATAAGGTATTCTACCGGTTTCGATAATGTATAATGGTGGAGCGTGGCGACTTCATTCTTCGAAGTTCAATGTTGGACGTTCGATGTTCGACGTTCAGTTTAGCTCTTGCCAGCCATGGACATCATCCCTAAATTGAGAAGAATAGGCACTCATCGTCCCCAGGAAACGGCAAGTTGAAGCGCGGCGGATCATATCCAACCCAGACCGCGGATATCGGCGGCGCTGCCGATTGCCACCTATGTGTTCGATTGGAGAATGGATAGAGCATGAAGATGGATGCACAATTCGAAAGCTACTGTCGTAAGTGGTCTGCCGATGTATCGGAAATACCGGATGAGCAGCTGCGCATGGCCTACTTCCAGAAGCATTTGCCCCAATTGCTTCTGGATCGCGAAACGGTTCAAACCATATTGAACCATATGATCCATGGGAGAAAATGGCCGGATTTAAGGTACGGCGGCCTCTTCAGTCATGAGGTTTTGCTATACCTCGATCCAAGTCGGCGATTTTCCATACGGCTCTATTTTCATCCGCCCCATACTCATACCGCTATCCACGATCATACCGGGTGGGGGGTCTCCGGCTCGCCATTTGGCCGGCTGTCAGTGATCAGCTACACTTGTACAGGGGGTATCGAAAGCGGTCGGGTGGGCATTCATCGGCAGGGACAGAAAATACTGCAGCCGGGAGAGGTCGATCTCACTCTTCCCTGGCTGGAAGGCGTCCACCAGACCGGAAGCGCCAATAACACCCTCAATATCATGATCAGCGCCTATGGGCGACCCGGGCGCAGGCTTTATGTCAACAGGATCGATGCGGATACCGGCGTGGCTGAGCGAATCTACCCGCCGCGATTGCTGCGACGGATTTTGGCCCGGGAAGCGTTGAAAATGATATCGTCATAATCAAACATTTATCGGCGGGGGAAAGCGACCACTGTCGTCATGGCAATGCCGGTGAAGATCAGGACCATGCCCAAATAGTGAAACCCGTGCAGCCGCTCACCAAGAAAGAGGACTGCCATGATGATGGAAAACACGGGAATCAGGTGGATAAAAATGCCGGTTCGGTTTGCTCCCACCTTCGCGATGCCATTGTTCCAGAAGATATAAGAGAGCACCGATGGAAACAGCGCGACATACGCCAGACTGGCCAGCGTCGCAGGCGTCAGGGCGAAGCCGCCTAGATGACGGAGCTCCCAGAAATACCAGGGCAGGGCAACCACCAACCCGAAAATGATGAGCAGGGTCAAAAAAGCAATGGGATCCATCTCGCCCGGCCGTTTCCTCAGCATAACGGAATAGATGGCCCAGGACATGGCCGCCCCTAAAGTCCAAAGATCGCCCACCGACAAGGTCAATGATTTCAACACCGCGGGTTCGCCCTTGGTGATGATAAATACAAGACCCACCAGTGAGGTCATCACTCCCACTGTTTGGCGCAGGCTCAGCCGCTCTCCCAACACCAGCCCCGCTATCACTGCAATGAAGACGGGAACCATGGCATTGACCAATGCCGTATTGGTGGCTGTGGCAGTCTGTAAGGCGTGATAGATAAAGGCGTTAAAGATGGTGATGGCGGGAATACTCAACCCGAGAACCATTCTCCAGTGTTTGACAAAGATGGCGCGCTGGCCCAGGAGACGCGGAATGCCGAACGGTGCCAGGATGGCCAGCGCACCTGTCCAGCGCCAGAAATTCAGGCTCACCGGCGGTATCAACTCCCGTATCCCCCTTGCGAGTACAAAATTGCCCGACCAGAACAGCACCGTTAAAGCGAGCAGCAGGTAGGGCAACCAGGCAGAACGTTTCACATTTAATTCCCTGTGAATAAACATTATCTGAATTCGATCTTCTGCAACATTATGCTTCCAGAGGGGTGGTGTCAATGGAGGGGTATCGCTGTGGCGCTATGGCATTACAAGATTCGCCTACGCAAACAACATTCCTGAATGCAGGAGAAAGCCCGCCCCCCGGAGGCGCTGCCGCCCGATGTCAGAATCTTGACATGTGATTTCAGTGCAATGTTAAAAATACTTAAATAACAATATGATATGCAGATGGGTAGGTAGTGGCATATTTTATGCTGCTATTCGGTTCGGTGTGACCCATGATCTATCAAATTAGGCATTAAACTGTGACGAGCGGCAGCCGATAATACCGTAAGGAGAGTGTTTAACCATCACAAAACATTACAAAAGAGGTGTTGCATCATGATGCGAAAAATTCGAAATGCCATGGAAAAATTGAAAGAGGAAAAGGGATTCACTCTGGTGGAAATGGCGCTGGTGCTGATCATCATCGGCATCATTATCGGCGCCATTGTCAAAGGCAAGGATCTGGTGCGCGGAGCCGAACAGAAGCGAATTTACTCTAAATATGCGAACGGTTGGCGGCTGGCCTACCTGAACTTTTACGATCGTACGGGAAAGCTGCTCGGCGATTTTTATGACGCGGCCGGTGGAGCGGCCGGCCAGGACGGTTTTTGCGACACGGATGCCGATGGCGGTGGTGTTGTTACGGTAGCTGAAATTGCAACCTTGATAACAGGAGGCGGCGCCAACTACCGCGGCCTGGACACGGTTGGCCTGAAAGCGCCTGTCACCAACACGGCGAATGCTTATCAGTACAACTATGTCGACAGCCAGGGCAACAACCACACCATGCAAATCTCGTTCTTATATAACAACGCTGCCGGCAATACTTATAACTATATGCAAATTGCGCAGATTCCCAATGAACTGGCCATGGCACTGGATACCATGATCGACGGTGAAGCCGACGGTACCGCCACAGGCGGAGATTTTATCAATGCCGCCGGTGCGGATTGGGGTGCGCCGACCACGGCGGTTACCGCGCGATGGAAAATGCAGTTCTAACCGGAGGCGCCCATCAAAGCCATCGGCCACTATATGGTTACGTTAGGTTTGGCGGTTGGGGCTTGCCTTGCAGCCTACGGATTCCTGGGCGCCTATGCGCTCAAGGCGTGGCAGCAGGAGCAATTGTCCGTCCATCAAGCCCATTTGCGGATGCTTCAGCAGCAGCGTCAGGAGATTGTCCGCAAATCAGCCATCTTGAAGCGGGCCGCACAATTTACCGCCCGTGCCCGAGAGCTAAACCTGCAGCCTGACGACTGGGCTTTGTACGACGTCAATGTCGCATCGCCTTTAAATTTTGAGGCTGCCCAGGAAATTATTTACCTTTGCTCAGACTCTGAATTGACCTATTACTGGCCAATTTCGCTGGAGATCAAGTTGCAGGGCACCGAAGACCGGAAAACCGGCACAACCAACCAAAACACGGTAAAGCCCACCGATGTTCAGCTGTCGGTACAGGGACGATTTGCCGCGAGGCGGCGATGAAAGATCGATCCTCCATTACGCAGCTCATCGAAATGGATGGGCAACTGCTCTGTCGAGTCAGGGGAAACCTTATCCCCGTGGATGATCTGAAGGAGATATCCGGCGACAAGCGGCTGGTGACGGATTTCCAGGAAGGCATGTCGCGGGTCATGACGGTGGAAGGCCCGGTCAAGTATGCCGAACTGCTGGTGCGGCGCAAATTGCAGGAGACTGGAGAATTCGAAGAGCCGGTCCATGTATTCACTCACTGGAAGAAAAAGCGGAGTAAAGCGTCCTCAGAGGTCTTCTTTACGGCAGTGCCTTCACGATTGGCCAATTACTATCTCAACGAATTGGGCCAACAGGAGGACATCACGCTGGTGTATCCCCTTTACGGCGTCCTGTGGGATGTCGTCCGCCGTGCCGGGGGCAATGATCCAGTGGCCGTGGTTTTCCGACACGATCGGTTTGCAGAGGTGGTGGTGGGGACCAAACGGCAAGTATACTTTGCCAACCGTTGTGTGGCATTTGATACCGAAAAAAAGCAAATCGATGCGCTTTGGGAGACGGTGAAATCCGATATCGAATCAGTGGAGCATGAGCACAGAATCCGGGTGGTCAAAGTCATTCACCTCAACTGGGTTCGGACAGAGGACAGCCCCCGCTGGGCGGCAGAGTTGGAAAACCGATGGGTCACGGCAGAACAGGAAATCCTGCAACTGGACAGGTCGTCCGTACCGGTTTCATTGCCCCTGGTGATTCAGCAGCAAAAGGCCGGGAAAAGTATTTCACCGCTAAAGAGTAAGCTTTTTTATTCCGCTAAAAAATGCGCCCCTGCTATTAATGTGGGGATGGCGATGCTGGTCGTTGCCCTGGTGGCAGGCTTGATGATGCTGAAAAGCGATGCGTCTCGCCTGCAACAGCAGCTGGAAAATGTCCAGCAACAGATCAGCCATGTCCGCACAGGATTTCCCCAGGAGGTCCTCAGTGAAGATTTCGATAAATTGCTTAAATTTGTAGGGCAGGTGGACCGGTACCGAAACACGCCATCTTATCAGCAGATCGTTGATGATTTGACCCAGACGGCACTGAAGCAATTAAAACTGGACCGTCTGAAGATTGACTTTGCTCCGGATAGTGTGCAGTTGCAGCTATCAGGCAAAATTGATGCACCCTTCGAAACAGCGCATGGTGGCTATCAGAAGTTCCTCGATCAGATGACAGCCCGTGGCTATCGTGTGGAGGAGAGTCGCTTTGAGACACAAATCAACACCTCCCTGGTGGTGCTTAAACTCAGCAGGCCGGTGACATGAAGCGCAAGCATCATGGGGTTTGGGTTGCCGGCGTGGCACTGGCTGCTCTTGCGGCCATCGTCGTCTACACGTTGACCGGTGAGTGGCGGAAAAGGGACGGTGGTCGAAGATTCCCTCGCCAGCCGGCGCCCTTCATAAGGGTGCCCACCCAGGGACAGGTGCGCGCAATGGACAGACTCTATGACCGACTGCATCTGCTTGCCGCACCGGGAAAAAGGCGTGTCGCAGCGAAAAAGCTGTCGTTGTTCGGGTACCGGAGAGCGATGCTGGCTGCAGAACTGGGAGGAGAACGGGACGATCGCAGACTTAAAGAGAGCGAGTTTCAGTTGAGCCTCGTCGTTTTGGCTGGTTTTGGCCGCTACTGCATCGTCGATGGAGACTTTCTGGCAGAAGGCGACCGATTGGAAAACGGAGCACAAATTCTAAAAATTGAGAACCACCGGGTATTGATCATGCGCAATCGTCAACAGAAATGGATCTATCTGGAAAAGGCGTCGACCTCATCCGCAACGGCGACGCCCAGGCAGCAAGCCGTCCAACCGAGGGGACCATCATGAGATATCTCTTCTCCATTATCACTCTGGCGATCGGTCTTTATGGGTGTGCAGCCGCACCGGCTTCTTCTCAAAGATCCGACGATCCACATGCCGAAGCTCAGGACTTTATAGAAAAAAGCGCCAATAACTTGGCCCGGCGCCAGGAAACGCTTCGACAAACGCTTCCGAAGCGGCCACCGTTGAAGATTCCCACCCGACCGGTCATGCCGGTTTACGACCCATTGGAGGATCACATCGTTTCATTTTCCATGGTCGATGAATCCATTCAAAGCGTACTGTATGCATTGGCCAAAGCGGTGGGGATGAATATCATTCTCGATCCCAGCATCAAAGATGAGCAGCGGCGCCTGACCCTCAATTTTGAGAAGGCATCGGCCGCCCAGGTTCTGCGAGAGGTGCTGGTCTCTTATGATTTGTTTTACGAGGCCAAAGATAATGTATTGCGTATTCGGCCATACCAGGAGGCCATGTTCAACCTCAACTTCCTCAACACAGAGGTCAACTCCGAGTTTACCGTGGGAGGGGATGTGCTGGGGGCCGGAGGTGATCAGTCCATCGGTGGATTGGCCGGAAATTTTAAAATGACCGGGAGGAGCGCCGGCCAGGGCAATGCCTATGATGTATTAGAAGAGAATATCAAGCGGCTGATGTCTTCCGGCGGAAAGTACGCCCTCAATCGGCTCTCCGGAAGCCTCTATCTTAAAGACACGCCCACGGTGATCCGTTCGGCGGCGCGTCTGATCAACAACCTGAAAGAGATGCTTGACCGACAGATTCTAATTGAAGCCCGAATTATAGAAGTCGCCCTGACCGACGAACATCGATATGGGATTGACTGGTCGCTGCTTCGGCAAGAGGCGGCGGGATTGACCCGGACCACCCTAACAGGTTGGAATCTCGGCCAGGGACTGATTCTGTCCCACCAGGACGGCGACGACACCATCGATGCGGTCATCAACGCATTGGATCAGTTCGGCGACACCCGGGTGGTTTCCAACCCCAGCATCCGGTCCAAGCACAGCAAGCCGGCCATTATCAGTGTCGGCACATCTTTTACTTATAAAAAGAGTATCGAAACCACCCGTACCAGTACGGGGACCAGTGAAGATCTCTCCACAGAAGTTGAGGTCAGCACGGTTTTCGACGGCTTGATCTTGGGTGTCATCCCATTTATCGAGGAAGACGGTCATATCTCCTTGATGATCAATCCCATCAAGAGCGATGTGGACCGGAGCAGTCTGGAGCCGGAGAACGTGGGAGGGGCGAACAGCGGATTGAGCATTTCGCTTCCCCGCGTGCTTATTAAAGAGATCAGTACAACCATCTCCCTGGATAATAATGAAGTGGCCATTCTGGGAGGCCTGATCGATCGGCGCAATGTGACCACGGACAGCGGTGTCCCGGGACTCTCCAAGATACCGGTATTGGGGTACCTGTTTAAGGACGAGGTAAAAACCGAAGAGACGCGGGAATTGGTGATTATTTTAAGTGTAAGATTGGTATGAGCCTGATTTTTCAGTCATTGCAGCAGCCGGCGGCAGATGCGCAATCTATCGGCTTGATATTGGTTCTGGTCCTGGGGAGCGGGGCTGTTTATGCCGTTCAATATTTAAAGCAGCGCCTGCCCGTTGCGTCAAGCCCTGCGCAAGGACAGGAAGTGAAAGAACAACCGCCGCCAGTCGCAGACCGTTCGCTGAAACCGGATGTCGCTACCGTCGCTGAACCTGTGACTGCGTTGCCCTCCCGGCCAGCGGAATCCATGGGTGAAACGGCGTCAGCACCAAAATACCGGTTTCATCCGCCAATAGAGGGCAAACCCATGGACGAAAAGCAACAACCCAAATTGCGCGTCGATCAAAAGCCCCCGCAAAGCCCGGGAATGAAAACGGGTCCAGCTCTGGCACCTCTCACCGCGCATCCCGAGTCTTCCGGGGCCGTCCAGGCCACCATTGACGAAGAAGAACCCACAATTGTACCGCCCATCGCTGATAGAGAGCGGGAGGCGGCTGCGCAGGCCAGGCGGGCTGCACTGGAGAAAAGTGCTCGCATTGGACGCCTGGTTCACCGGATTGAAATGGCCCTTGCAGGTTCTACGGAAGCAGGAGACCCTTCTAAACTATTGCATCAGCTTGCCCGGCTGAAAGGGGAGCATCATCCATACGTCGCCAAACTAAGGGCCTATTATAACTTCCAGCGTGGAGAAATGGCGTTGGCTGAAAATGATTTACATAAAGTGGTGGCCGCTCATCCCAATGATTTGGAGGCGGGGATCAATCTGGCCCTTATTGAGATAAATGATCAGCGCTACGATAAAGCTTTGGCCCGGTTGAAGACCCTGCGGAAGGTCTACCCGGAAAATGAGCGGATAGCGGACTTGATCAAGAGGTTGCGGTGAAGAATTCTCCAAGAGGCGTGGAGAATCTCACCCATGCCGCAACCTATCTGGTGTTGGCCATCCTGGTGGTGTGGGGAGGCGGCAAGGTGATCAATTATGCGGCGGATTTTGGATTTATCCGGGATTTTCTCATGCCGTGGGAGGTGCGCCTTATAGAATTGCAGCATCGATCCTTCAAGATTCCGCCATTTAACCGGGATCACCCAATGGCCTACATGGAAGATATCGTCAGCCTTATGAAGGCCAATGGGATGCCCTTGCCGGATTCCAATACGGAGCATGCTTTTGTCTACCGACTCCGTCGCGTCGGCGGGGAGACCCGCAATATTCTGCTCGTCTTTAATGGCCGCAAGATCAAAATCTACGGCTTGCCCGACACGACTTTCAAGCGGCTGGATCAGTATGTCGATGGACGTGTCGATCCGCTTGGTGGGGATTTCACCGGTCGATTGAGCAAGGACCGGATAACCTTCATCGGTTCCTGGAAAATATAATGGAGTGATGTGGAGATGGACAACAATGTTCATTTAAAACGCCTTGGTTTGAAATGTCACCCATTTCCGGTGGCGCCGGATGACAAGAATTTTTATATTTCCTCCTATCTGGAGCAATTGATCGGCGAGATCGTGCACGGCATATCGGCGCGCAAAGGATTTATGGTGGTCAGCGGTGATGTCGGTGTCGGTAAGACCACCATCACCCGCCGAATTCTCAAAATGCTGACACGTCAGGGGATGAACACCTCTCTGGTGTTCCATACCTCCTTGAAGGATGTGGACCTGCTCAGAGAGATCAATCGGGATTTCGGGCTGGAGCCCCTTTTGCAAGATACCGAAAACCACCTTGGTGATCATTTGCAGCAGCTGAATGAATTTCTCCTCTCCCAGTTCCATGCCGGCAGGAACTGCGCGATCATCATTGATGATGCCCAAAACCTCGACCGGGAAAGCCTGGAACTGGTGCGCATGATATCCAACCTGGAAGCGGACCAGCAGAAATTGGTGCAGATTCTGCTAGTCGGGCAGACCGAACTGATGACCCGCCTTGGGTCCCATGCCATGCGGCAACTGCACAGCCGCATCGTCATCCGAAAAATGGTGCGCTCCCTCTCCTATGATGAGATGCGCAGCTATATTCGTTTCAAACTGAGCTGCGCCGGCGATAATGGCCGGATAGCCGTCACCCGTCCGGCTTTCTGCCGCTTATACCACCATACCAAAGGGAACTTGCGGCAATTGAACCTGCTGATGGATCGGTGCCTTTACGCGATTTGTCGCAGTTCAGATGTTCGTATCGACTATGCCGTTGTAGGGCTGGCGAATGCCGATCTGCATCCTGAGGTCCATCGCTTCCGCAAGCGCATCACGGCGCTGGCGGCCTCAGTGCTTTTACCGTTGGCCTTGGCAATAGGAAGCTGGGGGCTTCATCTTAAGATAACCCGTGCCTCTACAGCGGCAGTAAACCCGACGATCAAAAGGTTTAAGATTCAGCAGCCGCCGGTGGTTAAATCGGCCGATGCGGAAAAGGCCGTGGGGGGAATCACGCCAAAACCTCTAGATCGTATAAGCCATTCATTGCGGGATCCGGCGGTTGAAGCCTTTCTGCGTATCAATCAATTGGAACGATATAGTGCGGCTTTTCAGTCGGCATTGGAGAGCGGGCGACTGAACCCCATAGCGCAGAGGATCTTCGGAGAAACCGGTCTGCGGCTGGTTCAGTTGCCATCACTTCCGGATAGCATTCGTCAGCGTTACGGCGCATTGGCATTTACTGTGGCCCGGGATCAGCAGCCGGTCTGGCTGCTGTTTTGGCGGCCGCAGCTGGAGCTGAAACGATTCCAGAAAAATTACAGGGGCACAGAGGTCAAAATGCTTCAACAGCGGCTGTCGGCCATCCATCTGTACAAGGATAAAATCGACGGAATTGTCGGCGCTCATCTCATCCGAGCGGTGGCCGCCTTTCAAAACCAGTCGGGCCTGACAGTGACCGGTTTCCCGGATCACGAGACGCTGTTCCGGCTTTGCCACTATGGCGATAAGGAGGGGGTATGGCCGAAGGCGTGAAAAGAAAGCCCATCGGGGTCCTGCTGAAAGAGAAAGGGCTGATCACGGAGGCGCATGTTCAGCATGCCCTGCAGGAACAAAAGGTGACCAAGGAGATGTTGGGCGAACTCTTTGAGCGCCTGGGATTCGTCACGGAACATGATTTGGTCACCACCCTGGCGCAGCAGAACGGCGTGCCGTTTATCGATGTGGACAGTTTTATCCCTGATCCGGATGTGTTGAAGCTGTTTAATAAAAACCTGTGCCTGAAAAACAATTTTTTACCCATCCGGCGAACCGGCAATGAGTTGGAAATGGCCGCCTATTTTGTCCAGGACGATAAGATCCGCCAAATGGTGGGTCGGCAGACCGGACTGGCCCCCAAGATTCACATCGCCGAGCGATCCAAAATCATCAACGCCATACATAAATTCTTCTATTTCCTTGAAAATCCAGTTGAGAAACTCCTGGAGACCGAGATCAATCTGCTGTCCCAGGATACGGAGAACGCCCGCAGCATGGATCAGTTCCTGCGCCTGTTGCTACACTTGGCCATCAAAATGCGGGCAACGGACATTCATATTCAACCCGCAGAGAAGACGGTAAAGGTGGCCTTTCGCGTCGACGGTGTGATGGTATCCGTGATGTCTCTGCCACCGGCCCTGTCGCGGTTGGTGACCAGCATCAAGATGAAAGCCCAAATGGATATCGCCGAACAGCGGCTTCCCCAGGACGGCCGGTTTTCGTCTACGATACTGAACAACCCATACGACTTCCGGGTTTCCACCACCGTGTCGCCTTACGGCGAGAATATGGTCATGCGTATTCTACCTATGCAGAGCACCGTTATGGGGATGCAGCAACTGGGATTTTATACCGACCACATTGCGATCGTGGAGAAGATGTTCAACGAGCCGTTCGGCATCATTTTGCTTACCGGTCCCACTGGTTCGGGAAAATCCACCACTTTGTACGCCGGCATACGTCGGTTGAACCTGTTGGAGAAAAATGTGATCACGGTGGAAGACCCCATCGAGTACGATATTCCATTGATACGGCAGACCCAGGTCAACGCCAAAGCCGGATATGACTTTGCTAATGCCATCCGGTATTTTTTACGCCATGACCCGGACGTGATGCTGGTGGGAGAGATCCGGGATGCCGATACCGCCGCAACCGCCGTCACCGCTTCCACCACCGGTCACCTGGTCCTGTCCACCCTTCACAGCAACAGCGCCATCGGCGCAATTCCGCGATTGCGCGATCTGGGCATCCGTCCCTTTCTGATTGCGGATTCGCTCATAGGTGTTGTGAGCCAGCGTCTGGTCCGCAAAATTTGCAATGGGTGTAAAACGGCCTATCGTCCCAGCCAATGGGAAAAAAGCTATCTGCAATCGGCCGAACTGGACCGGTTGTATCGCGGCAAGGGGTGTGAAGTGTGCGGCGGGTCGGGATATTTCGGCCGCACACTGGTATATGAGCTTTTGACGGTGGATCAGAAGCTTTCCCAATATATTGATAAGGATGTTAAGATGAGCACCATTGAGAAAGTGGTCGCCAATAACGGATATGTGAATATCTTCGATGTGACCGCCCGCAAGGTCAAAGAGGGAATTACCACTGTGCATGAAGCGGTTCGCGTCCTGGGCAATATCCGCCAATCCGGTTTCGCAGCCGAACCGAATTAAGCTGCCCGGGTGGAAAGGGCCTGTCATGAATTACTACCGGTATAAATTGATCACAGCTGACGGCCAGATCGATGCGGGCATTGCCAAACTGCCTTACAAAGAGACCATGTCGGCGGTTAACCACTTGGAGCGAAATGGCGCGGTTACCCTTTATGTCAAGAAACTGAAGGGCCTGACCCAGTGGCCGTTTCGTCTGGCGGAACTGCGCCCCCAGAGAAGACTCTCCCGTACACTTATCGCCGAACTGCTCAATAACCTGTCGTTGATGCTCAAATCAGGCCTGCCCATGGTCACCGCCCTGGAGGAGGCCGCCCAGACCGAAGACTACCCCAAGGTCGCCAGAGATTTCGAAGAGATCATCGAACGCATCAAAGGTGGATCCAGTTTCTCAGATGCCGCCCAGCGTCACCCCCATATCTTTCCCCAGAATGTCATTTACCTGATCCGTATGGGGGAAGATACCGGCAATCTGGACCAGATGCTCAAAGATGCGGCCGATCACTTGCTGCGCATCGAAAAAATCGTGAGCGACACGAAACAGGCCCTGCTTTACCCATGTTTCGTGCTGGCGGCCATCAGCGGCGGTCTGTTGTTCTGGTTTGCCTACGTGGTCCCCAAGATTGTCAGCCTGTTTAGAGAGCTTGATGTGACCCTGCCGGCCCTTACCGTGTTCCTGATTAAGTGCTCCGAATTTTTTCAGGCCTACTACCTTCATATCATTATCTCCGGTATCGCCATGATCGTGATAACCGGCGTCCTGCGCAGGCGCAGTCGTCGAATCCGGAAAGGTTCGGATCTGGTGCTGCTTCGCATTCCGATTGCCAAAAGCATTATCACGGCCTCCGCGCTGGCCTACATATCAGAATATTTCGCCATGCTGATCAATGCCGGTATCGACATTCTCCACTCCATCGGCATTTTGAGCAATTCAGTGACCAATGCCGTCTACCAGGACAAGCTTGGAGAAGTAAAGGGGTTCCTGGAAAATGGCGAGGGGATCTCGGACAGCTTTAAGGAGGCCGGCATCTTTCCCAACTTCGTCGTACGAATGATGAGCGTGGGCGAATACAGCGGCACATTATCTGAACAACTCAACTATATCGCCGAGCAATATCGCAACAAGCTCTCCATCCTGGTGTCGACCATCGGCAAGTCCATCGAACCGCTGATTCTAATGGTGGCCGGCGCCATCTTTGCCGTGGTCATCATTGGTCTCTTCCTGCCCATCTATGATCTGGTCAGCCAGGTCAGCGCATTCTGATTTCTACTGAATGGAAATGGTTTTGATATATCCGTCCGAACCTGTTCCGGAGTAGGCCACCGCGATCAAAGAGCTGCTGACCAGCGAAAGGCTTGGCTGGCCGCAGGCGACCGTATCGAACTCCAGACTGCTACCTGTAAGCGCCAGCTGGCCGGTGCTGTCGATGGTCAGCGTCTTGATCCATCCATCTGAATCAGGCCCTTCGTAGGCCACGGCAAAGACATCTCCGGAGAGGTTAATCATATCCGGATCGGCCGCAAAGGTCGTATCAAACTCCAGGGAGGCGATGGGACCGGTTATGGCGCCGGCCGCGTCGATGGAGACAGTCTTGATCCATCCGTCGTCACCGGGTCCCTGGTAGGCAATGGCACAGATACCGTTTCCCGCCGAGACAATGACAGGATTACGGGCATGGATGCCGTCGAATTCCAGGGCCTGTCCGGTATCGGTAATGGCGCCGGCGGCGTCGATGGTCACCGTTTTGACCCACCCATCATTGCCGGGGCCGCTGTATGCAATGGCGAATACATCACCGGAGACGTTGACAATGCTGGCTTCTTCCCCTTCGGAGGTGTCGAACTCGAATCGATCCAGAGGCCCCGACATTACCCCCGAGGGTTGGATCGTCACCGTGTCCATCCATCCGTCATTGCTTCCGCCGGAGCGCCCGCGATAGACGATGGCATAGACATTACCGGTGACATGGACAATCTTGGTTTGCTCTCCCTGGGAGGTTTCAAATTCCAGGGATTGCCCCGTGCCGGTGATTACCCCCCCGCTGTCGATGTTCAGGGTTCTAAGCCAGCCGTCCCTGTTGGGGCCCTCATAGGCGACCGCATAGATATCGCCGTTGATATGAACGATATCCGGGGTATAGCCGGCCCACGAATCAAAGTAGCTGGCTGAACCGGCTGTGATGTTGCCGCTGCCGTCAATGCGGACCGTTTCCATGACCCCATCGTTTGAATTATCAGTATACGCTATGGCGAAGTACTCGCCGCTGGTATGGATGAGATCAGGGTCGTAGACATTGGAATTCCTGAACTCCAGGGTGTCCACCACACCGCCTAGATTTCCGGGGGCGCCGGCGCCTGAACCTGTAACGGTCACTGTAAGGATGATGCTGGCGGTGTTGGTGGCGCAACTGGCGTCGGTGGCTGTCAAAACAAAGGTGTAGCTACCGATAGCGGTGGCGCCGGTCTTCTGGATGCGGCTGGTGGTGGTGCCGGTGGACACCACACTGAAACCGGTGGCGCCGCCGGTATTCAACGCCCAGTCGATGGCTCCCAGGTGCTCCCCGGAGGTGACAAAGGTCTCCTGCTGGGTCGCACTGCTCCATGTGATCGACGAACCGGTACCGCTGGTGTAATTGACCGCCAGATTGCCGGTGACCTGGAGCGTGAAGCTGCCGCTGTCCGAATACGGCCCACTGCTGGCCGGAGGGGTGGCGTCCTGGACTTGAACCGTAATGGTATAGTTCGGCGGGCTGGGGCATTGGTCCAGGGTGCCGCTGAGCGTGCCG
The DNA here is from genome assembly GCA_037387725.1 of Desulfobacteraceae bacterium. Lineage (GTDB taxonomy): Bacteria > Desulfobacterota > Desulfobacteria > Desulfobacterales > Desulfosarcinaceae > JARRKU01. The sequence continues at coordinate 101,418 of JARRKU010000003.1, forward strand.
GTGGACGGATTGATGGAGAAGTCACTGAAACCGCCGTTTGCGATCAGGCTCCATGCGTAGGGCGTCGTACCCCCGGTGGCGTTAAACGTGGTCATATAGGTGCTGTTCAATAGATCGCCGGGAATGGCGGTCGTCGTAATCGTCAACGGCGAAGGGCCGGTGCAGGATGGGTCGGCGCTGCAGCCCGAATCGGCGCAATCCGTAGCGCCGTCCCCGTCATTGTCCAGGCTGTCGGCGCAATTGCCGGCCGCCGTGGATTCCACCGGCGTGCCGCCGCCACCGCCACCGCTACCGGCGCAATTCTTCTGGTTGAGCTCATTGAGGGAGTAGGCCCGCACCAGGTCGTCATAAGTGGTATCCTGTATTTGCCCTGGAATGTTGAAACCGGTGCCGGCGGCACTGTTGCAATCGTCATAATATCCGTTGGCCCCGTCCATATCTTTCAAGCCGCCGCTGGCCAATACATAGGCCTGGTTGCTGGCGTTGGCTGCGGTTGCGCCACCACAGGGGCTTGCTGTGGTGGTGTGGCCGATGTTGATGTCGAACGCGGCTGTGCTGGCATTGGTGATGGCGGCACAGAAGGCATTGGCATCGGCAAAGTTCTGGGTGAGGTTGTTGGCACCGGCGGCCACCCCGTAAACCGCATATCGAATGGGATTGCTCCATACATCAGTGCCGCTGGACAATCCCAGGGTTCGAAAGGGAAGCATTCCGGAGAATACCCCAGTGTCTTCCAGTCCATCTCCATTGCTATCGGCAAAGGGCAGCCGGAGGTTGGCGATGCTGTATCCTTGCAGCGCGTTATTGGCTGTCTCCAATTGCGCCCGCGCCTGCCTGATCTTGGATGATGCGAGAAGAGAGGGCAGCACGCTGGCGACGATGGAGATGACGATGCCCACGACGACGATGACGATGGCCATCTCGATGAGGGTGAATCCGGACTGGCCGTTTTCATGCGAAAAAATGCGGGACCGGCTGTATCGAATTGTGAGTGTTGGGTTGGCCATGCGCCTCCGAAGGTTGTCGTATGCGGCATGGACCGGATGCGACTATTTTTTGGAGAGACCTTTTTTCAGCTGCTTTTCGAGTTCGGAGAACAGGTCTTTTTGTTTCTTGGCCTGTTGTTCCTTGATGGATTCGATTTTCTCATCCATCATTGATTTCTCAGCCTTGAACTTTTTGAGCGCTTCGTCCATCTGGCTGGCGGCTTCATCCTTGGGCAGGTTTTCTATGGCCAGATGGTCCTCGATTCCCCACCGGTCACCGAAGGCGCTTTCCACAACTTTGACAATTCCGGCTTCCTGTAACCGGCGGCTGATCAATCCGGCCTGCTCACTCGAAAAGTGGAGCAATTTGGAGATCTCCTTCATCGCCGGAGGCGAGCCGGTCTGGTGTTCCAGAATTCGAATGGCGGCAACAAATAAATGGCCTTCCCGATACGGATTCTTGATCTCTTTTGTCATGGCGCCCCCTAAGGCTGAACCCACTGAATAGATTATTGGTTTTTCATTTGAAAACTTGAGTAACTATCTTATAAAGTTGCCCATCTCCTTGACATCCCTTGGGGAGGAGGTTAACATGCGCGCAAAAATTGTCAAGCTGCAACCCATGGTCTGATCATGCTCGCAAGGGGCTGTTGATGAAGTGAATTCGACCGTTGTTTTACCTACATGCCACCCATCCAAAAGAATAGCCAAAATCAGAGATGCCGTATCTCAAAATTCTATGGATACACCAATACAAATGACAAAATCTCCAGGGGGAAATAATGACTGAAATTGTCGACGTAAAAGGCCGTGAAATCATTGATTCGAGAGGAAACCCCACCGTGGAAGTGGATGTGATGCTGGCTTGCGGCGCCATGGGGCGTGCCGCCGTACCGTCGGGCGCTTCCACTGGTACCCGCGAGGCATTGGAGTTGAGAAATAAGCGGGCCAAACGCTACGGCGGAAAAGGGGTGACCACAGCGGTCACCAATATCAATACCACCATCACCAAAGGCATCCTGGGCATGGATGCAGCCGACCAGATGGGATTGGACCGCGCCTTGATCGCCTTGGACGGCACCGCCAATAAATCCAAACTGGGCGCCAATGCCATGCCGCCAACAATCTGGACATCCAGGAATTTATGATCATTCCGTTTGGCGCAAAAACCTTCACCAAGGCCCTCCAAATGGGCGCCGAGACCTTTCATGCGCTCAAAAAGATCCTCAAAGCCAAAGGACTGAACACCGCTGTGGGGGACGAGGGCGGATTTGCCCCTGATCTGGGATCCAACGAAGAAGCGCTGTCACTGATTATCGAGGCGATTGAAAAAGCCGGATACAAACCGGGCAAAGAGATGGGACTGGCCCTGGATGCGGCGGCCAGCGAATTCTGCGCCAAGGGCAAATATGTACTCCAGTCCGAGAACAAAAAACTGAATGCCCAGCAGATGATCGAGTACTATGCCGACCTGATTGAAAAATATCCGATTCTCTCCATCGAAGACGGATTGGCCGAGCAGGATTGGAAAAATTGGGAGCTGATGACCGAGCAACTGGATGAGATGATCCAACTGGTCGGCGATGATGTTTTTGTCACCAACCCCAAGATCCTGGCCAAAGGTATCGAGGACGGCGTGGCCAACTCCATTTTGATCAAGCTGAATCAGATCGGTACGGTAACGGAGACCCTCGATGCCATCTCCATGGCGGCAGAGGCCGGCTACACCACGGTAATCTCCCATCGATCGGGCGAAACCGAAGACACTTTCATCGCCGATTTGGCGGTTGCGGTAAACGCCGGTCAGATCAAGACCGGTTCCATGTCGCGGACCGATCGCGTTGCCAAGTATAATCAGTTGATTCGCATCGAAGAAGAATTGGGGGCGTCGGCCCGGTACGGTCTCGATTTTTTTATCGGTGACTGATGCGGTTCGCACAGGAAAGCAGGTCATAATGGCATTTCTCCAGATGTTTTCACCACGATCATGCCGCAGGGTCTGCCCATGGACGGTGGTTTGGATCGGCATATTCTGGTTCGCGGCTTCACCGGCGGTCGGCTATGTCCCCAAAGGGCCCCACATCCTCGACCTTGTGGTGCGGAAACTAGCCGGTGCCAAATCCTTGCAAGTGGAGCAAAAGGTCGTCATCGACGATCCGGATCTGTCCGGCGTGGCCGTTGAACTGGACGAGACACTGCGTTTCCAACTTCCCGGACAAGTCCGCTCCGATATCCAGCACGAAGACTCCCACCGAATCCATGTGCGCAATCAGGAACGCCACCTGACCGTTATAGATGGATTGATCGTTGACGAAAACGGCGGGCGTTTCGACCGCTATCAGGACCTGCTGTTGTATAATTCCCGTCATGCCCTGCACAGAGCCCTCTTGATTCACGGCGTGGATGTTGGCATTACCAGCCTGGGAAGAATGGAAGACCGGATTGTTTATGTGATCGGCGCTGCTTATCCGGACGATTCAGCTTCACAACTCTGGGTGGATAAAGAGCAGCTGTTGCCATTGCGTTGGATCAATGTCGCTTCATCGACCGATGAGAACACCGAGCCTGAACGGATCGAGTTCCTCTATCGCAACTGGCAAAAGGTTGATGGCGTCTGGTACCCCATGGAAATCGAAACCTTCCTTAATGGGCGATCGATCCGGCGTATTCATGTCACCAAAGTCCAAGCCAATGCCGTTTTCGAAGGGGAGCTGTTGAACATCGCCCACCTGAAAACCCTCTGATAGGCGCATGAATGGAAAAACAGCCAAATACATATTCGTAACTGGAGGCGTGTTATCTTCACTTGGCAAAGGGTTGGCGTCGGCTTCAATGGGCGCATTGCTGGAAAGCAGAGGGCTGACGGTTACCATTCAAAAACTGGATCCTTACATTAATGTAGATCCCGGCACCATGAATCCTTTTCAGCACGGCGAAGTGTTCGTTACCGATGACGGTGCGGAAACCGACTTGGACTTGGGGCATTACGAACGCTTTACCCATGCGCGTCTGGGGCACGACAACAACTTTACCACAGGCAAGATTTATCATTCCGTTATCACCAAAGAGCGTCGGGGCGATTACCTCGGCGGTACGGTCCAGGTTATTCCCCATATCACCGAAGAGATCAAAGACGCCATTCGACTGGTATCAAAAAATGTGGATGTCGCTATCATCGAAATCGGCGGCACCATCGGAGATATCGAAAGCCTTCCATTTCTCGAAGCGATCCGCCAATTCCGAACCGATGCCGGCAAACAGAACGTCATCTATATTCATCTGACGCTGGTTCCGTATATCGGAACGGCAGGTGAATTGAAAACAAAGCCCACCCAGCACAGCGTTAAAGAGCTGCGCAGCATCGGCATTCAGCCTGATATCTTGCTGTGCCGCACGGATCGCTACCTGCCGGAAGATATCAAATCGAAGATCGCCTTGTTTTGCAATGTGGGCACTGATGCGGTGATTACCGCCAAAGATGTGGATAATATCTACGAAGTTCCGTTGGTGTTCCGCAAAGAGGGCCTGGACAATAAAATTGTTGAGCTGCTGAATATTTGGACACGAACCCCACGACTGGAGCCTTGGGAGGAGTTATGCCGTCGAATGAAGAATTTGGAGCATCGTGTCTCCATTGCCATCGTCGGCAAATATGTGGATCTAACAGAATCGTATAAAAGCCTGAATGAAGCATTGTTCCATGGCGGGCTGCCCAATAATTGCCAGGTGGATCTGGTTTTCGTCGATTCGGAAACCATAGACGCCGACAATTGCTCGCCCCAACTGAGCCAGGTGGACGGCATACTGGTCCCTGGCGGTTTCGGGTCAAGGGGGATAGAAGGCAAGATCTGTGCAGCCCGGTATGCCCGCGAAAACAACGTACCCTATTTTGGAATTTGTTTGGGCATGCAGATCGCCGTTGTGGAATTTGCCCGCAACGTCGCAAAGATGGAAGGCGCTCACAGCTCGGAGATCGATGAGGACACCCCCTATCCGGTCATCTACCTGATGACCGAGTGGTATGACGATCAAACCCAAAGCGTGCAAAAAAGGGATTCTGAATCCGACAAAGGCGGTACCATGAGGCTGGGAGCATACCCCTGCCGTCTGATAAAGGGCACTCTGGCCTACGATGCCTATAGAGAGGAAAATATTTCAGAACGCCACCGCCACCGCTATGAGTTCAACAACGATTTGAAGAGCCAACTGGAAGCTGCAGGGTTGGTTGTCAGCGGCACTTCTCCTAAGGGCGATTTGGTTGAAATTGTCGAATTGAAAGATCATCCATGGTACCTGGGGTGCCAGTTTCATCCTGAATTCAAATCACGTCCCATGGATCCGCATCCGCTGTTCCGGGAATTTATCAAGGCTGCTCTGATCAAATCAGGGCATCGGAAGCTTTAATCCGCTCCACTTGCAGTTCCAGAAATGCCGCTGCCACTGCGGCTCCCCCAAAAAGAAACGGCTGCACCCAATACGGTCAGCCGTTCTGTTTTGGGGGGGCGGTTGCCACTGCCGCATGATCGCAAGGATCTGCATCGCTGGTGCCTGTCTCCTGCACAGATGCCGGCAGAATGCCCACGGCGTTGGGTGGCAACCCAGCAGCAATCACGCACCTTGGTGAATGTTGCGAATCGGTTACTCGATAATTTCCAGCACAGTCCTTTTTTTGACCTTGGAAGAGACAGCGCTTAAAATTGTTCGCATGGCTTGAGCGGTTCGGCCTTGCTTTCCAATCACTTTTCCCAAATCCTCTTTGGCCACCTTGAGTTCCAGTACAGTGGTCTGGTTGCCTTCAACCTCGGATACCAAAACTTCGCTGGGATTATCGACCAATGACTGTGCAATATAGCTGATCAATTCCTTCATCTGTACCTCTCCTTTTCCTTGTAAAAACAATAAACTGGGGAAGATAAAATGCGCAACTGTAGTATTGCAGCTGCCGCCGCATAATAAGTTGGATGGGTTCTTCGGAGTGTGCAAAACCACTCTATATTAAAAATGACATAAATGCAAGGCCCAAGCGCTCCAAAATTCACAATTTTATAGATGAGTCAATGGGCGGTGTGCAAGGCTCCATGGCAAAAACCGCTGAAATTGAATTTACTTCGGAAAGGCTTTCCCCCATGGCAAAAAAGATGGTATGAAATTGACGCCATCCTCAAATGCACCATCGGTTCATTGCTTGAATGATTTTCGAACCAGTTGCTTGTTTAATGCTTAAATGGATTTTTATTTTTTGCCATCATTTTTATATAGCGCGTGGGTTCATTTGACGTCCGAATTAGGGGTGGCATATGATGGTACATTGAATATCGAAGTGGAACCGCAGAAGGTTGAAGCAAGGTGTGCGGCCCTTTTAAAAATGATATCAGCAGAGCGTAGCGATTCCAGACTTGGGCCTTCGATATTCATGGTTCGCTATTCTGCGGTTGAATGGAAAAATGTCAATTTGATCCCTTTAAGGGGTAAATCCGACGCCCGGGACGTTAGACCGGGCTAGTTCGCTAAGATGGGGGGGCTATGCAATTGAAAGATATTCTGCCAACAGTGGGAAGCGTTGTTCCGTTAATAGAAAGCGGCGCCTTTCTATCGACCTACGACGGCACCACATTTAACACCATGACCATCGGATGGGGCATGACGGGTGTATGTTGGCGTAAACCCGTGCTGATGGTGGCTGTACGCAATTCCAGGCACACCTATACGATCATGGAAAATGCAGCTGATTTTACCGTCTCCATGCCATCCGGCAACCTCAGAGATGAAATCTTTTACTGCGGGACGAAATCAGGGCGCGATGTGGATAAACTCCAGGAGTGCGGACTTAGAACCACTGCCGCTAGAAAGACAACGACTCCCATCATTGATACACCCGGTTTGCATGCCGAGTGTAAAATCATCTATAAGAGCGCCATGGACCCTGTATTTTTGGATCCAGACTACCATGCCCTTTATCCGGAGAAGGATTACCACACGCTTTATTACGGAGAAATACTAGCGTGCTACGAAACTGGCTCAGCGTAGACCGTAGGCGAAAAGCCGTCTGACAAACTCTTGGGTATGCCGGTTTGCCAGGCGATTCCTGTGTGTTGTTTCGGCAGCGCAGGCAAAATGGTGGGAACCCTTCATCCCCAGGGTGATGGATGGGGTTCCCCCCGAATTTAGCAGCCGCGGGAGGGCACTGAAGCAATGGCTTTCTTCTCCCTCAAGTGCCGTGAAAGCGGCTATGCTGGCGCATAATAGCAACGCTTGGGCGAAACGACCTTGCCTTCTTTTTTAAGGGCTTTGATGGCGTTTGAAACCTCTTTGCTTTCCACGCCGAGCGCTTTGGCAATTTCTCCGGGGCGTACAGGTTTTCCAACTTTCTTCATTTCCTTGAGAACTTTAGCTTCCATGGTGCATCCTCCGTTCGACTCATGCAAATTCATTGGAAAGGTGAAACCGATGTTTTAGGTTGCCATCGCAATGTTGATGCCACACCGCAATCTGATTTCTTCTTGCCATCCGGCAGGAATATAATATTCTGATATGACAAAGTTTATTTGTGTCGATCGGGTGTGTTCATCTCTACCGGATACTGGGGCCGCCGTTTCATGAGACAGTTCTGTATCGAATGACGGCACGATTTCCATGATACATGTCTGGCTTTGGCACGGTGTTGTCCGTCTTGACTTCAAAACCGATTAACGTTAAGGGAGACCATTCTTACCTTCGGTACGACAGATCCATTTTCCAAGATAAGCCATCAGCCACAGCGGATAATTGAGCGGTTCACAAACCGAATTGAAAGATAGCGAGAATAGCAGGTCTTGTTGTTTTACTTTACACCGCATGCGCTTTGCGTAGATTTAAAAAACAAATTTAATTTCCTGATTGGGGGCGTTGTATCAAAACACATGACCCAAGGATGATCAGTCTATGAAACGGATAAAAGAGCTGCCGGCCAGTGAGCGCCCCAGGGAGAAGTTGAAGCGCAAAGGGGCCCAGGCCCTGTCGGATGTCGAACTTATGGCCATACTGATCGGCAGCGGCAACCAGAAGATGGACGTGATGGCGCTGTCGTCACGGCTGCTGAAATCCTTGGACGGGGAGAAGGGTACACCAACATTGGACAGCTTATGCAAGGTGGCAGGCATAGGACCGGCCAAAGCCTCTCTGGTGGTGGCGGCCATGGAGTTTGCGCGTCGGCGTATCCGGCCGCGCGGTGTGAAGATCAGCTTTCCTCCCGATGTCTATCCCTTGATCCGGCATGTGTCCGACCGACGCCAGGAGCACTTCTTATGTATAGCGCTCAACGGCGCCAATGAAGTCATCGCCGTTCGAACGGTCTCTGTGGGATTGGTGAATCGGGCTTTGGTGCACCCTCGTGAAGTGTATGCCGATCCTATCACAGACCGGGCTTCTGCGGTGATTGTGGCCCACAATCACCCCTCCGGAAACCTGGCACCCAGTATGGACGATATCGAAGTGACACGCCAACTCAAAGACGCCGGCGATACGCTGGGGATCAAACTACTGGACCATCTCATATTTAACGAGACCACCTATTACAGCATGATGGAGAAGGGCGAACTGTGACCAACGGCATAGAAGCGGTTTGCGACCTCCCCGTATGGTCATCTCTAGGTTGGGCGCTCGGTTCAGGCTCGAGCAATACGCGCGTATTCCACCGGTCTGAACCCCGTACCCGCCTACATTATGCCATGGAAGAAAAATGCGGGTGTCGCCTCAGGTAGCATTGTGCCGGTCCATGACCTTTCGAATGATTTCGGCCAGCTCCCTGATGAGAAGGGGTTTCATGAGGTGGCCTTTGAAGTATTGGTCCAGGAATTCGGGATGGACCAGATCAACGCTGTACCCTGAACAAAGGATGATGGGCAATTCGGGCCGCAGGCGCAATATCTCCATTGCCAGACTTTTGCCCGTTATTTTGGGCATGTACATATCCGTGATAACCAAGTCAAAATCATCGGGTGTATCGGTGAACCTTTTCAGGGCTTCACTGCTGTCGGTCATCGCAGTAACGCGATATCCCAGGGGCGTCAATATTTTCCTGGCCAGTTCCGCCTGCATGGGCTCATCATCAACGAAAAGGATCCTTTCTGTGCCTTTTGGCAGGGAGGTCGGGTCAACCATCTGGGGAGCGTCGATCCTGCTGACGGTGGGCAGAAGAATGCGAAAATCGGTTCCTTTTCCCATTTGACTGGTGACCGATATGGTGCCTTTGCAGCTTTTTACGATGCCGTGCACCACGGCCAGCCCCATACCGGTCCCTTGACCCTTCTCTTTTGTGGTAAAAAACGGATCAAATATTCGTCCCAGCGTCACTTCGCTCATGCCGGAGCCGTTGTCTATAACAGATAGTTCCACGTAAGACCCGGCTGCGATATCCGGATATTCATCCGCCATCGCATGGTCGATCTTCCTGTTTCGCACGCCGATTTTGAGGATGCCCCCTTCATTGGGCATTGACTGGCTGGCATTGGTGCAAAGATTCATCACCACTTGGTGGAGTTGGGTGGGATCGGCCATCACATGCCCATCGCTTTGGATCTCTTTAACCATCTCTATTGATGCCGGCAGGGTGGCGCGCAGGAGTTTTAAGGCTTCATTGATGATCTCTTTGATTTGTACAGGTCTTGTCTCAGGCCGGGATTGCCGGCTGAACGTCAGGATCTGATGAATCAGCTCCTTGGCCCTCAGTGCGGCGGAAAGCACCTGGTTCAGATTTGCGGCCATCTTGGAGCCTTTTTCGGTCTCAAAAAGGCTCAGCTCAGTAAACCCGACCACAGCAGAGAGGATATTGTTGAAGTCATGGGCGATCCCTCCGGCAAGGGTCCCGATCGCCTCCATTTTTTGGGCTTGTTGAAGCTGGAGCAACATCTGCGTGCGTTCGCGTTCGAGCTGCCGGCGCTGGACCAACTCTTCCTCCAACTGCTGCCTGGCCCTCTCGATCTCATAGGTCCGGTCCTTGATGCGCAACTCCAATTCGTCATGCACCTTTTTCAGCCGACTTTCCGATCGCTTCAGGTGGTTGTGTCCCAGCGCCTTGTCGCGCCCTTTTTGGATCAACGCTTGTTTTTCGCCTATGGCCCCCTTTTCATTGGATATCAGCAGCATCTTGCTTACGCCTGTGTTGATGGCCATGGCCTCGAAAAGGTGTTCCTGCTGTTTTGAATCCGTTTCGATCCATATCCCGGAACGGATACTACCGACTTGGTTCCTTTCCCAGAAGGTTTTCGCGTCGAAGACAAAATTTCCTAAAAAGGAGAAGTGGTTTTCGGGATTTAACTCGGTCCGGCCGCTGGCAATTTCTGGATAGATGGTATGCAGCCAGTCGGGTGCCTGCCCCATGAGTCGAAGCCTGCCGCTGGCATCCAACTGCAGCGCCGCGATATTACAAGCATGGAAGAAATTTTCAAGGGTTTCCCCGGGGACAGATAAGGTCGGGTTACCATCTGCCTGATCTTCTCCTGGTCGGTACAGCGCCGCTTCATTGGCAGCTTGTTGCGTTTCCACCCATCGGCGTTCTTTGTAGCAGGCATCTACAAAGAGCAGCGCGTGCCCCCCTTCATGTCGCAGGATATGGATATCAAGGGTTAGATGGTTGTCGGTGGTAACCATGGGCAAGTATAAGGATGGTTCGGTGAAGGTCAGCAGTCCCTCCATGAACGGAAGTTGGTCTGTGATCTTTTGACCGGTCGCAAGGGGGCCGATACCAAGCTGTTGCAGATCACCGCCCCATGACTGGATGTGTCCATCGTGGTCTGTCAGGGCGTATCCATAGGTTGATTGTTGGGTCAACCGGTCATGCCAATAATCGATTATGCACTTCGGTAGCCGGGACATCAGATTTTTACCATTTTTGCCGCTAGCGCTTCAAAAGCGTATTCGACGGATGTTCCGGTTTTCGCGCTGGTGTGGATCACCGTGAAGTCGTCTCGCTCCATCTTGTTTGCAAGGGAGATATCCAACTCCCATTGCGCCTTCAGGTCATACTTGTTGATCGCCAGGACAGATGGCACCCGGCCGATGGCCTCTTCGACCCGTTTCTGAAGGTCAAAGGCCGCGTTCAATGTGGCTTCCCGCGTTCCGTCGACAACGTAGATGCAGCCGGAGGCGCCTCTGAGGTAGTGCATGCGGACCGATTGAAATTCATCTTCACCGTGGAGGTCCCAAATGATGAGTTCTGTCGGGATATCGTTTACAACCACCCCTTTGCGGTCAACTTTAACACCGACGGTGGTATGATATTTCTCAGAGAAAATCGAGTGCACATACCGCTGGACCAAACTGGTTTTTCCTACAGCGAACGCTCCAACCACGACAGGTCGGAGGGTGTTGCCGTTGCAGATTTCGATAATGCTTTGAGATGATCAGCGTTTATAATATCAAAACTTTGCCAAACAGATCAAGTCTGGGTTGGAAATTATGAAACCGTTTTTATCTTCGGTCGGATTTCCACCTTGTGCTGCAAGAAATTTTTAACGGCATCGATGGGAACCTCCCGGCGGTGGAAGATGCCGGCTGCGAGTGCCGATTCCGCTGGCGTTTGGGTGAAGACTTCCAGAAAGTGTTCGGCGCTGCCTGCCCCGCTGGAAGCGATCACCGGAATGGTAACCGCGGATTTTACCGCGTTGATCAGTTCGATGTCGAAACCCGAGTTGGTGCCGTCGCGGTCGATACAATTGAGCAGAATTTCTCCGGCACCCAGTTTTTCGCACACCTGGGCCAGGGTGATGGCATCCACCGGTCGGCCTTCCCGTCCCCCGCGGATGGTGCATTCATACCAGCAATAGGACTCCCCATTGGGACCGGGAATTGCTGTCGGGATGACTTGCTGGTTCACATCGTCGGGCGATGCTACATAGACCCGGCGCGGGTCGATGGAGATGACCACGGCCTGGCTGCCGTATACCCGAGATATCTCTTCGATGGCGGAAGTGCCGGTGCATTTTCCAGACGATAAATATTGCTCGACGATCATGACGGCGTCGCTGCCGATGGATATCTTGTCCGCACCGGATCTGAAATAGGCGTTCGCCACTTCAAGGGCCGAATAGTGCCGACCGTTTTTGTCCGTATAATTTCGAATCCCACCACCGATGGTTAACGGCACAAAAACGTTTCGGGAGGTCTGCTTCAGTACTTCGATCATCGGCATGTCTTCCAAAGGGAAATCCCGAAATCCCGTGATGTTGAGAAAAGTGATCTCATCGGCCCCCTCTGCGTAGTATCGGCCGGCCAATTCCACGGGCTTACCCAGATTGCGGACCTCTCCCTCCTCGCGCACATCGTACTGATCACCTTTGGTCACCACCAGGTCGCCTTGGTCGTTGGCACGCACGTCCAGACAGGCGATAATGCGCTTGGCCAGTCGCGTCGGCCCGGCCGCGTTTACAAGCGCACCGTCGGCAGCAGCGTTTTCTATGAAATTCTTCAATAGCTTCAACCCGGCCGGACCGCTTTTTTCCGGATGGTACTGGGTGCCGATGATGTTGCCGCGCTGGACAGCGCTGACAAATTCATATCCGTAATCGGTGGTGGTGAGCCGGACATCGTCCTGCTGGGGGGCGATGTGATAGGAGTGGACAAAATAAAACTTCTCATCCGCTCCCAACCCCATGAAGATGGGAGAAGGCTGCTGAATGCGGATGCCGTTCCAACCGATGTGCGGCACGGCCAGATCTGTAATAAAGCGCACCACTTTGCCTTTGAGGATACCAAGTCCCTTGGTGCCCAGGGACTCTTCACTCTCTTCGAACAACGCCTGCATACCCAGGCAGATACCGAAAAACGGCCGGTCCGATTGAAGATAAGTTTTCAGCGGCGCCACGAAATTTCGGTCGTTCAGGATAGTCATCATGTTGCCGAACGCGCCCACCCCGGGAAAGACCAGCTTTTCCGCTGCGAGAATATCTTCTCCGTTGCGAGCGATCTTAACGGTCTCACCCAATCTTTCAATGGCATTGATTACCGAGCGAACATTGCCGGCACCATAGTCCAATAGCGTTATCATGTCATCGATCCTCTGGTCGTAATTTCATGGTCCATAGTCGCAAATCTCATTATCCTACATTCCTGGACAACACAAGGCCGGCACGGTTTTTTCCTCCCCACGATCCTCTTACGGCGGTATTCTTAGAATAGAGATTTGCCAAAGCAGACGGCCGGTTATACAATAGTCGAGGCAGCCGTGGCGGATCAGGTTCTTCCATCTCGGATTCAAACAGCACCACCGGCCCCGCCAACCTCAGGCAGGACAACATTTTTATCCATGTATCGGGCCTTGAATCTCCTTCGCCATGGCGTTTCCGATTGCGGACGCCTTTTCTGCGGACCGCATTTCCATCAATGGTGTCCGCTATGGCTTACGGTTTGAAATCTGGTTCGAAGTGGTTTCAAAACCTTCATTCGGGCCCAAGATCAAGGCGGGCGGCAGATCTAAACCGGAGAAATAGTATGCTATTTTGAGGATTTAAATCTGTCGCCCAACACTTTAGGTTGGGTTCGAAGGGAGGTTTTGAAACCACTTCTATAGCGAGGTGACCTTCATGGGTACAACCCCTTTGGCGATAAGCGCGCTGATCCGGAAATTGAACGATATGGATGGAAAATCCTATCGGAAATATGGTGCCCTCTCCAATAATACCTATGATGCGCAAAATTATCTGATGCGCTTTTTGCACATTCAGCGCAGCCCGGGCGCTTTTCCCGCTTCCGTTGTACAACTGGAAATGGACCATCGCAATTTGGAACTGGATGGCGCCTTTCTCTCCAACCCGCCGCGCCGCCTTGCCACCGCGGACTATCTGTTGCGACGCCTCCGCGAAGCGGTACAGACCCATGCCCGGCAAAACCGTGGGGCCCAGGGAAGCGGCTCCTTCCAGCCCCTCGAGCTGCCGCCCCAAGTCCTGCAGCGCAATCTGGTGCATTTTGACCATGGGGCGTTGCGCCTTGCATTCCACATCAGCCTGCCGGGCTCGAAGGAAAACCGCATTGTCGCTGCCCACGCCATCGCGATGTTCGAAGAGGAACTGCCCGCCATCATCCGCCATCTCAGAAAAGCGGCGGGTTCCGGAAAGGCCCTAAAGGTGCATTGCGATGTCGTTGAGGACATGATCGACTTGCAGGGCCGGCTTTCGCGATACAACCTGGTGGCTTTTGTGGGAGACGGCGCCATCCTTCCCCGGCAGTCGGGTATCTCCTCATTGCCATTGAAAACCGGCGCCGTTGCCTTTCATGCGCCGGATGACTTGGCCGTAAAGGTCGATATGCCCCACGCCGGACGGGTAAGGGGACTGGGCATCCGGCCGGGTGTCAACGTGGTGATCGGCGGTGCATTTCACGGTAAATCCACTTTACTTCAGGCATTGGCCAAGGCGGTTTATCCCCACATTCCCGGCGACGGACGGGAGAGGGTGGTGACCCACCCGGATGCCGCCGTTATCTGCTCCGAAGAGGGCCGGGCGGTTACGGGACTGGATATTTCCGGGTTCATCGATCGACTGCCCTCCCGGAAAAGCACCCGCCGCTTCTCGACCTCCAACGCCAGCGGCAGCACCTCCCAAGCCGCCGCCACTGTGGAATCCCTGCTCTCCGGTGTCAAAATGATCCTTCTTGATGAAGACACCTCGGCCGCCAACTTCCTGGCCAGGGACCCCAACATGCGCCGGCTCATCCCGGAGGAGACCATTATCCCTCTTATCGACCGCGTTGGAGAACTGCACCGGCAATGGAGGGTCAGCACCCTGATGGTCCTCGGCGGCAGCTCAACTTACCTCGGCGCGGCAGATCATGTCGTTGCCATGCGCAACTATCAGCCGGTGAACATGACCGGTCGCGCCCTTGAACTCGACCTGCCGCAGCCGCCCCAGCCACCGCAGCCACTGGCTATTTGCGACCGACGGCAGGTATTGGCCGGCAACTTCGATCCCCGTTATGACGCCCGTCGTTTGGGCAAGACCCTGGACGTGAGGATCAAGCCCCTGCGACTGCAGCCAGGTGTTCTGGAATATGGGAATCAGCGGATCGACCTGACCTGTCTCGATGCCCTGGTGGATCCCCATCAGGTAATGGCCATCGGATATGCCCTGCTGCAGGCCGGTGCCCGGCTGGACGACCGGTTGCTCTCCCCGTCTGATCTTGCCGATGCACTGGATGATCTTATCGCCGGCCAGGGGCTCGATACGCTGGCGGCCGGCACCCACGCTTTTATCCCGCTGGCGCGTCCCCGCCGGCTGGAGCTGGCGGCTGCCATCAACCGTGTCAGAGACCTTCAGGTGCAATATAACGATGACTGACACATAGCTAAAAAGGAGGATTCCCATGTCTTATGATGTCGGCCGTACCAATGCCATTCGGCGGGCCTATGCCGGGCATATCAAATCCTTTGTTGAGCGCTACAATCGCGGCCGGAAGACGGTTGTGCTGCTGCCGGGCGGAATGGGGTCACAACTGGATTTCTCCCCCCGCCCTTATGACGGTGTCCCCATGTCCTTTGCCGACTACGAAACCTCCTGGATGGATATCGGGGTGGTCTTCGACCGTGATGCGCTTAAATTGGAGATCGATGACCAGGGCCGCGACAAAGACGGACACATCGTGGTGCCCAACGGCCCGCTGCGGTTTCTGGTGGTGGCCTACGACGGCACTGCCCGATATTTTCAGGAGCGGGATTATAATTACATCGTTTTCGGATACGATTGGCGGCGGCCCGTGGAGGAGTGCGCCGGATTTCTGGAGGACTTTCTGGCCCAGCTGCGCAAGAGCGTCTTCAACAAGCACCACGAGAACCCGCTGCCCATGACCACGCTGCTCTGCCACAGCCAGGGCGGCCTGGTGGCCAAACTCTTCCTGCACCGGATTTTCAGCGCATCCGACTGGTTTGACAAGGTCATCACCGTGGGAACGCCATTTTACGGCACCTGGGGCCACCAGCGGCGATTTTTTATTGGTCAGCAGCCCCTCAACATCCTATACGGTGCCCGTCGAATCGCCAAAGTCGCCGCCACGCTTCCGGGTCCGTATACGCTCATGTTTATCGACCGTCGCACCTTTGACGCCGATCATGAGCGACTCGGTCTATCTCCCGGCGCATATCCTGTCACGGACCCGGACAGCGGTGCGGCCATGGATCCTTATGATGCGGCCAACCTCGATCGCTATCCACAATGGGTCAACCGGGACCATCTTGAGATGGCGCGTCGCATCCGGCAAACCATTGCCCTGCCGTTGCCCGACACCATCCGGGAGCGATTCTACAACATCCGGACCCTCAAAGATAAAAATACACCGGTATCCCTGCACTGGAAGGCCCTGCCCCCTGGATTCGATCCGGACCAAGGGGATGAATCACCGGTGAAACCGGATAAAAAAGGCGGCGGCGACGGGACCGTTCCCGGCTGGGCCGCATGGCATGCGCACTCAGCCGCAGCACATCGGGTGGAGTTGAAGAAAGCCTCGGATCACTCCAAGCTGATGGAGCATCTGGAAGTGCTTGAGAATGTGCGATTCATCGTGGAAAAGGACGTGAAGCCGACCAAAGCCCTGGGAAAGGATCAGATGGTTGTAGAGACCGATACGGGGGCCACCGGGCACCGGGTGCGCCGCTTTTTTCACGACGTGGCCAAGAACCGCGCCACCCGGGAGGATGCACGTGGATATGAACGATCCATCTGGCAAACCATCTACAAGGAGATGTTGCAATGACACCTTATCGACGCAGTATTTTTCAATGGGGCACGCACATTTCGCTGGTCGCGGTGTTGCTCTTGGCCCTGACGGCCTGTTCGACGCTGACCCGTCCGCCGAATGTCTATCAGGTGGAGATTCACCAGTCCCAGGTTCAGACCCTGCGGCTCACCAATACCCACGATGCGGATCTGGTGGTTTTGTCCAAAGACGGGAAAGATCGTCGAACTTTGGAGCCGGGGGGAACCATGGACATCGACTTTATTGTTGTCACATTGAAGGACATGCACCTGGACAAAACCAACCCTTGGTATGTGATGCAGGAGACCTCCGTCAACTATGTCAACCAGCGGCATGTGCCCCATTTCCTTGAAACTTCGGGTACAGACGTCACTCTGAACCTGCGGCCCGGAGACCGGCATCCCGAACCGCTGCGCCTCTCCTTGCGCAATTGTCCCCGGGGCTGGGAAGACGGGCCGGCCGCTTCGGGGATGCACTTGGTGGGATCCAGATCGGTGGCCGGCGTTCCGGCCCGGCTCTGTCCGCGATAAATGTTCCATTAGCGTAAAAACACCCGCATATAATGCGCCATTTGCAATGAGCGGCCTGCTGGGCTATCGTATCGATTGGATATGTGACAGGCGACGAATATCATGTTTGGTGGGCAAGGTCGGTATGGAAACCATCATCGTATCTTACAATAATGCCTTTGCGCCCGAGATAAAAAGGATAAGGAAACAGGTGTTTGTCGAAGAGCAGCAGATCGATCCGGAGAAGGTCTTCGACGGGGAGGACGGCGATGCCGTCCATGTGCTGCTCCGCAAAAGCGGCCAATTTGTCGGGTCCGGCCGCATGATGGGCGATGGCCGGATCGGTCGGCTGGCTGTGCTCCAATTGCATCGCGGCAACGGTTACGGGGCCGCGATGGTGCGGGCCTTGATCGAAGCCGCCGGACGCCGTCGCCTCAAGAGGGTCTATCTCGGCTCGCAGAGACACGCGGTCGGCTTCTATAAAAAACTGGGTTTTTCCATTTGCGGAGATGCCTACATTGAAGCCGATATCGAGCATGTGCCCATGGAGATAAGCCCCAATGTTGCATAAAAAACATGGCAAAAGGTTTAATCAGTCTAATGAATAAGGAGCAAACCATGCGTCCTGATAAAGCACCTTTCACCCGGATGCTCATTGCCGCCAACGCCATCGAACCCGATGACTTCCAATTCTGGGTTTTCCGCCAGGAGATGCTTTTTAATGCAACGGGCAAGTGGTGGGGGGATTTCGGCCGGCGGGATTTTCCCCACGAGGGGGTCGACTTCTGCCTCTATGCCGACCGTTCCGGGAAGATTAACCCTATAGGTGCGCAGACACGCATACCCGTGATGAACGACGGAGTGGTCAGGGCCGTCTCCAAAGACTATCTCGGTATGGCCGTGATCATCGAGCACGAGTGGACAGCGGACAAAAGCGCAAAATTTATCTCCGCCTACGCCCATACAGTGCCGCAGGAATGGATTCAACCCGGCGTCACCGTAAAGCGTGGTGATCTTCTTGCCACCATCGCCGACACCAGCGCTTCCAAGGCAAAAATCCTCCCCCACCTGCACTTTTCCTTCGGGCGAATATCCCCCAAACTGGATTATGAACATTTTGTCTGGAACATCATGCGCGATCCGGATTTGGTCACCCTGCGGGATCCCATGGAGATCTTTGATGGGCCATATCGGGTACTGGTGCCTTCAGAAGATTAGAAGCGGTTTCAAAACCTCCCTTCGGACCCAACCTCTGTGTTGGGCGTCAGAGTTAAATCCTCAAAATAGCATACTATTCCTCCGGTTTAAATCTGCCGCCCGCCTTGATCTTAGGCCCGAATGAAGATTTTGAAACCGCTTCTAACTAAAATGAAGGATGGGGATCGACCCGGATTAAAAGATAGAGTTGAATGCCCCTCAGCCCGATATCATCCAGCGGCAGGATAACCTCAGTGCCGTCCCGGGTATGGGGCGGAACGCTGATTGAAAACCGTCTTTCGCTTTGAATGTATCCACTACCGCGGCAGCCGGGACAGATGAAGGGATACTGAAATCCGGACCGGTTGCATTCGGCACAGGGTTCCTGCACCGGAATGCCAACTGGGAAAAGACCGCCTTGGTGCGCTTCATTGGGATCGAGGATCATTTCGACGGCCGGATCCTTGGCCACCCGTCCGCTGCGGCCGGCAGCGTACGGACGATCCACCAGGCCGCCAAAGAATTCATCCACGATGGACCGACGGCCGAAGCGCCCGCCCCAAGGTGCGCGGTGCTCTCTGATGATGCTTTCCAGACCTTTTTGGGGGGAGGGGGAGATACGGTGGTGCAGCTTTTTATCGTAGTCTGCCCTCAGACCTGTATCGCTCAGTGTTTCGTAGGCCTTTTGCACCTCTTTGAATTTGGCTGCGCTGGTTTCAGCGCCGCCGCCATCCGGATGGAACCGCTTGGCCAGGTCACGGTAGGCTTGCTTGATCCTTTTTCTGGTGGCGCCTGGGGAAACACCCAATACGATGTAGTAATTTTTTTCCATGGCCTGCCCCCTCGGTGGAACGATTTTCTGGCAAGAGACCAAACCAGCATCAATTCGAAAGCGGCGACAGCGTCAGGGCTGAGGACCGATCCTTGCGTATTGCCCGGCAAGAACCGGTCCCCGCAGCTTAACCTGCATTGACTGAGATTGTTCGCGGTGCAGCTTTTTCAACTTTGGGGAGGGTAAGGCGAAGCACACCATTTTTTAATTGAGCATCGATTTTATCTTGATCAACCACCTCTGAGAGAGAAAATTGTCGGTAGTACTTACCCACTTCGTATTCAATCAGAACGTCTTCCTCATCCGCCGCCTCAAACGGCTCCACATCCCCATTCAGGGTCAGGGTATTGTCCCGCAGATCAATATTGAGGGACTTGGCCTGTACGCCGGGCATGTCCGCCAGCACCACAATCTGCTTGTCGTTTTCGAAGATATCCACCGAGGGTGTAAAGACAAGTCCCGGTCTGGTCTGTTCGGCTGGACTGGCGAGTTCCTGCTTTTCTTTGACCTTGAGCTCCTTGGTATCTTTGTCCATCATGGCAATCACCTCCTGTTTAATGACATCGTCTGTTAATTGATGGCAATCTGCCGCGGTTTAACCGCTTCTGCCTTGGGTACGCGGATGGTCAGAATTCCGTCTTGCAACTTGGCTTCAATTCGGTCCGGATCGATCTCGGTGGGCATGGTGACAATCCTGGAGAACTTGCCGGCTTCGCGTTCGCGGCGATGGTATTTGACCCCGTCATTCTCGGATGTGATTTTCCGTTCGCCGGAAATGGACAAATTCTTGGCCGTGGCCTGCATTTCGATATCTTCGGATGCCACCCCCGGTAGCTCGGCTCGGACGTAGAACCGGTCGGCATCCTCCGTCAGGTTGATCTGCGGGAACACCCCGGCGCCAAACATCCCGCGGTGAGTTCCGGTATCTTCGCCGAAGATCCGGTCGAATTGTCTGCGCATTCTGTCGAGTTGGTCAAATGCACTCCGAAATCTCAGGGAAGGCAGGTCGTAAAGTCTGCGATAAATCATGGAAGCACCTCCTTGGTTTATTGTTGAGTGGGGTTGAATCCCTCTTTTTGGAGAGAATTTAAAAATTATTTTGGTCGTGTCAATAGAGTAAAATAATTTTTTCTTGCATTACTTAAAAAATTTATTAGTATAAAGTAATGATATAGAAGGGAGGTACTGGATATGGCGACAAATACCCCTCAACCCCATACGACGGATTTTGATCTTCCCTATGCCGATGTAGCCGAACTAAAAGCGAATCAGTCGGTTAGGGCTACGTTCAGGCTTTCCGAGAACACGATCCTGGCCATGAACATCGTTTCGACCCAATTGGGGGTTAAGCAGAAGTCCTTGTTTGACCATCTCATTGCCGACACCGAAGCCCTGGAAGCCATCGCCCGGGATGCTCTGGTTGAGTTTTCGATCAAGCGGCTGAAACCGGTCATAGAGCAGGAAAAAAACAAACAGGAAGTTCGCAAGCGGATAGCGCAGAAGGTTCGGGCCAATCTGGAAATTCAAAAACAGCTGCTTCTCGAGGCCAATGAGAAGCTGGGGGAGGAAGACCCGGTTTGCAGGCACCTCGCCAATGCTGTGGAGCGGCTGAAAAGCGCATATCGATCCATACATACATTTGTACAAAAGGGTGAGAAAATTACGGAATTTACCATGTAGCGCGCGATATCTGATTTATTCGCATTTCGTGGAAAAGCGAAATCAGGCTGCCCCTTGGAACGGAAAGTGGTGAAGTGATGATGAGAAAAATATGTAATGATAGATTGTTTCAGCATAGGCTCCGGAGTGGGGTGCACTCCGTTGCACTTCTCGGTGCCATGATGTCCTTGTTGAGTTTGTTGGGCTGGATATTTGCAGGAGCGGATGGCCTCATATGGGCCTTGCTCATCAGCATTGGCCTTTTAATTATCAGTCCCGGCCTATCGCCACGGCTGGTTCTGCGGTTGTACGGCGCCAAGCCGTTATCACCCCAACGTGCCCCCAGACTTTACGCGATAGTAAGGGATCTGGCTGCGCAGGCCGCGCTGCCGCGGATTCCGATGTTGTACTATGTGCCTTCCGATGCGATGAACGCCTTTGCGGCCGGAAGCCGCAACAATGCCGCGATTGCGGTAACGGACGGTCTCCTTAAAACGCTGGACATGCGGGAGATCAACGCTGTTTTGGCTCACGAAATCAGCCATTTGAGGCATAACGACCTCTGGATCCTGAACATTTCCAGCATCGTCGGCCGGGTGACCGCCCTGTTCTCTCTCACCGGTCAGGTGTTGCTGCTCCTGAATCTTCCCTTATGGCTGGTATCGGGTCTGCATATCTCCTGGATGGCGATTCTCGTGTTGATCATGGCCCCCACCATTACCACGCTGCTGCAATTGGCGCTCTCCCGCACAAGGGAATTCAATGCGGATCTGAGTGCGGCGGAGCTGACCGGTGATCCAAGAGGGCTCGCCACCGCGCTGCTGAAAATCGATCAACGCAATGCCGGATTGCTGTCCAAAATAATAGTTCCCGGCTATTCAAGCCGACAGCCTTCCATCTTGCGAACCCATCCACACACCAGAGAAAGGGTAAATCGCCTGTTGAAACTTTCAGAAGAGAACCCGGCAGTGCCGTCACCGCAGCGAGATAGGAAGGCAACCCACCCACCCCATATTCCTGCCATCCAGGTTCGCCGTCAAATGAACTGGCGACACTGCGGCATTTGGTGCTAAGGCAATTTCCGTTTTCCATGCGTCCGGTCTCTTTCCCTCCGCCAACTTGGGCATTAACCGGCGCGTGGCAGGGGCTGCCGCGGCCGGCCTGATTTCCAATCGATGCGGCAACGAAGCCGGATATCCGAACGCATTCAACCAGTGCGACAAAGACACTTTCGACCGATTTTAGCGCTTATGGCTTGATCCCATATTGGTTATGCATTAATGGTCATCAAATGCCGAATAATCGTCATTTGATGTGCAAATATTACCAGTAAGACAGGAAGAGGGTACAGATTAATACTTTATTAGCCAAAATTATCAGAAAACCGTCTTCGGAGAAGCAATCATGGATATGAACTGGGATGACATGCGTTTTTTTCTTGCCCTTTGCCGAACCAATTCGTTCGTCTCTGCGGCACACGAGCTAAAGGTGACCCACAGCACGGTGGCCCGCCGGATATCGGCCCTGGAAGCCTCGTTGCAGACACAGCTTTTCCAGCGCACTGAAAAGGGCTGCCAGATTACACCTGCAGGTGAGGCGCTGCTTCCCTATGCCGAAAGGTTGGAAAGCACGATCGTGAAACTTGAGGAAAATGTTTCCGGCAAAGACAAACAGCTATCGGGCTGCATCCGACTCGGAACACCCGATGGCATTGGAAATTGTTATTTGGCGGCCCGGCTGAGCCGGTTTCAGGAGAGTCATCCCGCTCTGGAGGTCGAATTGATTCCCGTTCCCATGTACTACAGCCTCGCAAAACGGGAGATCGACATATTGATTACCGTGATGAGACCTAAATCGGGAAAATTCATCGCTAGAAAGGTGACCCGGTACAAACTGGGCCTTTTTTCGACCAGGGGATACCTTAAACACCGCCGGGAGATTATTAATAAGGAAGATCTTCGAGGGCACCGATTCGTGGGCTATATTGAGGACTTGTTGTATGACCAGGATCTGCGGTTTATGGATGAGTTTTACCCGGGCGCCACACCCATATTCCGAACCTCCACAGTCCTGGCCCAAATGAACGCTGTGCTCGCCGGCGTGGGGATAGGTGTTATCCCCTATTTTATGGCCCATGCCGAAAGGAACCTGGTCCCCGTCTTGCCGGAGCAAAGTATCGAAAGAGAGTTCTGGCTCCAATATAATCCGGATTCAAAGCATATTGCCCGGGTCCGTGCAACCATAGACTTTCTCGTCGGCCAGATCAAAGCGGAACAAGATCATTTTCTTAAACTACACCTATCCTAATACCCCACTGTAATTCGGGCTTTGCTAACTTTTGGTTGTTCGATTTCATCCAACAGAGCAATGGCATAGTCCTCCATGGATATACTGCTGTTACCGTCTTTATCCACTAACAATTGGTCTGTGCCCCGCCGGTATACACCTGTTCGCTCACCTGGGCCAAACATGGCTGAAGGACTGATATAGGTCCAGTTTAACTCGTCTTCCTGCTTCAGCATCTTTAGGGTATCGCGATGGGCCATGGCCACCGGTTTGACGGCAGCTGGGAAATTGGGTGTATCCACCAATTGGGTGTTTGAGTCCACGTACAAGCTGCCGGCACCGCCTACAACAATCAACCGCTTGACCTGGGCAGCCTTGCAGGCGGCGAGCAACGATCTGGTGGCATCCATCAATTTTTCGACCTGATCGGCCGGCGGGCCATAGGCACTGACGACACAACCGCCTGGTTCCATAACCGATGCCAACCCCTGGGCATCTAAAATATCGCCGGTTTCAATTGTCAGATCGGGTCGTGCCTCCACTTTGTTCCGGCTCTCTTGCCGGACAATGGCCCGCACTTTGTGACCGCGATGCAGGGCTTCGGTGACAATACGCGAACCTGCATTTCCTGTTGCGCCAATAATGGTAATGTTCATTTCCAACTCCTCCATGTAATGATTCTTACGCGTTTGGTGTATCGGTTTTTTAATGTCATGACAGGAGCTTAGGCTACTATTTCCGTCCTGCTCCAGTCAAGACCCTTATACCTTAATGGATGTCCATAGTATCCGAACGTCTTGGATGATTATTGCGACGGCAGGCTTCGTGACGCGCTCCAATGCGGCCCTGAAAGGGCCAATGAGTATAGCCCCGGGTGTCAACCCGGGGTCTTGATGGCATTTCATTAAAAGATGATGGAATGATGGGGGGGTCGATCCGATAAAGATAAAGAATCAGGATCGTGATGTAGCGTATCGGCCGTTGGCAGCACTTGCTGTGGTGCTGATCCGGTCGTCGGAAAGTTGAGAGATGGCGGGGTTTATTGCGCCCACGAACCTCACGCCAGTCCTTGCCGGCGCCGGCGTTGGACTTTAACCGCCTCCGGGCTGCCGAAATAGATGCAGTGGGCCAGGCAAACGTTGTCGGCGCATGCCGGCATCAAGCCGTGATCCACGCGGTGGTGGCACAGATTGCACTTGCGGGCCACCGATTGCTCCGCATCAAAGACAATGGCTTCGTACGGACATTCATCCATGCAGGCCTGGCATCCGCTACACAGCTCCTCGCTCAGCACGACGATGCCGTCTTCCCGCTGAACGATGGCCGCTTCGGGGCACGCATTCACACACGGCGGTTCATCACAGTGGCGGCACAAATTGACTTGGAAGGTGAATTGCGGTCGCCCATCCGCGGTTTCTGACGCAGTTTCACCGACGGTGATGAATTGGACGGTCCCATCCAGATTGAACTCCTGCATGCAGGCCGCTTCGCAGGTTCGGCACCCCCAGCAGGCGTCTTCATCGATGACCAGTTCGTAAGGTTTCATTTGTCGATTCGATTCTCCGGATAGATGCGGCACAACAGTGACCGAATGTGCGTCGCTCCCATGGCCGGATCGCAGTTGTCGTAGGAATTGTCGATCAGCATATTGACGTTGGAGGATTCCCAATCGCCCTGGTTGTCTTTATCTTCGGGGAACCACCAGCCGTGCTCGGCGGAAATCACTTCGGGCCGCAGCCCTTTGAAAAATTTAGCGCGCTGGCGGATCTTGCCCCTCTGGGACTCGATCACCACCCAGTCGCCCTCCTGGATGCCCTCTTTGGCGGCCGTATCCGGGTGGATCTCCACCACCGGATCGCGTTGCAGCCCGCGCATCCAGGGAAGCTGGCGGTTTTCGGTGTGGAAAAAACCTGGAATGCGGCGCCCGGTGATCAGCGTGTAGGGATACTTCTCCAGCCGCTGCGGCGTGCTGCGGGTGCTCTCGGGCGGTTCGTGGTAGGCCGGCAGCGGATCGTATCCCCATTTCTCCAACAGCGTGGAGTAGAGCTCGAATTTGCCGGTGGGGGTGGAAAAACCGCTCGTTTCATATTTACGGTAAGCCACCTCGCCCCGGATATAGTCCATCTGCTTGAATTGTTCGAACGTGATCCCCATGGGTTCGAGAATGTAGTCGAGACCGCCGGCGAACGTTTCCCACCAATGCTCTCCCTGCCCCACCCGGTGGGCCAGGGCGTTGATCATTTCGTGATCCGGCAGGCAATCGCCCACTTGAATCACTTTACGCCTCGGCAGAAGATAACCGTGGCGCTTCCAGTAGTCGCCGATGTAGTCCATCTCCAGCCAGGTGGATGCCGGCAGGACGATATCGGCCATCTCCGCCGTGGGCGTGATGAAAAAATCGGAAACCGCAAGGAACTCGACCTTTTCCAGCGCCCGATAGACCTCCGACGGCCTGGCACGGGTGAGCAGCGGATTGGAGCTGATCATAAAGATCATTTTCACCGGGTAAGGCTCATCGGTCAGGACGGCGTCCCAGACGCACTTGGGATTGATGATGCCGAATTTGCCGGCCAGGCGAAAACGGTCACCCCCCAGCCGCTTGGCCGCCTGTTCCCTGGGCAGCTGCTTGTGGGCGCCGAAGGTGCTCACCTTGACGATGTCGGGCGTCTTGAACAGCACCTGGCCGCCGGGGACATCGATGTTGCCGGTAATGCCCATCAGGGCCATCAGCGCGCGGTCGTTGTCGGCGCAATTGATCTGCTGTTCGATGGCAACGCCCCATTGAATCCCCGCCGGCTTGGTGGTGGCATACAGGCGCGCCGCCGCTTTTATCTTCTCTTCGGGCACCCCGGTAATCCGGGCCACCGTTTCCGGAGGGTATTGGTCGACGCGCTCCACAAACGGTTCCCAGCCATGGACATAGGTTTCAACGAACCGGTGATCGTAGAGTCCCTCGTTGACGATGACATTGGCCATCCCCAGAGCCAGGGCTGTATCGGTTCCGGGATTCAACTGCAGCCAGATATCGGCCCGGGCGGCCATGCGGGTCATCCTGGGATCCACGACGATCAATTTGGCGCCTTTGTCCAGGCTCACCGAAAACGACTCGCCTTTGTACTCGTCCGGGTTGCTGATGACCAGATTGTTGCCCCACACCATGATGCATTGGGGCCGGTTTTCATAATCCACGATGGGATTGGAGCCGCAAGTGATGATGCTCGTGGCCAGACGGGGGCCGTAGCAGAAATGACCGGCAGTGAGCACATTGGGGGTGCCCAGCAGGTTGGCGAAGCGGTAAATGACGCTTTCGTTCTCGCGGCCGGTGCCGTATCCCATAACGATCGATTCGGCGCCGAAATCGCGTTTGTAGTCGTTGATCCTGTCGGCAATGGCGTCCAGGGCCTGATCCCAGGAGATGGGCTCCCAGCGGCCGCTGCCTTTGGGGCCGATGCGCCGCACCGGCGTCGTCAGGCGGTCGGGATGATAGGCCAGCTGCAGGGAGGCGAATCCTTTGGTGCAAAGGGTCCCGTGATTGATGGGACAGTCGGGATCGCCGGATATCTTTACGGCCCTGCCTTTTTTCGTGTAGACGATCACGCCGCAGCCGCCGTGGCACATCCGGCAATGGCTTTTCACTGCGCCGTCGTATCCGTAGACCGCCATCTCTTTTTCAATATTGCTGTATGTAAATTCAGACACGCGCTTGCCTTTCCGGTGTCGTATAGGGTGGTCCGCATTCGAGCTTCGCACAAAGCCGAGATCAAGCTTCAACAATCGTTCAAGACTCGGATTCTTATCATGATATTCTCTCTATGTCCATTGCACCCAGCGAAAAGAGCCGCTGGCCTGGGGATTTCAGGACGGGTAGATGCTGATATCATGATGTTTGGACACGGCGTTGAACATGGTCGTATCGCTAGCTGGCCAGACCGGCAAACCTCCATTTAAGAGAAAAAAGTACGGTTGTTTTAAACCAAGGCTTGCCGTTATTCGATCCGAAAACTCTCTTGTATGCCGGCATACTTCTTTCGCAGTTTCGGTTTTTCGATTTTGCCGGTCGGATTGCGGGGCACGTCATCGAAGAAGAATTTTCTCGGTCGCTTGTAGCGGGGCAGGGTATTACAGTAGTCGCGGATCTCTTCTTTGGACAATTGCTGGCCGGATTTGAGCTTGATGATGGCGGTGGCGATTTCGCCCAGTCGCAGACTGGGCAGACCGATTACGGCCACATCCTGAATCTTGGGGTGGCCCTGCAGGAAATCTTCGATCTCGACCGGGAAGACATTTTCTCCACCGGTGATGATCACATCTTTTTTTCGATCCACCAGCCAGATGAAACCGTCCTCATCCACCTTTGCGATATCGCCGGTGAGCAGCCAGCCCGATTTGATCGTTTGTGCCGTTGCTTCCGGGTTGCGATAGTAGCATTTCATGACACCGGGGCCTTTGACCATCAATTCGCCGGGTTCGCCATTCGACACGGGGTTGAGCTGGCTGTCGACGATTTTATACTCCCAGTCGAAGCCCGGCCGGCCCACGGCGCCGACTTTGTGCATGTTTTCCATGCCCAGGTGCACGCATCCCGGGCCGGTGGACTCGGTCAAGCCATAGTCGGTATCGTACTGGTGGTGTGGAAAGATTTTCATCCACTCCTTGATCAGACTGGGGGGCACCGGCTGGGCGCCGATGTGCATCAGACGCCACTGGTCGAGGCTGTAATTTTCGAGTTTCAGCTCTCCGCTTTCAATGGCGAACAACAGATCCAGGGCCCACGGAACCAGCAGCCACACCACGGTAACACGCTCTTCGGAGATCGCTTCGAGAATCCATTGCGGTTCGATTCCTTTCAGAATCACCGCCTTGGCGCCGACCATGAAGTTGCCGAACCAGTGCATCTTGGCGCCGGTGTGGTAGAGCGGAGGGATGCACAAAAAGTTGTCGTCGTGGGTCAGGCGGTGGTGGTTGTTTTCCACGATGCAGGCCGATTCCAGGTTGCGGTGTGTCAGCAGGGTCGCCTTGGGGTCGCCTGTCGTACCGGATGTAAAATAGAGGCCTGCCGAATCAATGATCTCGATGGGCACTTCAGGATCCGATGGGGCCGCGGATGCAATAAATTGTGAATAGCTGTGAGCATAGTCCGGGCATTGCGCCTCCGGACCGACGAATACATAGGTGTGCACACTCTGATCCAGGCGATCTTTAACGGCATTGATGCGATCGATGAATTCCGGACCGAAGATGAGCGCTTTGGCTTCGGCGGTCTCGACGCAGGTTTGGATGGTCGTGGCTCTAAATCGAAAATTGAGTGGAACCGCCCAGGCGCCGGTGCGCAGAATGCCGAAATAGATCGGCAGCCACTCGATGCAATTGGTCATTAATTGGACGACCCGCTCGTCTTTTTGAATGCCGCATGCCATCAACGCGTTGGCCAGTTGATTGGCTTGGTGATCGAACGCCAGCCACGTGATTTCAGCGCGTCGATTCTTTGCAGGCTCCCGTTCAATCAAAGCCGTCTCATCGCCATAAACCCGTGCATTTCGAGCCAGTATTTCCGTGATCAGCATATGGGCCTCTCAGGTTGCGGTGGTGTGCAAGTCTGCCCTTAGCAGACGGCGGGCAAAAAAGTCAATAACCGAGGCTTCATGATTGAATCCGGGTCGAAGTAATGGTGGCGTGCCGACTTTTTTTGCTAATATGGGAAAATCTAGCGATAAGTATTTATCGTTGTCGAAAAAGAATCACCATTTTACCCGATCCATGCCCACCGGTACTGTCCTAAGGCCAACGCTTCCCTTGCTCTTCCTCAGTACCACATTTTTTGTCCAATTCCGGTTATCTTCTTCCGGATAATCCTTGCGGAAATGGGAACCTCGGCTTTCCGTACGTTCAAGAGCGGCCCGGCATACCAGTTTTGCAACGCACCGCATGTTGCGAAACGCCAATTTCCTGATGAGGTCTATGGGACTTGTGACGGTGACGTGAGGGCTTTGCGCCCGCAGATGAACCTGCGCCTCCTGAAGATCGCTTTCATTGCGAATGACGCCAACCTTGCGCCACATCAATCGCTTTAGCTCGGCAACCGCTTGTTTTGCCTCTGCCCCTTTGTTGAGATAAGCGCCCTCCAACCGGGATCGTTCTTCATTGAAGACATCTGCCCGCACCGGGACCGATCCTATCTCCCTTGCCCTTTTCGCGGCCCTTTCCCCGACCCAGGAACCCATGGCGAAGATTTCTGCTAATGCATTGCCTCCCAGCCGGTTTGCGCCATGTGCACCCGCAGTCACTTCTCCCACTGCGAACAAGCCCTCTACGGGTGTCTCTCCATGTTGATTCGTGACAATGCCGCCCATGCAAAAATGGGCGGTGGGTGTTACGTTGAAAACCTTCCGGCCCTTCCACCATTTTGCCGGGAGGAGGGGGGCCAATCGCCTGGCCGTTTTCTCGGAAAGGGCCTCCAAATCCATGAACACTCCCTGGGTCGGTGATTCCGACATGTTTATTTCTTCATAAATCAGCTGGGCCAGTCGATCCCTTGTCACCTGGGTGGCGTCGTCGATGCCGTATCGTTGAAGAATATTTTCTCCGCACCTGTCGCTCAAAACCACACCGGGTTGTGCCAGCAGCCGTTCGTAAAGGATCAACCGGTTGCCGCGTTTTCCCGTCGCCGTTGGATAGAACTGAACGAACTCCATATCTTTCAACGGGACACCCAATTCATAGGCCAGTGCCTGGCCGTCCCCGGTTATCCCCGGCACATTGTTGGTGTTCAAATAGATTTGCGCATATCCGCCGGTGGCCAGTATGACCACCTTTGCTTGTATTGCATAGAAGCGACCGTCGCTGGTGATGCCCGCCGCGCCGACGATGCGGTTTTCATCGGCGAACAGCCGGCTCACAAAGACCTGCTCTGCAAAGCGGACACCGTCCTGCCTGGCACGCCGCTTGAGGGGTAAAACAAGATCGCTGCCGCTCCAGTTTTTCCCGTAAACGTGGCGCGGATAACGATGACCGGGGATTTTGATCACCCGGGGGGTTCCGTCATGCAGATCGAAATGCACCCCACACGCTTTCAAGAAATCTATCTCATCATGCGAGCGCTCCGCCACTTTGGCCACCAGCGACGGATCGTTCAGAAAACGTCCGCCTTTGACCGTGTCTTCCACATGAACCTTTGCATTATCCTCTATTGCGCCCCATCCGGTCGAGGCAATCACGGCCTTGGAAATATAGGTATTGGAGCTGGGTCCCACCTTGGTTTTGGAAACCAGAAGCACGTCGGTGTTTTTCGATTTGGCGGCGATGGCCGCTCGCAGGCCCGCTCCGCCGCCGCCAATGATCAACACATCGCAATACAGTTTTTCATGGCTGCATACCAGCATGGTATTCGTCCTCTCGGCTTGAAGCAGTTGACTTTGTTTTAAAGCAGTCCTCCCCTGATTTCAGGTGTTCCATTACAATACACTCAAAAGTATATCTTCAGGACCCTCAGACCAGTTAATGGCACCCATTTGTTCATTGGAGATCATCCGACCGTTCAATTCCACATGCGAGATGGATGATGCAAAACCCTCTGTCCATTTCTCCATGATATCGATGATCTCTTTCGGATGGACAAATATGCCCATTTTAAGAAACCCCGGTCCCAGCTCCCGCACCAATAGATTGAACAATTTGATCCTTACCCTCACCGACCCTTCCGCGTGGGCAATGCCCTCATCCTGGCGATGGGTGATACTGCTTCGAAGAGCAGACAGGGGACCGCCACGCCGAAGGGCCATACCTACAAGTCCGCCTACTAGCCGTCGATAGCGCCAGGGTCGTACCACCTACCGCTGTAGTCTTGTCTGCTTCGTCCACCGGTTTGCCGTCCAAACAAATGGTTTGAATACGATTTTCAAGATATTGCGGGTTAATTTGAAATTGCTCGCATAAAATTTCTTTTATGGTGCTGCCAGCCCGGGCTTCGATGAAAAATCCTTTTTGCAGCAAGCTGAAAAAGGGCGCAATGGTCGGGTTGTCGAGTTTAACCTTCAAGCTTTGATATGGCTGCGTTTTCATTTTTACGCCTCATTTGAAGAGTGCTTTGCCGATTTTAAAAGCCGAGCCGATCCCCTCGCCGATTCGGTGGTAGGTTTGAATCTCACTGCCATAGATAAAGGGCGCTACTTCGGCCATATCCGGCTGACCGGCCTCATTCAGCACACGGGTGTCGACCTTGACGTCCATGATTTCGCCGATGAACTGGGTATGGAGTCCGATCTCCAGGGAGTGGATCACCTTGCACTCCAATACCATCGGGAACTCGGACACATAGGGGGCATCCACCAGATCGCTTTTAACCGGTGTGAGGCCCGTGGCCTGAAACTTGTCATGGTTTTTTCCGGAAACCATGCCCACATAGTCCGCTTCTTTGGCATACTCGGCCGAAGGAATGCTGATGGTATAGGCTCCGCGCGACTGGATATTGCCATAGGTATAGGTGGCTTTGCGCAGGGAAATGGTGACGGCGGGCGGTTTGGAACAGCAGATTCCGCCCCAGGCGATGGTCATCAGGTTGGGGCGGTCATCGGTGCCGTAGGATCCCACACACCAGACCGGACTGGGGAAAGCAAGCGTTTTGGCACCCAGTGATTTTTTCATGATCTCCTCCTCTTCCTTGAACGTTGGTCCCGATAAAATCCACCATCCCGTTCTGTTTTTTCGGTTTGGCAGATTTTAAACCACTCAATCTGACTGCTATTATGATCCATTCGAATTTAACAGGTGGATAATCTCTTTCGGTTCCGGCCGCTTCGTGTAGTCCGGGTGGACATCGACATGGATGATCGTTCCGGTCCTGTCGATGATAAAGCGGCCCGGCATGGGCATAGTCCATGAGTCGTCTGCGTTGAACCGCTCCAGATCCATCCCCCATTGGGTGTAGACTGCTTTCAGTTGATCGGACAGGGGGTAGGCCAGACCGAACAGCGAAGCGACGGCGTTGCCCTTGTCGCTCAACACCTTAAACGAAAGATTGTGTTTGCGGACCACTTGCCGGGAATACTTCTCAAGTTGAGGTGATATCATCACCAGATGCGCTCCACGTGTCTTGAGGTCGGCGATGATCTCCTGCAAAGCTGCCAGCTCCGTATTGCAGTACGGTCACCAGGCACCCCGGTAGAAACCCACCGCCAGCGGTCCTTTGCCAAGCAAATCGGCCGAGTCAACCATGTCACCGTTGTGATCGGGAAGCGAGAATTGCGGAGCCGGGTCGCCCACCTTCAAAACGCGGTCCATGATACCTGATTGCAGCAGCTCATCGGTGGCATGGTGCATGGTGTCCACAATTTCAGGTGAAAGTTTTGATTCGAACTTTGTTCGCATTGCATCCAGAGAATCTTGCAAAGACATGGGGCTTCTCCTCTTTTTTCATCATTCTTCATCTCTTTCTACTCTTTTACCCTGACAGGTTTGATAATTACAAATCTGCTTTACATAACTGCCATTATTAACTATATTATAAATTAGTCAAGTACTTACAAATTGGTAGGGTACTTACATAAAAGTATGTAATGTGAATTGGAGCGCATTATGACATATCAATGCGACGCAAAAAGAGCGGGCGAGGTGGCGTTTCGATGCTATTTTCAGTTGGCGATGCGGATCATTGGCGGAAAATGGAAACCCAAAGTGCTTTTTCATCTGGCCCGGAATGATGTTGTTCGCTTTGGCGTGCTGCGCCGGGGGGTTATCGGAATTACGGAAAAAATGTTGATCCAAAGCCTAAAGGAGCTGGAAAAGGATGGCCTGGTGAACCGCAAGGTATACCGGCAGGTACCCCCCAAGGTCGAGTACTCCCTGACTGAGCTCGGGCAGTCGTTCATACCGGTTTTAAATGCCATGTTTGAGTGGGGGAAATCCTATGCTTCATACCTGATCGCCAGACAAAACAATCATTGCGATTACAAGGCTGGAAAGGTTTACGATAATATTGACGACCTGGTAAAAGTAGATGAAGCAGAATTTAACGCGGGCGCTATGAAGTAAGGGGAAGTCAATAAATAGACATGTCTATCTGAAAAGAATAAATTTCGCTTCATCGATCGGGACATGGATCGCTGGAAATGCGTCGTTGCTGAAAATAACCTGGAGATTTATATGTCTGTGGCGGACCCGGCTCTTTTACGTATTTTTCTCTGAGCAGCAACAGATCTTCAACCGGATCCGCATCCAGTCGGATGAACGGATCTTCCACAGGAATGGAAAGGACATGATCCTTGTGGTAGCGAAGTAGCTCGCGCAAGCCGCCTTGCCCGCCGTAGCTGAGGATTTCATCAAACATAGCACCCATGTTTTGCTGCCGGATCTTCTACCCCTTGACCAGCAGTTCCCTTTTAAAGGGCAGCTCCCTGAGCCGGACACCCGTAGCGCTGAATACGGCATTGGCCACGGCAGGGGCGACTGATGGGAGAACCGGTTCGCCGATTCCCCCGGGCTTATGATTGTTCCTGGCGATGTGCACCTCTATTTCCGGCACCTCGGACATGGAAAGGAGAGGGTAGTCATCATAATTGGCCGTTTTCACGCCGCCGTTTTCGAAGCGGATCTTTTCATAAAACGCGACGCTCAATCCCATGACCACGCCGGATTCGGCCTGGGCCCGGATGGCATCCGGGTAAACGGCGGTGCCGCAGTCCAGGGCGCAGACCATCTTGTGAACGCTGATGCCGCCTTTTTTATCCACCGAAACTTCCGCCATATGGGCCCCAAATGACCCAAAACAGGACGATAAGGCAACGCCTCTTGCCCGGCCTTTGGACGCCGGCGTTTTCCATCCCCCTTTATCAGCCAGAAATGACAGCAGATTGTAGGGCCGGGAGCCTTTTTCCAGGTGGGCCAGACGGAATTCAAGCGGATCTTTTCCGGCGGCATGGGCCAGCTCATCCATAAAGGATTCGACAGTGAAGACATTGACGGAAAAGCCCACCGACCGCCACCAGCCCACCGTGATGGGAAGGTTTACCATCTCATAGCGCACGAGCAGGTTGGGGAGAGAGTAAGGCATGTCGCCGACTCCCGAAATCGCATCCGGATCGATGCTGTCTTTTACATACGCGGGCATCAGCCTGGACATGACGGATGGTGCGGCCACCTTATGCGACCAGGCCGTCAGCCGGCCGTCCTTGTCCAGGCCGGCCTTTATCCTGCACTGACTTGCCGGACGGTAACGGTCGTTGGCAAAATCATCTTCACGGCTCCAGATCACCTTGACCGGGCGCTTCAGGGTTTTGGAAAGCAGAACCGAATCCACCACCGCATCCTGTTCCCCGCGCAGGCCGAAACCGCCGCCGGCCGGCAGGGTCATCACCTCCACCTTATCAACGGGCAGGCCGGTCAGCTTGGAGGCCGTGGTCTGGGTAGCCGTCTGCATCTGGGTGGGGATCCAAATCCGGCAGCGCCCCTTTTCCACATGGGCGGTGCAGTTGATGGGCTCTGCCTGGGCGTGGGAGAGATAGGGCAGTTTGTAGGAATGTTCGATGGTCCGGGCGGCTTCTGCCAATGCCTTTTTTACGTCACCGGTGTTCTTGGCCACGGCCCCCGGTTTTTCCAGATGTGCTTTAAACACGCCATCCACAACGTCATCATCGAGGTCGGGATGGGACCCTTTGGACCACTTGATGCCAAGGGCCTCCCGGCCCAGCATGGCGGCATAGGTGGTTTGGGCGCATACCGCAATCCTGTTTTCAAGGGGGACGACCTTGATCACCCCTTTGATCGCCATGGCCGCTTTGGCGTCATAGGATAGGAGCGACGCGCCGTATTGAGGGGCACGGGCCACGACGGCGGTGCACATGCCGGGGATGGAGAAATCGATGCCGAAAACGGTCTTGCCCATCACTTTGTCCGGAAGCTCCAGCCGATCCCTCCGGGTGCCGATGATGGCATAATCCTTTGGATTCTTCAGGGGCGGATCCTGGGGAACCGGGCGTTTTCCGGCGGCTTGCGCCAGCTGCCCATAGGTGAGGCGGCGTCCATCCGGATGGATGACGTTACCCGCTTTGGCGACGCATTGGGAAGCGGAGATTCCCCACTTTTGCGCGGCCGCCTCAACCAGCATCTGCCGGGCGGCCGCTCCGGCTTTGCGGAGCATATCCCATCGATGGCGAATGCTGGTGCTGCCTCCGGTTACCTGGGCATGCCACACAGGATTTTTAAACGGCTCTGCCGCAAGCGCCATTTTTACCTGTATGTTTTCCCAGGCCGCATCCAACTCATCGGCGATGACCATGGGAATGCCGGTGTGGGTGCCCTGGCCGAGATCGGTCTGGCCGACCCAGGCCGTGATGGTGTCATCCGTCGCAATCTCCAGAAAAGCATGGGGCTTAAAGGGAAGCCCCGCAGCGGCATTTACCGCAGATGCGTTAAACAGGGTCAGGGGACCAGAAAAAGCGGTTGCGGCAATGACCAGGCTGCCGTTCTTTAAGAAGGATCTTCTCGTCATATCGTTTTTCATGATTTATCCTCCCTGTTTTGCCGTCATTCTGGCGGCCAGCTGGATGGCCTTTTTAATCCTCGGATGCGAACCGCATCGGCAAATGACATCATCCAGGGCTTCGTTGATTTGCGCCTCGGACGGGTTGGGTTCCCTGGAAAGGAAATCAACGGTCTGAAGCATGATCCCCGGCTGGCAGTATCCGCACTGGGGCACCTGCTTTTCGATCCAGGCGATTTTTACCGGATGCGTGTCGGCTAAGCCTTCAACGGTGGTAATTTCGCTTTCCTTGACCTCTTCCACTTCAACTGCACAGGAACGCTGAGCAATGCCGTCAATGAGCACCGTGCACATACCGCATTCGGCAATGCCGCAAGTGTATTTCACGCTGGTAATCCCCAGGTTGTCCCTCAGGACCCACAACAGCGGCGTCCCCGGATCCGCATCGACCTGTCTTTTGGTACCGTTTACCTGAAGTGCAATCATGCGTCCTCCTTGTTCGGGTGCTTCGTTCAATGGTGGAACGGTATCGGTTTACCTGTGGCCAACAACTGGCTGATATCGCCCCGGCAAACACTTTGACGGCTAAATTGGCAGGGTCGCTGAAATTCAGAAAGCGGGAATCGTAACTACTGTCGCTGCTGTTTAAGAGAGGGATCGGGGGAAAGCCTTAATTTCAAACTAGGTATTATCTTTTTTCGCTCTAATCAAGGTTTAATCCCCAATGGCTTCCCGGTTGCCGATATGATGGATCCGTTTTCATCCATCATCGACTGTGCCGTTGCGCCTTTCAAACGGTGCCAGGCAATAAATGAAATACGAGAAATTTTTAATGAACCATTGTATCGATATATGATACATTCAGAGCTCTCAGCTAATAATTCAAAGGGCGATACCGCCCATCGGATGTTAACTCGAAGACCTTATAGGCGGCCTTTTATGGAGAGATTGCCGATTTTTCCCAACAGATATCCCATCATCAATGAAGGAAGGTTTCAATGGGCCTGAAAAAAGAAGACTGGAAAATCTTGGACAAGATGGCTTTTGCCATCAAGCCCGTGGGGGTTACGTATCTGGTGCACCCGCCGAAATCAGTTCCTAAACTCAAAGAGAAGATGGCATTGTGCGAAATGCTGAAAAAGGCTCAGAAAGATGATCCTTTTTATGTCGATGCGGAAAACCATGGCTGCGAGGCGGGCGCCTTTGTGCTAGGTCAAGAGGAGGTCCAGCAACCGTTTATCAGCGGTGGGTTCGGCGCCGGGTTGGGAGCGTTCAAGGACCTTCGCGCTGCTGCCCGTGTCTATAACTACATCCCCAAGATTACTCAAAAAGTACTCAATTATGTGGCTTTTGCCGCTCTCGATACCAGCGGGGATTCCGATGAGGAAATGGATGCCCCGGATGTCACTATAATTTTGGCAGACACCCGTCAGACGTGGATCCTGCTCCGTGCAATGAGCTACGAGACGGGAGAGGGCTGGGAGGGACATTTTTCTCCAGTCATCGGATGCGCTTGGCTTTTTGCCTGGCCTTACATTCATGGCAAAGTAAATTCGGTGACGTCCGGCCTGGGATTTGGCATGAGAAGAAGAAAACTGTTTCCGGAAGGATTGCAGTTTATCGCCGTACCTTTTGATCGATGGCCGTCTATTCTGCGGGTGCTCAAGGAGATGCCGTGGACGCCGGAACCTTTCAAGCCCAATGGATTTGAATATGTCAAACAACTGCGCAGTCGACTCAACATCGACTGATCGTTGGCGCTGCCGGATCCTATGACACCGTATCACAGCCATTTATTGCCGAAGCGGCTCTCAGGAGAGTGAAACGTGAAACGGACAACAAACTCTTACACTTATAATTTGTTGAATTGATGGTGCCCCCGGCAGGATTCGAACCTGCGGCACACGGATTAGGAATCCGATGCTCTATCCCCTGAGCTACGGGGGCGGGTAGGTTGGGTTATTCGATATAGAGCTTCTGGCCGGGGTAGATTTTGCTGCGCGGGGTCAGTTGGTTGATCTGCAGGAGGCGGCCGACGCTCATGTTGTGCTTTTCGGCGATGGTGTAAGGGCTGTCTCCGTGCTGAACCGAGTAGGTGTTCAGCTTGCTGGTGTCGAGCAGCGGTCCGGGTTTGAAGCCGGGTATTTTCAATGCCTGGCCGATGTACAGGTTACTGGACGCCATGGTGTTCAGCTTGCGGATTTGACTTACCGTTGTGCCGTACCGTCTGGCGATGATCCACAGGGAGTCGCCTTTGCGTACATAGTGGACGCCGGACGAGGGGATCGGTGCGCGTTTGGCCGAGCGACGAGTGTGACGGCCGCCGGTATATCCGCGCTGGGGGATTTTCAGGCGTTTTCCAGCCCGGATGAGCGATCTGCGCATGTTGTTGGCCCGCATGATGGCGCGTACGCTGGTACGGTATCTCCTGGCGATGGTGGAAAGGGTCTGGCCGCGGCGGACCCTGTGGTAGACAAAGGCCGGTTGGGGAAGCTTGCTGGTGGGGATGGTTTCGATCTTGGCCAGCAGATCCTCTTCTTTGCCTTTGGGAACGCGCAGGGTGTAAGATTCGGACGGCACCAGGCTGTAGCGCAGTTCCGGGTTGAGGGCTTTGAGCGCTTTGAGGTCCATGTCGGTGGCCTTGCTGATGTCCCGGAGTTGGACCTGGCGGTTGATGATGGCTGTGTCGTAGTCAAAGGGCTCTTGTGTCTTGAGATCGTTGAAACCGTATTTCTCCGGGTTTTTGACGATATGCAGGGTGGCGAAAAAGCGCGGCACGTACCGGGCGGTTTCCCGGGGCAGGCGCTGATAGAGATCCCAGAAGTTGTCCAGGTAATTGACGTTCTGGCTTCGGATCACTTTTAAAACGCGACCTTCGCCGCAATTGTAGGCGGCCAGTACCGTGGACCAGTCGCCGAAGATGCTGTGCAGCTCCTTGAGGTAGGCGATGGCCGCGCCGGTGGATTTGATGAAATCCAGGCGTTCGTCCACATAGCGGGTGCGTTTGAGGCCGAATTTGTAGCCGGTGGAGGGGATGAATTGCCACAGGCCCAAAGCGCGTGCTCTAGAAAGCGCTTTGACTTTGAAGCCGCTTTCGATGAGGGGCAACCAGGAGAGCTCCTCGGGCAGGCCGGCTTCTCGAAGGGCCTTCAATATATAAGGTCGGTAAAGCCCGGAACGGGCATAGGACTCGATGAAAAACCGTTTTTCGATGCCGGTGAAACGTTTGAGCTCCTTTTCCACATGGGCGTTCATCTCCATGGGGATTTCGTCGTGCAGGCCGCTCACCACGATGTTGCGGGAGGCGTAGATCTCCAGAATTCGCTTGGAAATCAGAAAGCGCAGATCCTCTTTTTGCTGGATAAGCTTGACATCCTCCTGGGTATCCACCTCCAGGATCAGTTCGTAGGCGCTGTCCAGGGCCTCCAGGGCTTTGTCCAGTTCGCCTTTGTGCCAGTTGGACTGGGCGACTTCCACGAAGTCCAGGGCTTCATCCAGCAGCGGCTGGCCTTCTTTTTTAACGTCGTCAGCCGTCTCTCCGGTGCGATCCGGATCGACGCCGGAATCGTTGGAAAACGGCGGATTGATGATGGCGCTGCCGTCCGATGGCCGCGCAGTCTGCGGGTAGGTGAGGGCGACCGCGTCACCGTCATCCGAGGCGCTGATGGCGGAGGCATCACCTGATGCGCCATCTTTGGCCCCGATGGAACCCGGACCCTTGGAGGTTGAGAAGTGACTGCAACTGCAGAGCAGGGCGATAGCCGCTATTATCAGAACAAAACGTTTTGTTGTCTTCAAAATCGTTATCCAAATCTAACATGAAATGGTGGAACTGTTGAGCTTGTGCCGCTTTGCCGAGGCCAATTGGGGAAAGCCTCTGTTTTCATGGCACTGAGGGACGATTACACGTTTTTTTCTACATTTGTCAAGGAATTATCGCACATTAGGGCTTTGGGGATCATCGATACCAGGTGCCTTGCGCCGGGATGACGCACCATCTCAACCCTATTTTAGCAGGCACGTTCATGGAAATTTGACGATTGGAAAAGGGACCTCAGAAGTTCAAAGATGGTGCATCTCAGGGCTCTGGTTTTTTATGGGAATGGCAAATTACCAGGTTTCTGACTTTTGTGGTTCCTTGTGCGATATTCTGCGGTTTCAAGCAGGTATGGATGCACCCTTGCCAAATACGATATGATACGGGTTTGCCCGCAACCGCATTTTCCTGAATAAGCTGTTGTAATTTAAATCGTTTATGTGTATGTGACCGTGAGCCTTGCCGCCAAGCGGGAACCTTTGAACCGGTCCCGCAGGTTGGTTTTGAATATAGGCGAAAATTGGCCAAAAATAAAGATATTCGGCAATATGAATTAATATTTGCCAATATTTCTAATTTTATGCTAATAATTACGAAACTATCGTGTTTGTATTTTTCGTTGGGGATGGTTACTAAGTTCTTTTTACTAGCCCGTGATGCGCTTGCGGGCTATGTTTTTAGATCTTTAATATATTAGGTATGTTACGGAGCTGTGGCCAGCGTAGCTCAGCTGGTAGAGCTACTGATTTGTAATCAGTGGGTCGGGGGTTCGAGTCCCTCCGCTGGCTCCAAAAGACGCCCTGGGTGGGGTTCCCGAGCGGCCAAAGGGAACAGACTGTAAATCTGTCGGCGAAGCCTTCGGAGGTTCGAATCCTCCCCCCACCACCATTCGCGCTAATAAAGTTGATGTAGGAGATATCCGATCCGGAGTCGTTTTTGACTACATGGCTTCCACTAGAATCACTGCTCATTTTCACATGCGGCGATGGTTTGTGTGAATGCGGGGCCTCAGGACGGCAAAACCAAAAACAGGTTAATAAGCGGGAGTAGCTCAGTTGGTAGAGCTTCAGCCTTCCAAGCTGAATGTCGCGAGTTCGAGCCTCGTCTCCCGCTCCATGCTTTGTTCTGGGTCTCGCGTGGCCTTTGAGCAAAGACAATCTGAAAAACGAAAAAATGCCCACGTAGCTCAGTCGGTAGAGCGCTTCCTTGGTAAGGAAGAGGTTCATCGGTTCAATTCCGATCGTGGGCTCCATTTGTTGCCGACACAGCCGGTTGTGTGGCCCGGGTGGCGGCAGCAGCTGCAATCGTTTTAAGAATGAACCAATTTCATTGCGAATAACTAAGCGTATGCATCATGGGAGGACGAGATGGCGAAGGAAAAATTTGAGAGGACAAAGCCGCATGTGAACGTAGGGACCATCGGTCACATCGATCATGGCAAGACGACGTTAACGGCAGCGATCACCAAGC
>JARRKU010000004.1:0-51751 GCA_037387725.1 Desulfobacteraceae bacterium
GACCATGGCCATGACGATCAGGGGCAGATCGGCTGCCCGGGCCATGAGAAAAGCCGCCGGGATCGTAATCATGTGAAAGACGAGATAGCTGTGGGGCAGGGAGCGGTGTTCGGCCACCCGGCCGCCCAGGTACTGGCCAAGCATGCCCACCAGGAAAATGGCTGACGTGATGGTGGTGGCCACCAGATTGGCGGAAAGGTCGCTGGGCAGATGATGGGTGAGCCATTGGTAGAGGCCGGCATTGCGCAGTTCAAAGTAGGCCGGAAGAATGACGGTGGCCCCGCGGTAGGCGATACCGCCCAGCATCATGGTCACCAGCAGGATGAGAAAGCCGCTGTCACCATTGGATTGTTTTGCCGCGGCCGTCCCCCGGATGTCCGACGGCAGGGGGTTAACCGTCATGATCAGAGCGCCCGCCAGGTTCAAGCCGCCAAGGACCAGATAAGCGGCCCGCGGTCCCCAGATCCAGGTCACAATGCCGGCGATCAAGGGGGCCAAGGCCAATCCCAGATTGCCGAACATGCCGTTGATGCCCATTCCGTAGCTGACCCGGCTGATTTGCTTGGAGATTAATCCGAGACCGGTGGGATGGTAGATACCGGAAAAAAGACCGATACCCGCCAAGGCAATGGCAAAGTTTGTTGGCGAATCGATCCAGAATGCGGCGGCGAGCCCGCAGACCCCGGCCCCGCTGTAGTAGATCCGCATCAATGTCTTGGCATCGAGACGATCGGCGGCAAGGCCCCACGGTAAGGCGGTGACGCCGAAGAGCAGGTACATCCAGAAGGAGAGGGCCAGGACCTCGGCCAGGGGCAGATTGAGCTGCGAAGAGAGCGGCAGCACCACTGCCGGAAAGACCAGCATGTTGAAGTGGCTTAAAAAGTGACCGAAACAGGTGGTAATCAGCACGTTGCGCTCGTTGGGAGACATCTGCTTTCCTTTTACCGGGTAAAGTTGAACATCCTGAATGTCGGACGTCCATCGCTCATTGGCACGCCGGTTGGGTCATCCGGGTTCAGAGGGCTACTATCCGACGGCCGGGCGCATTGGTCAACCCGTTTTCGCTCTTGCGGCGATTGCGTCCCAAAACCGGGTTGACGTATAAATGATTTTTCATCCATTGCAGCCAAGGGGCAGCCAAAGGTTCCCATTGTCCGGTGGACGCGATGGCGGACATCGAAATTGGTACGCTGTCGGGTCCGGAGCAGCATCGGGTATAAGGGGCGCCTGTAAAAAAGTTGGCCCTCCTCCATTTGGGGGATGCCGGCGGGTGTTGAAATAAGGCATAACCGGATCAATGGTGTAATAATAAATCGCCAATGCAAGATGTAAGGAGGTGGTCCCATGGCCTGGCCGGAAAATGCGATGGAAGTCTTCAAATTGTTGGAAAAATCCAATTGCAAAGCGTGCGGTGCACCGACGTGCTTAGCCTTTGCGGCAGCGGTCTACAT
Source organism: Desulfobacteraceae bacterium (assembly GCA_037387725.1). Taxonomy (GTDB): domain Bacteria; phylum Desulfobacterota; class Desulfobacteria; order Desulfobacterales; family Desulfosarcinaceae; genus JARRKU01. Next base: position 1,452 of record JARRKU010000004.1, read on the forward strand.
GGGGGAGAAGTCCCTTGGCGCATGCCCCCATATGGATCCGGAAATCGTGGCGAAATATTCTGGAGAAGCGACCTCGCCAAAAGGGCTGGATTCGGATTCCGATTCACGTCTGACGGAACTCGTCGGCGCAGTTCGCCGGATCGATCTCCGGGAGGCAGCCCGGCGGACGGGGGGCGATTATGCCAACGGCAAACTCACCCTGAAAGTCATGGGCAAAGACTTCAGCGTTGATGCGGACGGTAAGCTCTATACGGATATTCATATTCACAGCTGGATCAGCGCGCCCTTTTTCGAGTACCTGCTCAATTGTCAGGGAGTCCCAAAAAGCGGCCGCTGGCTGCCGCTTCGGGAACTGGAAAACGGCAAAGACTGGGACAACTTTTTTACCCATCGTGTGGAAAAACCGATGAAAAAGGTGGCCGACACGTACACCGATCTGTTTGAAGACATGGTTCACCTGTTCAACGGCCGGCCGGTGGAAGATCACTACCAATCGGATATCGCTTTGGTGCTCCACCCGCTGCCCATGCTGCCCGTGCTGATCTGCTACTGGAAACCCGAGGACTCGATGGCTTCCGATCTGAACATCTTCTTCGATGCCAATGCCGAAAAGAACCTGCCCATTGAATCGATCTACACCCTGGGGGTGGGTCTGGTGGTGATGTTCGAGAAAATCGCATTGCGGCACGGTGTGGCGGTGGATCAATAGCGGTTCCGGCGCACCATGTGCTCCAGAGGCTTTCTGATTTTGGGACGGGTGAGATTTTCCGCCGGATATCCCACGGTGATGATCAACCCCACCCGTTTGGACGGTGGAATCTGAAGCAGGCGGCGCACCCTTCCCTCCTTAAACCATCCCAGCATACAGGTCCCCAGCCCCTGGGCGGCCGCCTGCAGGCAGAAGTGTTCCGCGGCAATACCCACATCCATCCACGAAAAGTCGCGCTTCTTGACTTTGGCGCCGATGCGGGACGTCAGATTGGCGCCTTCCACCACGATGACCACGTGAACGGGGGCCTGTTTGGTCCAATGGTTCAACGGCAGCCAGCGGTCGGCCGTGGCGTCGGCCAGACGGTTTTTCAGGTCAACATCGTCCACAACGATAAAGGTCCACGGCTGGGCATTGCAAGCAGAAGGGGCCAGACGGGCCGCCTCCAGGCAGCGCTCAAGCTTTTCGGGTTCCACGAATCTGGAGGTGTACCCGCGTACGCTCTGGCGCTGCCGGACCAGGTCCAGAAATTGGGAATCGTTCATCATCTTGTCCTTAGGAAGGTTGATGCCGGTCTCAATGGGTTGTATGATCGTTGCGGCGTGAATGGCAATGACGAATTCAATCAATCCTGTTGCTGCATTTAAAAAGATGGCCAGGGGTTTTAAACGGCAGGATTATGGGAGCCAGGATGATCCATACCATCGAAATCAAAATCAGGGGATATCACCTCGATCTGTTCGGACACGTGAACAATGCCCGCTATCTGGAATTTCTTGAAGAGGGGCGCTGGGCCGCATTTGAGAAAACCGTGGATTTGGAGGCGCTGGGCCGCAAGGGCTGGGTATTTACGGTGGTCAATATCAATATCAACTACCGCCGGCCGGCTTTGATACACGATGTGCTGCGCATCGAAACCCGCATCGCCGAATGGCGCCGTCGATCGGCGGTGATTCGTCAGGAGGTTTTCAATTCACAAAAGGGAGAAGTGGTGGCGGATGCCGACGTCACCTTTGTGATCTACGATACAACGAAACAAAAGAGTGCGGTATTGGAAGGGGCGTTATTAAAGAAGCTGGAAGCGGTATAGGATGAACTCCCCACAGCAGGCGTTCATGTGGACGCAGGCTATTTTAACGACAAAGAGGATATAAAATGAAAAAACAATTCCTTGCTATCGCGGTGGTACTATCCGTATGGATCACGGTACCGGCGGCCCATGCCGGGTGGAGCGATTTTCTGAACGATCTCAAATCCGTCATTACCGAAGACGACAGCCTGACCAACGGTGAGATAGTGGACGGGCTCAAACAGGCGCTTTCCGTGGGCACCCGGAACGCAGTGACCTATGTTTCCAAAACCGACGGCTATTTCAGCAATCCGCAGATTAAAATTCCCCTTCCCGAAAAGTTCCAAAAAGCCGAACGCCTCCTGCGCACCGTTGGGTTTGGCAAAGAGGTGGACAATTTTGAATTGAGCATGAATCGGGCGGCTGAAAAAGCGGCCCCCCTGGCGGTGGATATCTTCAAGAACGCCATCACCCGGATGAGCTTCGCCGATGCCCGCCAGATCCTGGACGGGCCGGATGACGCCGCAACCACCTACTTTAAAGACGCCACTTTTGTGCGGCTCCAGGAGACGTTCAAACCCATCGTACAGAAAGCCATGGCGGAAGTGGGGGTGACCCGCAATTTTCAAAGTCTGAACAAGCGGCTGTCAACGATTCCGTTTGCAGACCGGTTGAGCTTTGACCTGGACCAATATACCACCGACAAAGGCCTGGACGGCCTCTTTTATATGCTGGCCCAGGAAGAAATAAAGATCCGTCAAAATCCGGCGGCGCGGGTCACCGAGCTGTTAAAAAAGGTGTTTGCCAAACAGTAGATCAACAGAAAGCGGGTTCCCGTGACAGAACATCAGCGGCATGGAACGGCGACAGCACGATTGGATGCGCTGGCCGATGAGATCTATGCTGCACTTGCGGCCCAATTTCCTGTTTGCCTCTCCAGTGATGAATTTCACTTTTTCCCACAGTTTAAAATCACCGCAAAGGAAGCATCCCCGTGGGATGACTTCTCGGACGACGCTGTTCGAGCTTTTCTGAACCGGTCGTCTCAATGGCGGCGGGCGCTCGAACATCTCAGACCCCGTTCCGGCGCATCCCGGATGGCGGTGGATATCGATCTGCTGATTCGGATCTTGACCACCCTGGATGAGCAGCTGGATCAGATTTGCCCGCAAAAGACCCAACCCACTTTCTACCTGACCGTCGTCAGCATCGGTCTGGCCGAGGCCATGGATGACGATGTTCAAGTATTCGGCCGGCGCATTGACCACTTGCCCCGATTTCTGGATATCGCAATGTCAAACTTGAAGGAGGTGCCGGCCGTATTCAGGGATCTCGCCCTCGATATGATCCCCAAAATGGCCTCCTGGCTGGCGCTGCTGCCGATGAGCACTGATCAGCAGCGCGCTGCCGTGGGCGCGCTCCATGTGTTTGCGGATTATCTGGAGCAGATGACGTGCCCATCTGAGTTTCGGTTGTCCAAAGTGCTTTACGCCCGCGTTGCCGATTTTCACATGGGATGCCAGATGGAGCTGGAAGAAATTGCCTGGCACCTGGACAATGAAATCGAAGCAACCGCTCACGATCTGGAGGAGGCCGCGGCGCGCATCCGAGCCGGAAAGCCCTGGCTGGAGGTTTTCAATGGGTTGCCGGTTCCCGACGCTGGCGGCCATGACGCGGCAGGGATTTTCAAAGGGGGTATCTCCCAGCTCAAAGGCCACTGCCTGGAAAACGGACTGATCGATCCCCAGGCCTTTGCCGCCAGCGAAGTGGAGATCCGCACCATACCGGAACATATGATCCCTGTTCGGGCAAACGCTGCCTATAGCATGCCGCCCGGACACCCACCCGGAGGCGGTGTGTTTTACATACGGCCAGCGGACCGCCATCCCCTGCCCCGGGATCTGATGCTGCTGGCTGCGCACGAAACCTATCCCGGCCACCACCTGCTGGATACGACGCGGTGGCAGCTGGCCCGCCCCCTGCGCAGATGCCTGGAGTTTCCCCTTTTCTATGAAGGATGGGCCAGTTTCAGCGAAGAGATTTTGTTTGACACGGGATTCTTCTCCGGCCCGGCCGATCGGCTGATGATGGCCAAGCGCCGATTCTGGCGGGCCATGCGCGGTCGGGCGGATTTTCGTATTCATACCGGTCAATGGCGGCTCACCGAAGCTGCATCCGCGTTGGCCGATGTCGGTCTGGCGTCGCCGGAGCAGGCGCTGGCCATGGTCCGGCGATATGCCCTCAAGCCGGGCTACCAGTTGTCCTACACCATCGGTCGGCGCAAATTCCGGCAGCTCTACACGACTTATCTGAGCCGGGGCAAGACCCCGGCCCGGTTTGTGCGGGATGCCGTAGCCAGAGGGGAAATCGGCTTTGACCATCTTGCTGAGAGGATCTTAAAGTCTATATCTTGGTGAAGGAATTTTTTTATCAATGCAGGCATATTGTGGGGAGGCGTATTGTGGAAGACTTTTTGGGATATCATTCTGAATGGAACCTGGGCAGCCCCGGCGGCTGGGACTATCAGCGCATCACCCAGAAGATCGCCAAGGCAAGCTGGCAGACCCTCAACCAGATGCACCCGGTGGGTGTGGACCTGGACTTCGACCACCCCCTGCTCTGTCCGGTGAAGGGATTCACCCGCATGGTGCTGGATGAACACCGCCGCAGACAAGGCGGCCAGCCCGGTGCCATCGCCGTGGTGGCCGAAGAGGAGACCCTGGAAGATGTGACCGAAAACATCAACTTCGCCCGCCGGCTCGACCAGGCCGACGGGGTTACGGGAATTTTGTCCGCCCCCCATGAATTTGAGGTCGCAAGCGGCAAGGTCTGCCACCAGGGCCGGCCCATTTCACTGATATTCATGGATTTCAACAACGATGTGTTTCTCAAGCTGCACCGCAAACACGATTTGAGCCCCTTGATCCAGGCGATCTCCGAAGGTCGCGTGCTCAACCCCCGGGGAACGGAACCCATCAATGTCAAAAGCATGTTCGAAGTGCTCACAACCGACGCCTATTCCCACCGGTTTCAGCCCGAAACAGTGCGCCGGACACCTTGGACCCGCCGCTTTTTCGAAAGGGCGACCAACGGTCCGCAACAGGAAAAAATCGCCGATCTGGTGGCGTGGACGCGGGACAATTGGCCGCGGCTGGTGCTGAAGCCGGAACGGGGGTATTCGGGGATCGGGGTAAAAGTCGGTGAAGTGCACACCAATGCCGACGACGCCATTGAAACCGCATTAAAGGCCGGCCGCTACATCGTTCAGGAGCGTGTCTCCCTGCCCCTGTGGGCGGAGGATATGCCGGAAATCGACCACGGGGAGAAAAAAACCGCATTGGTACGGCGCCAAACGGACTTTCGATGCCTGCTCGGACCGGACACAGTGTTCGGTTTTTTGGCGCGCTACGGGGATGTGCCCACCAACGTGGGCAGCGGCGGCGGGGTGCAGCCCATTGCCGTGCTGCGATCGGATATGCCGGTGCGCGACGCGGTGGACCGCCTCAACCGCGCCCTGGTCGGTCTGAGCTATGATAATATCTGCGAGCTGGAGAACCGCCAGAAGGAGATGGCCGTGGCGGAGCGATTCACCTATCTGCTGGGGCCCATCAAAATCGCCCTGCGGCCGCGGGTGGTGACCACCGGGCAGTTGGCGGCGCTCAAAGCGTATTGTACGGCCATGTGGACCGACAGCCTTACCCTTGAGAAGATGTGGCAGGCCGGGGAACTGGACGAATATATCGATATCGAGGAAGAAGAGCTGGCCATTGCCCGCCTGCAGCCCTGGAAGGGCAGCCCCGCAATTTTTGCGGCCGACGGCCTGTTCAGCTTCGGCGCTCATCCGGAGGATCCCGGATCCCGTGTTGCCGAGGGCTTGCAGTAAGTTGACGACGGCTACGCCCTTGGCGACTTGGCTCTGGAGCCCTCCAACCTTTATAACAGTGGGGGCAACATGACCATAGAAGTGGATAATGAGTGGTGGAAATCGCTTTTCGACGACATCTATCTTAAAACCGATGCCCGCAGCGTTGGCGATGAGGCCCTCACCCAGCGGGAAGTGAACTTGCTCTGCGAGTTGATCCCTTTGCGGCCGTCCCATAAAATCCTGGATCTGTGCGGCGGACAGGGCCGCCACTCCCTTGAACTGTGTCGAAGGGGCTTTTCCCATTGCACGGTTCTCGATTTTTCCTCTGTTTTGCTGGTGGAAGGCATCCAGTCCGCAAAGCGGTTGAACCTGTCGGTGGAATTCGTCCAGGGCGATGCCCGGGATATCCCCCTTCCATCCGCCGGCTTTCACCATGTCCTGATTCTGGGCAATTCCATGGGATACAGCGGAGACGACGGTGCGGACCTGGACATCGTCAGGGAGTCCCATCGCCTGCTGGAACATGGCGGTTGGATCGCCATCGACGTGACCGATGGCAACGCCGTTCGCAAGCGATTCAACCCCAATGCCTGGCATGAGATCGGCGAGGATATGGTGGTCTGCCGCCAACGGGAGCTGCAGGAGAATCGGATTTGCGCCAGGGAGATGGTGATCGACAAACGCTCCGGCCTGGTGCGGGATCGGACCTACGGCATGCGATTGTATGACGGCGACGCGCTCCAGTCATTGGTCTCAGACGCCGGATTTGACCATGTGCGGTTGTATCGCGATTTCACTTCATTCCTCGGAGACGGGGATGTCGGTTTCATGAATCACCGGATGATCGTTGTCGCCCAGAAGACGCAATAATTCGTTTTTTACTTCCTTTTGATATGGTATAGGTGCGCATTTATAGGAACGCCATACTTGAATTGAACGGAAAGCGAACGGATGAAGACGTTTACGCCTGCTGAACTGGCCGAATTCAATGGCCAAGACGGCAAACCGGTCTATATTGCCCATAAAGGCAAGGTCTACGATGTCACCAAAAGCAAAATGTGGCGCGGCGGCCGTCATATGAAACGGCATAACGCCGGAGAGGACTTGACCGTCGATATTCAGGCGGCACCCCATGATGCCGGTGTGCTGGAGCGCTATCCCCAAGTGGGCGTACTGGAAAAAGAGGCGCAGGAAAAGCGAGCATCTGCCGGCGCACTGGGATGGCTGCTCGAAGCCAATCCTTTTTTTCGACGGCATCCGCATCCCATGACCGTGCACTTTCCCATTGCCTTTATGCTCGCTAACCCGGTTTTCAACCTCCTCTACTGGCTGACGGGATACCGGGCCTTTGAAACCACCGCATACCACTGCCTTGCCGCCGGCCTTCTCTTTATGTTCGTTGCCATCGCCACCGGCTATGTGACCTGGTGGTACAATTATATGTCCCGGATGATGAAGCCCATCGCCATCAAGCTCATCTTGACGCTGGTGACCATCATCATCGCTGTCGTCTGCTTCATCTGGCGGTGGAATGTGCCGGACGTCATGGTGGATCTTGAAGGCAGCCGCTACCTCTACTTTTTAGGTTCCCTCTCCTTTATTCCGCTGATCGGTATCATCGGCTGGTACGGGGCGGGGCTGACCTTCCCCCTGGAAGACGAGTAGAAGCGGTTTAGAACCTCCCCTCGAGCCCAATCTCTGCGTTGGGCGGATGATTTAAATCCTCGGAATAGCAAACTATTCCTCCGGTTTAAATCATCCGTCCGCCTTGATCTTGGGCCCGAGTGAAGGCTCTAAACCACTTCTACACTTTTGCTTAATAATTACTTTTCTCAGGTCTTCTTCGATTCAAACTGGCAATGGTTTCAAAAGCTTCCATCGGGCTCAAGGCCTAGGCGGAGGGTGGCGTCAACCGCAGGAATACATAGCGTATTTCGAGGATTGAACGCCACCCTCCAACAACGGATTTGGACCCGAGGGGAGGTTTTGAAGCCATTTCTATTCGTATCCGTCCGTTACCTCTACTGTCCGCTGTTCTTCCAGCGGTTTGAGGTGCGGATTTTCATTGAGAATTCTTGCGCAGGTGTTCCATCGCAGGGCTGCATCCGCGTTGCCCGGATCGCAGCTGTTAAGCGCCTTCTCATAGTCGGCCATGGCTTTGGTGTACCAGTGATGGGCCAGTTCTCCGGAACCCGGTCCGCCATTGAGCAGGTGAACTTTGGCCCGCCGCTCATTGATCACACCCCGATAGTAGAGCTTGCAATTGGCATCGCCCAGCTTTTCCAGCAGCTCGTTGGCCTTGTCGAATGCGGGATAAAGCGACTCCTTGAATTTGTCGGTATTGGCCAGCAGCAGGGTGATCAGCGCCTCCTGATTTTTGGGGTCGATTTGAAGAATATCCAGGCAGATGCTTTCCGCTTCGCCGGGTTCGTTCAACAGTCTGTAGCGTTCCGCTTTTTGCAGGGCGGATGGAATGGATGCTTTGGACAAGGTTTTGAGTTCGTACATTTGCGCCTCCTTCTTAAATGGAGTGGGTCATACCGTCGGTGATGCACCCTGCTGTGTTGTACAAAGATCAGGTTCTGATGAGATGGACGTACCAGATGAAGTGAAGCCGCAGTTGTTCAGGTCTACCGGTCAATGCGCCAGGTTGCCGCAGAGGCATCCTCTGGATATTGGGTGCAACAGGCGTTGCACTTAATTTAAATGGCGGACAGCCTTCTGTAAACCCTATCGTTGCATTAAAAAGCTGGCAAAAGGTTTATTACGCCATATTACATTGAACCAATAGCCTATTCGGACTCGTTTCGAGCAGTATGCAATCGGAATACTGTAGGATCGGGTCTATTTTATGCCATCTTTTTACCCCTGCGGGAAAGCCGGAGGACTCCAGATCCGGCGTTGCCAAGGGCTTGCAGTAGGTTGACTACGGCTGCGCCCTTGGCGCCTAAGCTCTGGAGCCCTCCGACTTTTGCAACAATAGGGTAACCCCTAGAGTTGCATTAAAAAGCTGGCAAAAGGTTTACACTGGATTCTTTGTCCTTGGCTCAGCCCAACGAGCGAGACATCAGGCTTTCAAGCCATTGGCCGCGGGCCGGGGATCAGGCGACGACCATGGGGGCTGCCACAGCCTCCATTTTTTCCCTGCCCAACAGCAGCTCCACTAATTTGAGAGAGAACTCCATGGCGGTTCCCGGCCCGCGGCTGGTGACGCAGTTGCCGTCCACCACCACACGCGATTCTGCGGCCGAAGGATCGCTGAGCGTTTTCACGTGATTCGGATGACAAGTGGCCTGGCGGCCGGCGAGCAGGCCATGGGGTTCCAGGACTACGGCCGGCGCCGCGCAAATGGCGCCGTACCATTTCCCGGTGACTTTTTGGCGCATCAGAATCTCTTTGAGGACGGCATTGTCCCTCAAATGCTCTGCCCCGGGCATACCGCCGGGCAGCACGATCAGGTCAAAATCGCGCCCTTTGCAGGCATCGATCAAACAATCGGCCTCGATTTTCACACCCCTGGCCGCCGTGACCTTAAGTGCGCCTACCGACGCCACAGTCACCTCGGCCCCCGCCCTTCGCAATACATCGATGATGGTCACCGCCTCGATCTCTTCGGTGCCGTCGGCAATGGGAACCAGTACATTTGGGGTCATCATCATATCCTTTCCCTGGAGATCATACAATGATCGCGGTTGTTGGTGCGTTGGACGGCTGTGGAATTTCGAATATCGAATATTGAACCGCAGAATGTCGAACTTTGGTATCGCTTCGCTCTGTCAATTTATTATAATGGCAGAATACCATACTTCAAAATTCTGCGGTTCATTATTCGATATTCTGCGGTTCCCGAAGGGCATATTCTGCGATTCCCGGAGGGCGGATTCTGCAGTTCCAGGGGCAGCGCACTGCGGATCAGTCCGATCTGACCTGGAGATACCGCTCCAGCCGGTCCAGCCCCTTTTTAATATTGTCCAGGGAGTTGGCGTAGGAAAACCGGAGATATCCCTCCCCGCCCCGGCCGAAGTCGATGCCGGGGGTGACGCCCACACACGCCTTTTCCAGAATGTCGAATGCGAGCTTGTAGGAGTCGTTTGAGAGGTGCTTGGCATTGGCGAAGATGTAAAAGGCGCCGGTGGGCTCCACGGTGATGCCGAATCCCAGCGCTTTAAGGCGTTTGACCATATAGCGCCGCCTTTTGTCGTAGGTGGCTTTCATGCGGGCCACATCTTCCCCTGTCTCCTGCAGGGCCACGATCCCGGCCTTTTGTACGGCCGCGTTGGCGGAGATGAAAAAGTTCTGGTGGACCTTTTGGATTGCCCGTACATAAGATTTGGGGGCGATCAGGTACCCCAGGCGCAGTCCGGTCATGGCAAAGAGCTTGGAAAAGCCGTTGATGACAAAAGCGCGATCCGTGAACTCCAGGATCGAGTGTTCCTGTCCTTCGTAGACGAGGCCGTGGTATATCTCGTCCGAGACCACGTACGGTCCCATATCCGTGATGGCCTGCATGCGCCGGTCCGACAAGAGGTTGCCGGTGGGATTGGACGGCGAGTTGATCATAATGGCCCGGGTGTGGTCCGTCAGCTTCGGTTGGATGGCTTCGGGCCGGTACTGGAAACCATCCTCTTCAAGCACCGGAACGGTAATGCAGCGCCCGTCGACGAACTTGATGAAATTGGGATAGCAGGCGTAGTGCGGATCGGAGATGATCACTTCGTCGCCCGGTTCCAAAAGGGCCGCAAAGAGCATGAAGATGCCCGGTGAACTGCCGGAGGTAACGATGATCTGATCGGGATCCACGGTGACATTGTATTTTTCAAGATAGTACTGGCTGATCGCCTCGCGCAGCTCGAGCATCCCCAGGCTGTGCGTGTAGTGGGTAAAACCGTCGGACATGGCCTTGCAGCACGCCTCCAGTACCACCTTGGGCGTATCGAAATCGGGTTCGCCCACTTCCAGGTGCACAATGTCCGTGCCCTGGCATTCCATCTCACATGCCTTCTCAAGGACGTCCATGACGATGAAAGGGGTTATTTCTTCGGTGCGTTTGGATACCATCATCACCTCATTGGTTGGGGATAAGTCTGCATCGGCCATGCCACCGGTCTATTTTTCCGGTTTTGGGCTGTAAAAGTCAAACGCCAATATAGATGGACTCTTAAAAAGTCGAGTGGAAGGTCTATTGCTGAAGCACCACGAAGGACACGAAGAGCACGAAGCTGAAAAGACTATCGGTTCTTTTGTCTCTTCGTGCTCTTCGTGTCCTTCGTGGTGAAAATCAAACTCATATGGACTCATCAAAATGAGCTCAGCTCAAAAAATGCGGGAGTTGCATTTCGCCGCTCCCGCATCATGCTGAAAGATATCGCGTCTAAATAACTTTATTTAATGGGTACTCTATGATGCCTTCGGCGCCGGCTTTGAGCAATTTAGGGATCAGATCGCGGACCACACTGGTATCGATGACGCTCTCGACGGCCAGCCATTCGGATTGGTATAAGTGGGATACGGTGGGGGCGTTGAGGCTGGGCAGCAGGCCCACCACGGCTTCCACGTCGGCCTTGGCCACATTCATCTTAAGCCCCACCAGTTTTTCACCGCGCAGGGCGCCTTGGAGCAGTTGTGCGATCTGTTCGATTTTTTCGCGTTTGGCCGGATCCTTCCAAGCCGTGTGATTGGCGATGAGCTGGGTGTTGGTCTCCATCAGCTGGTGGATAATACGCAGACCGTGGGCTTTTATGGTGGAGCCGGTTTCGGTGACCTCTACAATGGCATCGGCCAGGCCTGAAACCACTTTGGCTTCGGTGGCGCCCCAGGAGAATTCAACTTCCACCTTGATGTTGCGCTCGGCAAAATACCGTTGGGTAAAAGAGACCAACTCGGTGGAGATTTTTTGTCCTTCAAGATCGTTGAGATCCTTAATTCCGGAATCATAAGGAACGGCCAGCACCCAACGCGCCGGGCGGGAGCTTACTTTAGAATAGATCAGATTGTCGACGACCTGGATGTCGGATTGGTTTTCGGAAATCCAGTCCATGCCGGTAAGTCCGGCATCCAGTGTGCCGCTCTCCACATAGCGGGACATCTCCTGTGCGCGGCAGATGGCGCAGTCGATGGTATCGTCGTTGATTTCAGGAAAATAGCTTCGGCCGTTCACGTTGATTGTCCAGCCGGAGCGTTTGAACAGGGCAATGGTGGCGTTCTGCAGACTTCCTTTGGGAACGCCGAGCTTCAAAGGCAGCGTCATTTCTTATATACCTCCTTGGGATCGAAAATCGGTTCACCCACAACCTCAATGGTGCGGTCTTCCTGTACGCGTTTGAAGAAACAGCTCCGGTGACCCGTGTGGCAGGCCGCCCCGCCCACTTGCTCAACCTTTAGCAACACCGTATCATCGTCGCAATCGATGCGAATCTCTTTGACGAGCTGGACATTGCCTGAAGTCAGGCCTTTGGTCCAGAGCGTGTTGCGTGTGCGGCTGTAGAAAGTGGCCTTGCCGGTCTGCAGCGTGGTCTCCCAAGCCTCGGAGTTCATGAACCCCACCATGAGGACGTCACCGGTTTTGTGATCCTGAACCACCGCCGGTATCAAGCCGTCCATTTTTTCAAAGTTGAGTGCTGCCATGTAATGTTGCTCCTTCGCGAATTGGCTCTGGTACGCACGGCATCATACTCAAACAGCGCCGATGCGCCAGGTCCTCTTCTGGCGACGAATTTATTAGCTGTTTCAAACCGGGTGTTTTGCACACGGTTCATTCTGGACAATCCAACCCGGCCGCCAGGCGAATGGTGGCCGGTTCAATCGTCGAGGGAACTCTAAAACCTGTCCAAGTAAGCTTAATAGCCATTAATGTCAAATTAATTTTTGAGTAGTTTTCGATTGGCGGCTGTATAGGGGCCTGCAACAGGGAACCGCTTGCTGTGCCAAATCTTTTTTGATAGGTTGGGCAGATCGGATTGAGGCGATCGTGCCCGTCCTCCTGGATCGCAGCATGGTGCAGCATTTCCAGGGTGAAACAAACCAACCGGCATCCTTCCCGGTCTGATCACGGGAGCGCCGATGAACCGCGTGGAATCGCATGGCAAAGCAGGTCAGCACTTCACAAATTCTCAAAAAACGGGCGCGCAAGGAACGGCGCGGCCATTGGTCCAGAATCATCAAATGGTCCTTGTGGGCGGTCGCTATCTTAATGTTCGCAGGAGCGGCCACCACCTTCGGGCTCTTTTTTTATCTGAGCCGGGGCCTGCCGAAAATTACCTCACTTAAAGATTACCATCCTTCGATCATCACGACCGTCTATTCCGACGACAACCAGAAAATTGCCGAGTTTTACAAGGAGCGGCGTATCGTGGTGCCCCTGGAGCGGATCCCCAAGCAATTGCAGCAGGCCTTTATCGCCGCCGAAGATTCACGTTTTTACAAGCACCGAGGCATTGATTTTTTCAGTATCGTCCGGGCGTTTTTCAAAAACCTGGAAGCGGGCGCCATTGTCCAGGGGGGCAGCACCATCACCCAACAGGTAACCAAGAGTTTCCTGCTGACACCGGAACGCAGCTACGAGCGCAAAATCAAGGAAGCCATTCTTGCCTATCGGATTGACAAAACGTTCAGCAAGGAAGACGTCCTCTACCTCTATCTCAACCAGATCTACCTGGGCCACGGCGCTTACGGCGTCCAGGCCGCATCTGAGAATTATTTCGGCAAATCGGTGGATGAGCTCAATCTGGCAGAGTGTGCCATGTTGGCCGGCCTGCCCCAGGCGCCCAGCCGATATTCCCCCTTCCACTATCCGGAAAGGGCACAGCAACGTCAGATTTACGTGCTGAACCGGATGGAGGCGGAGGGGTTTATTACCAATGAGGAAGCCTCCGAGGCGATCAATACGGAGCTGGATATTCAGCCGCGCCGGAACTGGTACCTTGAAAAAGTACCGGTATATACGGAGGACATCCGTCGGTATGTGGAGAAGAAATACGGCGAAGATGCCCTGTATGCCCAAGGTTTGAAAATTTACGCCGCAGTCAATGTGGAGATGCAGAAAGCCGCCCGCAGGCAGATTCAGATGGGTCTGAAGAACCTGGACCGGCGGCAGGGATACCGGGGGCCGATCAAAAAGCTCAAACCCGATGAAATAGAGGCCTTTTCCCAGGCCCTTGAGAAGGAACAGGTGCTCAAACCCTTCGCCGCGGGTGATCAAACCAAAGGCGTGGTCATCGATATCAATGACAAGGCCGGGAAGGTGATGGTTCGCATGGGCAGCCAGCGCGGCATCATCAAAATCGCTGACATGCGCTGGGCGCGAAAGCCCAATCCGCAGCTGGCCTACTACCAGGCCAAGCTTCGGAAACCCAGCCAGGCGCTCTCCGTGGGAGACGTGATCCTGGTGGAAATCAAAGAGAAAGACCCCAAATCCGAAATCTGGCCGTTGGATCTGGACCAGACCCCCGAGGTTCAAGCCGCCCTGGTCTGTATCGAAGCCGGTACCGGGATGGTCAAAACCATGGTGGGCGGGCGTGATTTTCTCCAGAGTCAGTTCAACCGCGCCACCCAATCCCGCCGTCAACCCGGTTCTGCATTCAAGCCGGTAATTTATGCTGCGGCGCTGGATAAAGGATACACCGCGGCGACGGTGATCATCGATTCGCCCATCGTCTTCAAAGATGAAGAACACGATTTTACCTGGAAACCCAAGAACTATGGCAAGAAGTTCTACGGCCCCACCCTGCTGCGGGAGGCGCTGGCCAAGTCCCGCAACGTTATAACCATTAAGATTCTCCAGGATATCGGTATCGACTACGTCATCGATTATGCCCGCAAACTGAACATCGAATCCGATTTGAGCCGGGATCTCTCCATTGCTTTGGGTTCATCGGGGGTGTCCCTGCTGGAGATTGTCCAGGCCTATTCCGTATTTGCCAACCAGGGGTATCTGGTGCAGCCGGCTTTTATCACCAAAATCGAGGACCGCTTCGGTAACATTCTGGAAGAGATGAATCCCGTCCGCCAGAAGGTGATCGATTCCAGCACAGCTTACATCATGACCAGTCTGCTGGAGGGGGTGGTCAAGTTCGGCACCGGACAGCGAGTGCGGGCGCTGGGACGCCCGGTGGCGGGTAAGACCGGTACCACCAACAATCTTTATGACGCCTGGTTTGTAGGCTACACCCCGAGGTTTATCACCGGGGTTTGGGTGGGATTCGATCAAGAGCGCTCTCTTGGCAGAGGTGAAACCGGCTCCCGGGCCGCCAGCCCGATCTGGCTGGGATATATGAAGGCGATTTTGAAAGACGAGCCGGTGCGCGTATTTCAGGTGCCCGAAGGCGTTGTGTTTGCCAAAATTGACGCCGAAACCGGCTTGCTGCCCATACCGGAGTCCAAGAAGACCATCTTTGAGGCGTTCAAGGAGGGCACCGCCCCCACGGAGTATACCCCAAAACCAGGAACGGTAACGGAACCGGATCAATTCTTTAAACAAGACTTATAATTTGTTATGGGCCTTCGCCACATTCTTATGGTGTTGTCGCTGCTTGCCTTTCTATCGGCATCGGCAGGGGGCGTGTTGTACTATTCCGCCTTGCGGCAAGCCGCTTTTACGGAAGCGGAACGCCAGGCGGAGGCCAATACCGAACTGATTCAAAAAAGCCTCAACTCTTTTCTGTCGGAACACAAGAAGCCGGCGGCCACCCTTGCCAGCATTCCCGCCCTGCAAAAGGCGCTGCGCACCAACGCAACCAATGCCCTCTATGAAGCCAACGTTGTGCTGGACCTGTTCAAGCAGACCCTGGGCGCCGATGTCTGTTACTTGATCAATGCCAAAGGGACCACCATTGCATCGAGCAATCGGAAAGATCGGGACAGTTTCGTTGGCCGGAATTTCTCGTTTCGGCCCTATTTCAAGCAGGCACTGGCCGGCGTGGCCGGCTCCTATCTGGCGTTGGGAACCACTTCGCTGAAAAGGGGCGTCTATCACAGCTTTCCGGTCTTTGACGATCCTGAAGAGCCCCCTATCGGCATGGCGGTGATAAAATCATCCATCGACAAAATTGAAAAGACCCTCGGGTTCCCCAAAGAAGATATCGTGCTGGTGACCGACGCGCGAGGTATCGTTTTTATCTCCAACCGGTCCCAGTGGCTCTTCCACAGCATGTGGCAGCTCAGCAAGGAGACGGTGGACAAGGTCGCTGCGGAACGACAATTCGGTACGGGGCCGTGGCATTGGGCGGGATTCAGGCGCATCGATGACGGCCATGTGGTGGATGCCGAAGGGACCCGCTATCTGCTGCACCACACCGGCCTTGAGATTTTTTCCGGCTGGCACATTCTTTACCTGCGCAACGTCCGGCAGATATCCCAGAGCGTATCGGCTCCCCTGGTGCGGATCGCAGGCCCGGCGGTGATCATGTTGACGGTGATGATCGGCTTTGCCGTGCTGGTCCTCTACCGAAAGGCAAGTCGGGAGATCTTCAGGCGGAGAAATGCCGAACAGGCCTTGCGCCAGAGCGAATCCCGCTATCGTTCCCTCTACCACCACACCCCGGCCATGCTTCACTCCATCGATCCCAAAGGACGTCTGTTGAGCGTCAGCGACTATTGGGTGGAGATGATGGGGTATGGCCGGGAGGAAGTTATCGGAAAACCGCTGATCCATTTTCTAGCGCCGGCATCGCGGCGGCTTGCAAAGCAGGAGGTCTTTCCCCAGTTCTTCCAGGACGGGTTCTGCAAGGATGTTGCCTATCAGTTCGTCAAGAAGGACGGGCAGATCATCGACGTTTTGCTGTCGGCCATCGCAGACCGGGACCCTTCAGGCCGCATTCAGCGCTCCCTGGCCGTTTCCATTGACATGACCGAACGCAAGCGGGCCGATGAGGCCCTGCGCCTTGCCAAAGAGGAGCTCAGCCGCTACAGCCGGGAGCTTGAAAAGCAGGTGGCCACACGGACCAGCGAAATCACCGGTATTCTCAAATACACGCCGGCGGTGGTTTACATGAAAGACAGGGAGGGTAAATACCTGCTGGTCAATTCCCGTTTCGAGGAGTTGTTCCACGTTACCAACGAAGCGGCGCGGGGGAAACCCGATGTGGATCTGCTTCCCGAGGCGGTGGCTGAGCAGTTTCGGGAGAATGATGAACGGGTTTTGACCCAAGGGTGCTCCCTGCACGTTGAAGAACAGATCTCTCAAAGCGACGGGATACACACCTATCTCTCCGTCAAATTCCCCATTTACGCCGAATCGGGCAAGATCAGGGGGATGTGCGGTATCGCCTCAGATATTACGGCGGTGAAAAAAGCCCAGGAGCAGCTTCGGCGGCTGTCGGGCAGCATCATGGCCAACCAGGAAAAGGAGCGGGCGGCCATTGCAAGGGAGCTTCACGACGAACTGGGACAGGTGCTGACGGCACTGCGGCTGGATGCGGTATGGCTGCAGGAGCAGCTGAAAAAGGTCGGGAGCGACGGGGTCGAGCGGGCCTCGGCCATGTGCACGCTAATCGACAGCACCATTGAAGAGGTGCGCAGACTGGCCATCCGTTTGCGTCCCGGTGTGTTGGACGACCTGGGATTGGTGGACGCTCTGGATTGGTATACCAACGAGTTCGAAAGGCGTTCGCAGATTCCCTGCATCTTCACCCACGACACCATTCCGGCGATTGACGATACGCTGGCCACTGCGGCCTACCGCATTGCCCAGGAGGCTTTGACCAATGTGGCCCGGCATGCGGACGCCACCAAAGCGGAGGTCAGTCTGAACATGGCGGATGGCCGCCTTATCTTAACGGTCAGCGATGACGGATGCGGATTTATAGAGCATGGGATTCCTGAATCCGACGAACTGGGCCTGGCGGGCATGCGGGAGCGCGCCGCGTTGGCCGGTGGCGAATTGGCCGTGGTTTCCAGCCCAGGTTCCGGTACCCGGGTCTGCTTCGCAGTGCAATTATGATGGACTCGCCGACAGTCGGAGAAATCCCCCCTGCCTTGACGGGAGGTGCCGGGGGTGGGTGAAACACCGGCAAGAGCCATTTTGCCGATTTCCCCCTCTCCTTAGTTCCCTCCCGCAAGGGGAGGGGAAATTGGACTTTTCCGAATCCATCAATTAATATAACGCTTGTAAAATTTTATTTCGCAAACCATACAATGAATTATATATGTCTCGATTCCGATCAGGGATCGCTTGTGTTATGCCGTGCCATTGGAACTCATGTGCTGGATGGAGATTAGGCTGTGATCAACGTTTTGCTGGCCGATGACCATAGTATCGTTTTAGCTGGCCTGCGCCGTCTTGTGGAAGAGAGCGATGATATGGAGGTCGTTGCGGAAGCTGCCGACGGCCGGGAGGCCATTCAAAAGATTCGGCAACTGCAGCCGGACGTTGCGGTCATCGATCTCTCCATGCCGGAGGTCGACGGTCTGGAAGTGATCAACCAGATCCGTCCCGAGTTTCCGGATATGCCCATCATCGTTTTGACCATGCACGCGGAGAACCCATATGTCGTGCGGGCCATAGAGGCCGGCGCCATGGGGTACATCACCAAACAGTCAGCCCCGGAACACCTGGTCAAAGCCATTTTGAAGGTTCATGGCGGTTCCCGCTACCTGACCGAAGACGCGGCGGAATCATTGGTGCTGCGGGTGGCCAGAGGCGGCGATCATCAATCACCGCTGGAGAGCCTCTCCACACGTGAGCTTCAGGTGCTGCGGCGTCTGGCGCTGGGCCACACCAACCGGGAAATCGCCTCTACATATAATATCAGCATCAAGACCGTAGATACCTATCGTTTTCGACTCCTCAAAAAGCTCAATCTGAGGAACAACGCCGAACTTTCACGGTTCGCCATTCAAAACGGCCTTATCGAACCCTGAAAACGCCGGAGGCCCCCAGATCCTGTGTTGCAGCGGACTTGCAGTAGGATGACTACGGCTGCGCCCGCTGCGCCTTGGCTCTGTGGCCCTCCGGCGTTTTCAGGAACGGTGGATCGGTGTTGCCGCCTATCCTCACCGCGTAGCGGCTTGTGATCGAATGTTTATATAATTGTTCGCAAATTATACACTTTTGCAGGGTTTTGAGGCCGCCTGTAAGAAAAAATATTACAAGAGAATCAGAAATCGTCCAATTGACGATAATGTCTTCAAAAATGTAAATTGGCACCATTCCAGTAAAGTGATTAATGCGACCTGGACTCACAAGGAGAGGGGAATCATTGTGATAGCATGGTATCGCCGCCGGATCAAAGGCGGCGATACCATGCGCTCTTTTCAAATTTCCGGAATCTACAGAGAGGAGGTATTGACTACAATCGACTACCCCCCAAAGGTTAGGATGCTTTTGGTTGTGTAACAGTCAACCCCAGCCCACTGTAAACAAGTGAAGGAGGAAATCCCATGAAACATTCCCTTAAGATCGGGCTCATCGCCCTTTGTGCCCTCGCCCTGGCATTCACATTCGCGCCCGGCGCTTTCGCTAAAAAACGCATCATCTTCGGCGGCGGTCCTGCCGGCGGAACTTTTCAAGTCGTGGCCAACGGCATTCAAACCTACAAACCGGTGAAAGCCATAAAGGATTTTACCGTCAAAGCCCAGACCTCGGCCGGTTCAGTGGAGAACCTGAGAAAAACCGATTCCGGGAAGCAGCAGTTTTCCACCGTGTATTCGGGTCATGTCTACCTGGGCCGCAACGGATTGATGAAAAACGACACCAAAAAATATGAAAACGTACTGGCAGTGGCCTGGCTCTACGGTGCTCCGGCCCAGCTGGTGGTTCGCAAAGGTTCCGGCATCAAAAGCGTAAAGGATCTCGTCGGCAAAAAAGTCGGCGTGGGCAACGCCGGTTCGGGCGCTTTTGCCAACTGCGAGCTTTTCTTTACGCACATGGGCATCTGGGACCAAATCGAGCGCAACGCCATGGGATACAACGATGCCGCCAACGCTTTCGGTAACAAACAGCTGGACGCCTTCTGGCTCTTTACCGCATTTCCCAGCGGCGCTGTGATCATGGCCGCCCAGACCAACGATATCGATCTCATCGATCTGGCGGCCGACGCCAAAGCCGCGGGCTTTTTTGACAAGTATCCGTACTTCGGCAAATTGTCCGTCCCCGCCGGCACCTACCGCGGTGTGGACAAAGAAACCCCGTCCTTCCAGGACAGCGCCCTCTGGGTGGCCAACAGCAAGGTCTCGCCGGATGTGGTTTACAAGATGCTCTCTGTCGTCTTCACGGACGAAGGTCTGAAGCACATGAGGGAGCAGAAGAAAACCTTCAAAAACATGAGCATTGAAAACGGTCCCATCGGCATCGTTACGCCCTTCCATCCGGGAGCTGAAAAGTTCTGGAAAGAAAAAGGCGTTCTGAAATAATCGGCCGAGGCCGTCGATATTGTAAAATAAATGAATCTTAGGGGAGGACGGCGTGCGATTGAAGATCGGCGCCGCCCTCCCCAGGTTCGATTTTATGAGGGTGCTCTGCCCCTGAATCTGTGATAGAATACGAGCTGAACTTTGGAATATCATCTTGAACCCGCAAATTGCCGGATCGATAGACAGAATGGCCGTTTCACCCGATCGTGCCAATTCAGAGAACAGGCAGGGACAAAGTGTACGATAAGCTAAACAGAATCGAAAAGATTATCTTTGACGTGCTGGCATGCGCGCTGGTGATTTTTTACTCCTACTCGGCGGTCGTAAAACCGGCGTCCACACAATACCATCGCGGTATCTACGTCATCATTACGTATATTCTCATCTTCCTGGCGTATCGATCGAAACATAAAATCATGCGCGTGGTGGACTATCTGCTGATTCTGCTGTCCATCTTTTCGGTGGGGTATTGGATCCTTAACTTCGAGGCGATCAACTACCGGACAGGCGCCGAAACATTGTTCGATCAGTATGTGGCCATGATCGGCGTGGTCATCGGCATCGAAGTGGCCCGCCGGGTGGTGGGGCAAGTTTTCGTTGTCGTCGGCGTTCTCATGCTGCTCTATGGCGTTTACGGCGCCTATATGCCCGACCTCATTTCCCATGCCGGCGATACATTTCCCCTGCTGTGCACCTCGATTTTTTACAAGAGCGATGGCGTGTTCGGCATCATGGCGAACGTGCTGGCCACCTACGTGATCCTCTTCGTGCTCTTCGGCGCTTTTCTGGAATCGTCGGGCGCCCAGAAGTTCTTCATCGACTTTCCCCTGGCGGCCGTGGGCCACAAAACCGGCGGGCCGGCCAAGGTCTCGGTGATCGCTTCGGGGCTCTTCGGCTCCATCTCCGGCAGCGCCATCGCCAACACGGTTTCCACCGGCACCTTCACCATTCCCATGATGAAGAAGGCCGGATTCCGGCCCCACGTGGCCGGCGGTATCGAGCCGGCGGCCTCCATCTCCGGCATGTTCATGCCGCCCATCATGGGCGCCGGCGGTTTCATCATGGCCGAACTCACCGGCCTGCCCTATTCGCGCATCATGCTCATCGCGATTTTTCCCGCGTTGATGTACGTCTTCAGCGTTTTCACCATGGTCCACTTCGAGGCGAAGATTCACGGGATCAAGGGAGAGAAAAGCGAACACAACGCCATGCAGATCTTCAAAGAGCAGTGGTTGTATGCCACCCCTTTGGTGGTGATCACCTACTTTATGCTCACCGGATATTCGCCTGCTTACTCCGCCATCATCGGACTGGCCACATGCGTGGCCATCAGCCATAAGACCAAAGAGACGAAAATAGATCTGTCCATCGTCTGGGTCATGGTGGTGGTGCTGCTTTTCGGATGGGGGATGACCCTGCTGGGCAAGTTCGCGGATCCGGCATCCATCACCTCGATCAAAAAGATTTTCTCCGAAAACATTCTCGTGATTATCGGTCTTGCCATCTCCGCCGTCGTGGCTGTTGCGCGGCACCGAAAAGGCGTCGATATTAAAGCGGAGCTGAAGAGCTTTGTTTACGCCTCCCGCAAGGGGGCCGATAGCAGCCTCAAAATCGGCGCCACGGTCGGCGTCATCGGCATCATCATCGGTGTGCTCACCTATAGCGGCCTGATGCTCACCATCGCGGACATTATCATCGAATTGGCCGGAGGCCGCCTCTGGCTGACCATCCTGCTGGTCGCCTTCGCCTCCCTTATATTGGGCATGGGGGTACCGGTGACAGCGGCCTATTTGATTACCGCTGTCGTGGCCGTACCGGCGTTGACCCATCTGGGGGTCAACGAAGTGGCGGCCCACATGATCGTCTACTGGCTCTCCCAGGACTCCAACATTACGCCGCCGGTCTGCATCGCGGCCTTTGCCGGCGCCACCATTGCCAAGGCCAATATGTGGCGCACGGCTTTTGCAAGCTTCAAGTTCGCCAAGTTCCTATACTTGGGTCCCTTCCTGTTCGGTTATGTGCCGGGGTTCTCGCTGGATGGAAGCAGTTGGGACATTATTAAAGCGTTCGGGCTCATCGCGGTGGGCACCTATGCTTACGCTTATTTCCTGAGTCTTCACTGGCTCTATTTTTTCAATGGAAGCCTGGACAAGAAGCGCGCTGCCCAAGCCGCACGGGTCGCGGCCCAGAAATCGGCCGAGGCCTCGGCGTAGCGTATTTCTGCCTGCTTCGTTGCTCCCTCCAAACCGCCCATCCGCTGATGTGGATGGGCGGTTATTTTTAGCGCTGGGCCCGCAAAGATCCGGTGGGTCTGATGCGGCGAAGGGTCCAGAAGGTCTGCAGCGCTCTCAAGTAGCCGGGATCATTACCTTCGCCCTTGAGGGGCCGGATTTCCGCACGGCGGACGGAAAGCACGGCGGTGTGCACCGATTCACCGGGATGCGACTTCAGCCATCGGGCGGTGGCCACGGCCCTTGCGGAATGCAGGATCCCGCCGGAACGCACGGGCAACGGCGCTGCAAGGTTCGGAATATAGGCGGACTTAATAAGGATCTCCTTGATATCGTAAATCGTCAGATCGGGATTGGCTTCGGCGACGCTGAGCACTCCATGGTTCAAAAGGTAGGGTGCCGCGAAGGAGGTGCCGCTTTCGCAGATCATCCCGCCACCCAAGCGGGCGCCGCAAAGCCGCGAGCCCGGTGCCAAGATATCCACGGAGCGTTCCCCCACATTGCTGAAGTCCGCCACCGCGTAGCCCGCATAATTTTCCGGCTCAAGCCGATCCGTCTCCAGAGCGCCCACCACGATAAGATTCTCCTGGGGCAGCATCGCCGGAACCAGTCCGCCGTCCGGTCTGAGAAGGTCTAAATTGAATCCTTTCCCATTGATGGGGGCACCGTTGCCGGCGGCGGCCACATGGAGGGTATGGGGGGTGTTGCGGATCAACTGCTCAATCTGATGTGATCTTTCGGCACCGGTGCCGGTGGACAACAGCTGGCGGTCGAAGACAAAGCTCATGGTGGTAAAGCGGATGCCATGGCTTTTGATCAACTTTTCTATCCTGGACAGCAGGCTGGAGGAGTTGATGGTGGTCATCTCCGAAGCCGCCATGATGGCCACATCTTCCCTGCCGTCGCAGGCGATGGAAGCCACAAGGGTACCGTGTGAAAAAGCGGGCAGTCCGAAATGGGGAAGCCGCAGATCCTGCACCGGATGCCCCAGGCGGGGATTGTCCGAAATACCGAAGATGTCGTCCACCAATCCGTTGCCGTCGTCATCCCTGCCGTTGGACAATTCTTTTGGATTTCGCCAGATTTTGTAGGCCAGGTCAGGGTGGCTGATATCGATGCCGCCATCGATTACCAGAATGGAGGTGCGGGTGTTATCCTTTGAAATGTCCAGACGGCGATCGATCTCACGGTCGGGCAGGTTCAAATCGGCATATAGCTTGCGCAGATCGATATCGATGGTCTCCCGGTAGTCAGAGACGACCTCTCCCCCATCGCCTGTTATGGTCATACGTGTCAGGGCGCCGACGGATTCGTTCTCATCGGGTTGCGGGGCTGCATCCGGGGCGTATTCGAAGTTGGCGGTCGCCATGAGGCCGCCCGAATTATCGAAGAGTTGCCGCTCCCGGACCAGGGATGTGCCCGGCCAATAGGTGTCGACCTGGCGAAGCGCATTGGCCCGGTCTTTGTCGAAGTGATAGTACCAGGATTCGATTTTCCGGTCCGGCCGCCTGCCGGTGGGCGACGCGTTGAAGAGATCCTTGCGCATCAGGGCGAGTTTGTCGCCATGGTAGATCATGGTCTGAACGCTGTACCGGGCTAGTTCGTCATGGTATTCGAAAAGAGTGCGCTCCCAGGGCTGATTGTTCCATAAAATCAGCTTTCCGGTCATGCGGCCATTGCGATAGAAAATTCGCTCGGACAGGTTTGGCGATGAATGCGTGCTGGCTTGATTTATGCCGGGTTGCTGCTTCAAAGCTGGTTTCCCGTTGGATCCGGCAGCAGACGGACCAGAATCAGCCGCCGCAAGGAAAAGAACTCCCATCATAATGGCGCACGCGAATGGCAAGGTGATCAAATGATTTCTGGTTCCGCTCATCAGGCTTACGGCCTTTCTCCCTTCCTCTAAAAAAGTCATCGGTCGCATGGCATTGAAACTTTATCTGCACAGCAATTCCTCGGTCGCGGTCCTGTTCTACTGTGCGGCGTATTGCCAACCACCGCAATAAATGACATGATAGCGGCGCTTCGGCTCACGATGGCTCTGGGAGACAATGAACGGAGGTGTTTCTTGTATGCGTAACCTATTGATTGTGGGCATGGGAGGGTTTTGCGGTGCTGTTATGCGATACCTGGTCAGCGGCGGTGTCCAGAAGTGGACCCAGAGCGTCGATTTCCCTTACGGCACCCTCTCTGTCAATCTGATCGGATGCCTGGTCATCGGCATGCTGACCCGGTTGGATGAAATCCACAGCCTGCTCACACCGGAGATGCGATTTTTTATCCTGATCGGACTGTTGGGTGCCTTCACCACCTACTCCACCTTCAGCAATGAAGCGATGAATCTCATCAATGACCGGCGTTTCAGCATTGCGGTGCTCTATATTGCGGCTCACCTGGTGATGGGCCTGTTGGCCGTGCTGGCGGGCCGGTTGGCAACTTTCTTTATTTGGAGGTAAGCCATGCACATACCCAAACAAGGCCAGCTGCTGCGAATCTTCATCGGTGAGCGCAACCGGTTCCAGGGAAAGCCGCTGTATGAATGGATTGTCATGGAGGCCAAGCGGATGGGGTTGGCCGGCGCCACGGTGCTGAGAGGCATAATGGGCTTTGGCGCCAACAGCCGTATCCATACCTCCAAAATTCTGCGGCTGAGCGAGGATCTTCCCATTATCGTCGAAATCGTAGATACCCAAGAGAAGCTGGCCCAATTCCTAGACCACATCGACGACGCCATTTGCGAAGGGCTGGCCACCCTCGAAAAGGCTGATGTGCAGTTCTATCGTTGCAGCGAATAGTGATCGCCATGCATGTCAAATCAGCACAGTTCATCACCAGCGCCGTAAAAATCCAACAATATCCAACCGCCGATTTGCCGGAAGTGGCGTTTGCCGGCCGTTCCAACGTGGGTAAATCTTCCCTGATCAACAAACTGGTCAACCGCAAGCGCCTGGTCAAAACCAGTTCCACCCCCGGCCGCACCCAGTTGATCAACTTCTTCCAGGTGAATGGTGAATTATCCCTTGTGGATCTACCGGGTTACGGCTACGCTAAGGTGCCGGCTGCGGTTAGAAGACAATGGGGCCCCATGGTGGAGGCCTATATCGCCCATCGGCCCAACCTCAAATGCGTAGTTCTGCTAATGGATCTGCGACGGACACCCCGCGATGAAGAGTTCCAACTGCTGGATTGGCTTGATCATCATCAGATCCCCACAATTTTGGTGTTGACCAAAGCAGACAAGCTTTCAAAAATGAAGCGTAGTCAACAGTGCAAGTCCGCGGCCGAGACCTTGGGGGTGGAGGGGTCGGATTTGGTATTGTTTTCAGCCAAAACCGGGTTGGGGAAAGATGCGTTGTGGGAGTTGATTGAGCGGGTGGTTGGTATTAGTTCATAGTTCAAAGAGTGTTTTTTATCATCTCGGAAGGTGGGATCAAACGGTTGTTTGATTTTTGATAGGTTGAATTCTCTATGAAATTAGATGAGTATAAAGATTTTAAGAGTGGGTTTGTAGCCATTGTCGGGGCGCCCAATGTGGGCAAATCGACCCTTCTCAACCATATGATGGGGCAGAAAATCTCCATTACCTCCAAAAAGCCTCAAACGACGCGCAACCGGATTCTTGGGGTGTTGGATCGACCCGGTTCCCAGTTTGTATTTCTGGACACGCCGGGGGTGCACCATGCCAGCAAACCGTTGAACGTGCGTATCGTGGAGGTGGCGTTATCGGCATTAACAGATGTGGATTTGATCCTGGTGATGGTGGATGCCGCGTCGCCTCAACCCGAGGCAGAGCAGCTCATGGTAAAAAAGCTGAAATCCCTGAATACGCCAGCGATTTTAGCGCTCAATAAAATCGACAAGGTCGAAAAGGCCGCCCTTCTGGCCCAGATCGAACAATGGTCCCAGAAGTATACATTCAGCTCCATCGTACCTGTTTCGGCTTTGCGCGGCCTTCAGGTGGACGAGCTGGTGGACGCCATGGAGGCGGTGTTGCCCCAGGGCCCGCCCATGTATCCGCCCGGCAGCGTGACGGATATGCCCGAGCGGTTTATCGCTGGTGAAATGATCCGTGAGAAGGCGTTCCGGTTGACCGGTGAAGAGATACCCTACTCGGTGGCCGTGACGGTGGATGATTTCAAGGAAGAAAAAGACGGCGCCCTGATCCGTATCCATGCCACCATCCATGTGGAGCGTGATTCTCAAAAAGGGATGATCATCGGCAAGGGGGGGCATAAGCTCAAAGAGATCGGCCAGGCGGCCCGCAAGGAGATCGAACGCATGGTGGGCGCCAAGGTGTTCTTGAAGCTGTTTGTCCGGGTGCAGAAGAATTGGTCCAAGGATAGTAAGGCTTTAAGACGGTTCGGCTACTGAAATCCGTTTGAAAATACTCCCCTCGAACCCAAGCTCCGTGTTGGGCTGGCGGGTTCACGATGCTACGCCTGCAGTTGCAAAAGCCGGAGGACTCTCCCGCCTTTGGCGGGATTGCCGAAGGCTTGCAGTAGGTTGACTACGGCCGCGCCCTCGGCGTCTTGGCTCTGAAGCCCTCCGACTTTTGCAACACTGGGGTAAACCCGCCATTCCGCCTTGATCTTGGGCCCGATGGGACCATTTTCAAGCAACGTTGCTTTCGGTTAAGGTGGTTATTTATTTTTAGGCTTTTGCAAGCATTCAAAAAATAACAGACAGATGGTTCCGCAAAAAGTCTGGTTTTCACCGCGAAGGACACGAAGGGACAAAAGCATATATATAATTTCATCTTCGTGCTCTTCGTGTCCTTCGTGGTGATTTAAGAATGAGGCTTTCAGGCAACTTTTTACGAGTCATCATGCCGGGCAACAAAGAGTTGCAGTGCTGACATGTTGCTAAAATGATTTTATCATTTCACCCCATTATCGAAGCTGACCGGAATATTATCTGTGCCGGGCGAGAGCCGGATGAGGCGGATCTTGCCGCCATACGGGCGGCCGATGCCGTGATTCTGCCCCAGGGCTGCACCGAGGCGCTTTACCGTATGGCGCAGCGGAATTGTCTGCGGGTTTTTCCCAATCTGGAGGTGCGGTTCGATTTTCCTGGCAAATGCGGTCAGATACGGATGTTTCAACGATATGGCGTGAACCATCCGCAGACCCTGGTGTTTGAATCCACAGAGCGTTATCATCGCGCACACCCTGAAATAGAGATGCCGGCGGTGGTGAAATTCGACTGGGGCGGCCAGGGGGATACGGTTTTCAAGGTGACGGATGGGGATGAATTGGCAGAGGTGATCGGTAAGGCAACGGCATTTGAATCCACGGGGCATCACGGCTTTCTCATTCAGCCGTTCATCGATACGTGCCAACGCTCCCTGAGGGTTGCGGTGATTGGCACGCGCTACTTTTCCTATTGGCGTATTCAATCACCGGACGCCCCTTTCGGCGCCGGCGTGGCCAAGGGCGCGGCTGTCGATGATCGCCTGGAACCAAATCTGCAATCGGCGGCGGTCGAAGCGACCCGACGATTTTGTCGTCAAACAGGCCTTCAATTGGCCGGATTTGATTTTATATTTGATGAAGCAGGTGTTCACGCTCCATCCGATCGACCGTTGATGCTAGAGATCAACTACTATTTCGGCCGTAGCGGTTTGGGCGGTTCGGAGCAATTCTATCGAATCCTGACGGATGAGGTGGACAAATGGTTGACGGGGGCGGCCTGACGGAATGAAGGCGCTGTTACCGGCAGCAGGGCCAATGGTTGCGTTTTCCAAGGAATCCGTTAGACTGTAAGCTTTGGACGGTGTCGGACCTTTCAAAGGAAGCTTAATGTGTGATGAGTGAATTCAGCCCCTACGCATATGACTTGGACGATGCCAGCATCAAGACCGAACGGCGCAAAGCGCGCGAGCTGCGCACCTCCCAGTGGTGGAAGCGGCAATGCGCCAAAGGGCGCTGTCACTATTGCGGGCGGGAAACGCCGGCGCTCGAGCTGACCATGGACCACATCGTTCCCATTGCCCGGGGCGGAAAGACCACCAAGGGCAACGTCGTACCAGCCTGCAAAACGTGCAATAACAATAAAAAACAAATGCTTCCCATGGAGTGGGAGGCGTATTTGAAAGAAGTGACCGGCTCGGCCTCCGCTGCCTATTTTGATGATGAATAGCGGTGGCTACGGACCCGGCGCGGCGTATGTTTTTGCATCTTCCATCACCCACAACCAGCAAAGGAGCGCAAGATGAGGGACGGGCCCGATCCAGTAACCGTTCTGGTTGTTGATGAGGAAGAAGACGTTCGTCAGGAATCCCGGCGCATTATCGAAAACCTCGGATGCCGATGCCTCACCGTGGATTGCGGAGAAAAGGGGCTCGAGATCCTGGATAAGGAAGCGGTTGGGCTCCTGCTGCTGGACTTGAAGATGCCCGACATGGACGGCGTGGAAATCCTGCGCATCGTCGCCGAGCAGCACCCCCATATTCCCGTGATCGTTATCACCGGGTTAGCCACAGCGGAGACCGTCATCGAAGCTCTGAGAATGGGGGTCTACGATTTTATTCCCAAACCCTTTGATCCGGATCAATTGCGCATCGCCGTCAACCGGGCGCGGGAGAAGCTGCGGACGGAATCGGCGGCCCACCGGTCATACCAGGAACGTCTGAGAACCTTGGAGGATCTTGGAACGGAGAAAAGCCGCATTCATACCATCATTGATGCGTTGCCGGCCGGGGTATTGGTGACCAATGCCCAGGGACAGGTGGTACTCATCAACCCGGCGTTCAAGGAGCAGATTGGCCTGCCCGAAGAGATAGAGACCGGCCACCCCATCGATCGTTATGTGCCTGAAAAGGAATTGTGTCAGCTGGTGATGGCGATATCCCAGGGGCGCCGCCTGGCCTTCGACAATGTCCCGCCTTACGAATTTTCCATCGGCAGCGAAAAATTCCTGCAGGTCCGCGCCCGCCCGGTATTGGGTGAAAAAGACGAATGTTTGGGCGCAGTGATCACCTTGGAAGACATCACGGCAATGAAAGTGATCGACCGGCTGAAAAGCGAATTTGTGACCAAAGTCTCTCACGAGCTGCGGTCGCCCCTGTCCACCATACATGAACAACTGGCCGTTGTGATGAGCGATATGGTGGGCCAGGCCTCCTCCACCGACACTCAGCTGCTCTCCCGTGCAAAAGAAAAAACCCAGGGTTTGATCTCGCTGATCGGCGATTTGCTTGATCTCTCCCGCATCGAATCCGGAGCGGTGTGCGAGGCGCCCAAGCCTGTCATTCTCGAAGATCTGCTGGAGAATATCATCGATTTTCTGAGCGCCCAGGCAGCGGCCAAAAATCAGTCGTTGACCCTATCGCGTCCCAAGGTGGATTTGCCACCGGTGAAAGCCGACCCCTTGGCCATTGAGAGCATTTTCGGCAATTTGATCACCAATGCCATCAACTACACCCCTGAGGGTGGGCGCATTGAAGTGCGCATCGCCCAGGCCGGCATCAACCTGCAGGTGGCGGTCATCGATGACGGCTTCGGTATCGAGCGACGGCACCTGGATAAGATTTTCGACCGCTTTTACCGGGTAAAGACGGAAAAGACCCGCTACATCACCGGTACGGGTTTGGGGCTGCCCATTGTCAAGGGATTGGTGGATTCCCTGGAAGGCCGCATCCATGTGGAAAGTACGCCGGATCGGGGTTCGGCTTTTACCGTATTGCTGCCGACGGCCTAATCGGTGTCTATCCATAAAGGATCCCCATCACGAGGCTGTCTGGTGAGTTTGCCAAAGCGCAACAAAGCATTAGGTTTCGCTATCGGGCCTGTTCTCAATCTTCGCATCTCAGCAGTTGTCTTCTCAGCTTAGGCGTAATACAGCTGGTTCGAAACGACCGCTAAAATATAATGCTTAGATGGAAGGGGGTGCTATGCACAGCAGTTCCATGCAACGAGTGGTCCTGGCGCTGGCCTTGGGGTTTTTGGTGATCGGCTCGCAGGCGTTTGCTAGCGAAGAGACCACCGAAGCAAAAATTTCCGACATCTACTTCAAACGCATCGCGGTGGCGCCTTTTCTGGTGGGGCATCGCCAACCCAACATAGATGAATCGCTGGATGATACGCTGAGCTGTCCCATCAATCTGATATGCGTGGATGATCCATCCATACAACCCGATGCCGGCGTTATGCTGCAAAAACTGGTGCAATCGGCGCTTAAACGCCGCTATGATCATTATGTGGTCCCCATGGATCAGGTCCAGGCCGCCTACACGGATATCCGCCTGGACGGGAGCAAAGATTCACCGCGAACCATGGCCCGACAAATCGGGCAAAACCTGTCGGCTGATTTGATGATGGTGGGGATGGTATGGCGGTATCGGGACCGTGGGGCCATCGAGGGCTTTCCGGATCGACCGGCCTCTGTGGCCTTTGTTCTCTACTTGGTGGAGGCGGATTCCGGTCGCCGCTTGTGGCGGGGCATCTTCGACATGGCCCAGGAGCCTGTTCTCCGGGATATGGCCAGGTTCCCGGAACGCATCCGGATGGGCCTCAAATGGCTCTCGGCGGATGAGCTGGCCCGCCACGGTGTCAAGGAAGCCTTCCGTCCATTCCCGACGCATATCAAACCCGTTTCCTTAAAACCAACGGACAAAGGAAATACGCCATGATGCTTCGGCACGTCATTGCAGTCGTTCTGGGGGCAGCTGTCCTGCTGCTGCCGGCCCCTTCTCTTTGGGCTGGAGAGGCGGATGTCATCGAAGTCCGTGTGCGCAAGGGCACGTCAGATTCCTACACTTTCCATGTCACCGTACAGCACAAGGATACCGGCTGGGACCACTACGCAGACAAATGGGAAATCGTGGGACCCGGGGGGGTTGTCTTGGGAACCCGGGTGTTGATGCATCCCCACGTTGAGGAACAGCCTTTTGCCCGCAGTTTGTCTGGTGTCAAAATACCAACAAATATCAAGTCGGTTACGGTTCGTGCCCATGACAAAGTCCATGGATGGGGCGGAAAGACCAAGACCGCGCACCTGCCTTAGGATGTTTCTGGAAAGCTATAGCGGCAAAAAAAGAGCCAGAGCTTGACATCGGCCAACAAATTATCATATGTACATATATTAATATGTAGGATTGAAAGCCAATCCAGGGAGATCGTTGCGTGACCACAGCCTTAGAAACCTGTCTCACCAAAGGCATCCACCAGGATACGGTCCATGAGGTTCGCCGTCGGATGCCCGAGCAAGTTGACCTCCACGAATTATCGGATATGTTTAAATTGTTTTCGGACAGCACCCGCATATCCATATTGTGGGCATTGTCTGAATCGGAGATGTGCGTTTGCGATCTTTGCGTTTTATTGAAAATGAAGCAGCCGGCGATCTCCCATCAACTGAAAAACCTGAAACAGGCCCGGGTGGTTAAAGCGCGGCGAGACGGCAAGGTGATTTACTACTCGCTGGATGATGACCACATTCGAAAGTTGCTGAATTTGGGGATGGAGCACCTGATCGAGTAGCGGTTGGGCTGTTTTCAGCAAAACCCACCGGAGCAAATGAGGAAAAACAGCCCATGCGGGACTCACTTGTAGCCGAAAAGTTTCATATGCCAAACCTCGACTGCGCCTCCTGTGCAGCAAAACTGGAAAATGGGTTGCGTCAGGTCAAAGGTGTATCTGAAGTGGTGGTTGATTTTGCCAACCTGACGCTCTACGTCCGGGCGGAAGCTCTCGAGCCGGTGCTGGAAGCGGCCCACCGGATCGAACCCGATCTCGTCCTGGTTTCCCAGGGCGATCGAAGCGTTCGCCAGGACACCGCCTCCCCAAAAACAAGCCATCGCATGAACAGATCGATGGTGCTGTTGCTTCTATCCGCTGCCCTTTTTTTAATACATTTGCTTTACGAAGGGTACTTCCACCAGCAGGGCTGGCATATCCAGGAGATGGTTATCGTACTGACCGCTTACCTTCTGGCCGGTGGCAATGTGCTAGCGGCTGCCTGGCGTACGGTTAGACGGGGCGCGATTTTCGATGAGAATGTGCTGATGGTGATTGCCACCTGCGGCGCCTTGGCCATTCAGGCCTATGACGAAGCCGTTGGTGTGATGCTCTTTTACAAGATCGGGGAAATGCTGCAGGATTCAGCGGTGCATCGCAGCCGCCGGTCGATCCGATCCTTGCTGGCCGCCAAGCCGAGCCGCGCCACTGTTCAGACCGAAGAGGGGCTGTTGCACGTATCGCCCGAGGATGTGAAGGTCGGTGACGTCATTGTCGTCAAACCTGGGGAGAAGATACCCTTGGATGGGGATATTCTGGATGGCCGGTCCCAATTGGACACGGCCGCACTCACCGGTGAACCGCTACCGATTAAAGCCGAGCCCGGTAGGCAGGTGATGGCGGGTCAGATCAACAAAACCGGCACCCTCACCATCTCCGTCACGCGGTTGTTCCGCGAAACCTCCATCGCCAGGGTGATGGATCTGGTGGAAAATGCAACCGCACGCAAGGCCAAAACCGAAAAGTTCATCACTACTTTTGCCCGCTACTATACCCCGGCGGTGGTGCTCATCGCCGGCGTCATTGCCTTCGTGCCGCCGCTGGTGACCCAAAACGGGTTTCAGGCATGGATCTATCGGGCTTTGGTGATCCTGGTGATTTCATGCCCGTGCGCCCTGGTGGTCAGCATCCCTTTGGGATATTTCGGGGGTATCGGCCGCGCTTCCAAAGAGGGGATACTGGTGAAGGGCTCGAATTTTATCGACGTTCTCGGTGCGGTCAAAACCGTGGTGTTCGACAAGACCGGCACTTTGACCCGTGGGGTGTTCGAGGTGAAGAAGCTGGTCAGCCGGAATGGATTCTCCGAAAAGCAGCTCATGGAATTCGCGGCCGCTGCCGAATATCAATCCAACCATCCCATTGCCCACTCGATTCTGTCTGCCTTCAAGCACAGGAAAGGAAAGGTGGACACCACCTTGATATACAACCACGAGGATATTTCCGGCCAGGGCGTGTCGGTGCGTTATGGGGACCGCTCCATCCTGGTGGGAAATGATTCGCTTTTACATATGAAAGAGATCGACCATCACCGGTGCGAGTTTGAGAATACCGTGGCGCACATTGCCGTGGACGGCAAGTATGCCGGGTATATAACCATCGGTGATGAGATACGACCGGAAAGTGCCGCTGCCGTGAATGCCCTAAGGGCTGAGGGTGTCTCCCATGTAGCCATGCTCACCGGGGATAATCCCTGCACAGCCGAGAAGATCAGCCGCAAGCTGAAGCTTGACAGATATCATGCTGATCTGCTGCCTGAAGACAAGGTGGCGATTTTTGAGCAGATCGAGAGGGAGCGCCCCCGGCGAGACAAGATTGCCTTCGTGGGGGACGGTATCAACGATGCACCCGTCATTGCCCGTGCGGATGTCGGCATTGCCATGGGCGGCGTGGGCAGTGATGCGGCTGTGGAGACGGCTGATGTGGTGGTGATGAAGGATTCTCCGATCAAGATTGCCCGGGCCATTGCCATTGCCAAGCAGACCCGCCGCATTGTCTGGCAGAACATTGTGCTGGCGTTTGTGGTCAAAGGGATGTTTATCGTTTTCGGAGCCATGGGGATGGCAACCATGTGGGAGGCGGTATTTGCCGACATGGGGACGGCCCTGCTTGCCGTGGCGAACGCAACCCGTATTCTGCACGGCAGCGGCGTCTCGACGGGCACCAATACAGCTTCTTATTACAAAACCCAACTCTAATGGCAGGCTGGCGGACGCCCTCCTGTGGCTTTGCTCAGCCGATCGAGATACCGCCGCCAAAATCCTTTGCGCTGGCTCACCGTATATTTCTGCGGTTCGGCGTCAAAGGCTTTTTTACAACCTTCGGCACAAAAATAGATTTGTACGCCGTTGTAGCACGTTTTGGCCGCAGCAACCTTTGGATCAACGGACATGCCGCATACCGGGTCCACAAACGATTTATTCTGTAAGGATGGTGCCATGACAAGCCTCCTCTGTCGTCGTATGGGGCATGATCTGCCCGCTCATTGAGATCTCGAACACATGGCATAATATAATCATGATTGGATGATTTCATACCGGGCGCTGTGCGCCCGGTTGCGATTGTAATGATTGAAATGGTATCGAGGTTCTGTCTTCCCGGGTCTGTCCGGGAAAGATTGGAGCGCCCAGGATAGAGCGCTCCAGGCAAACAATCGAATTAGCGCCAGCAATATCCACCACCTGGGCCAAATCCCCGGCCATAGCCCCTGCCGCGGAATCCTTCCGGCGCCAATTTCCGCATTTCCAGGCGATGCTGGATCGCCTTTTGATCGAAATCGGCCTGGGACTGGGAAAGCGCCTTCTGGATCTTTGCCAGCTTGCCGCTGTCCGGACTCTCCTTGGCCATTTCATCCCTCAGGTCGATCCCCAGATCGTTGATCTTGCGTCGCAGCTCTTTGGTCTCGTTGTAGAAGCGTTCCTGGGTCTCCTCCAGTTTGGCCGCCTGCTCTTCAGACAACCCCTCACTGGGACCGTAGTTTCTGCCCCATCCGGGGCCATAGCCCATCATGTGACCGCCGCCGTAGCCCGGTCCCATCATGTGACCGCCGTATCCGCTCATGTGTCGGTCATAACCGTCGTACCCCCACCCGCCGTGGGCAAAGGCGATGGTGCCGCCGATCAATAAAATTGCGGCGGTGATGATCAAGGTTTTGGTGGTGCGGTTGTTCTTCATTGAAAATCTCCTTTTCTCTCTTGTAGGTGATATTTTTGTGCAAGTGCTTTATTTTTCTTACCGCAATGGGCGTGCCAAAATGCTGCCATCAAAGGAAATGAATTGATTTAATGAATGATAACAAATAGTCATAACGTAAAAAGCATATGGTAAATGAATGCCGGGTTATCAGCTCAATATGCGATCGTATAATAATTACCCGGAAAGTGAGCACCTCGCTCAGCTGACTGAGTATTTTTAATACACTTCCATATGCAACCGATTTGGGGGATCACAAGATACCAGGCGCGACTTGGGGCTTTGCTTGGCAGGGGGGACGCAGCACTTTTGGCAGAATGTGGTTTAGTGTGCGGGTCAAATGATGATTTACCCTTGAAAAAAATGATTTCGCAAACCATGCTGGTACCATGTTATTTTTGACTCCAATATTGATACCGATACCGCCTCCGATATCAAGGGTCCGGCAGGTCGGTGTCGGTTTCGGCATTGCAGTCGATATTTTGTAAATGGATAGCCGATCCGCTAGAATCACACTGAGGGGAAGGTTGCAAATTGACACTGACCCGCTACCTGTGTATCCAATACGGGGGTGCCATTATGCGTTGAAATTCGAGATGTATCAACCGGCAAGCTAAAACTGATTTGAGAAGAGGGTAAAATGAAGATCTCCATTCGGTGGGCGCTCATCCTCGGCTGTTTGGTGTTAATCTGGGGTACCCAGATCGTTATTACCTCATCCACCTATCTTTCCTCCCAGCGGGTGTTGTTATCCCATGCCCGCGACATTATGCAGAACATTACCGATCTGACCATGGAGCAATCCCAAAATCACTTGGCGCTGGCCCAAGGCGCCGCCCATTTGACCAAGCGGCTGATTGCCTCCAATGTGGTGGGCAGCGATCTGGATCGTCGGGGTGTCCTGGAAAAATATTTCCTGGACCAGCTGGCCATCTACCGGCATTTTGCGGGGATCTATGTCGGCCTGCCCAATGGTGATTTTCTCTATGTCAGCCGGTCCAGCCAGAAGTCGGAAAACGGCTTTCGCACCAAGATCATCACCCACGCCGATGGCCTGCGGGAAACCCGACTGCGATGGCGGAGCCAGTCCCATACGCTTCTGGGTGAAGATGCCGATCCTCAGGATACCTACGACCCCCGAGAAAGGCCGTGGTTCGTCAAAGCATTAAAGGAAAAGGCCATTGTTTGGACCGATCCCTATATCTTTTTCACCTCCCAAAAACCGGGCATCACCATTGCCGGTCCCATTTTTCGATCCGACGGTCAGCTGCAGGCCGTCGTTGGCGTTGATATCGAGATAGAACAGCTCTCGATCTTTATCAGTAAGCTTCGCATCGGCAAACATGGACGCGCCTTCATGCTCAACAACAATGGCGATGTTGTGGCCTTCCCCGATGCAACCAAGCTCAAGTTCAGCGACAGCCAAAAAGACGGCAAGACGAGGTTGGTTAAAATCAGCGAGCTGAACGACGGATTGAGCAGGGCCGCCTTTGGTGCCATTGACTGGCCGCAAAAAAGCGACGGTCGACTGAATCTGACCGAACCGCGGTTTGCACGATTTGACTACCAGGGCGAAGCTTACACGGCCATGTTTACCCCTTTCGACAACAAGCAGTGGCCTTGGATCATCGGTGTCTATCTTCCAGAGCGCGACTATTTGGGGAGCATTCAAGACAACCGTCGCGACAATCTATGGCTGACCATGGGGTTGTCGGTGCTGGCCACCGTTGTCGGTCTCGTGCTGGCGCGGGGAATCATTCGCCCTCTGGCCGGGCTCGAAAAAGAGGCCATGGCCATCCAGCAAAACGATCTCATCCAGGCCTTTCATACCCATTCGGCATTCAAGGAGATTCAGGAAACATCCGATGCCTTTGCGCTGATGAAGGAGGATATCCGCGCAGGAGAGGAAAAATACCGCGGCATTTTTGACAACATCCAGGACGTCTATTACGAGGCCTCCTTTGACGGCCGGATTCTGGAACTCAGCCCCTCCATTGAAAATGTTTCACATTACACCCGCGATGAGCTCATCGGGGCCAACATGGACCTGCTCTATCAAAATCCCAAGGATCGCCAGCGTCTGATAGAAATCCTTCTTAAAGAGGGCAAAGTCACCGATTTTGAAATCAGTTTGACCAATAAGAATGGCGCCATCGAGCATTGCGCGGTCAACGCTTCGGTCAAACGCGATGCTGACGACCAGCCGGAAAAGATCGTCGGGTCGTTGCGGGTGATCACCTTCCGCAAAAAAGCCGAGCTGGAGCTGCGTCGCTATCAGGAGCAACTGGAAGAGCTGGTCCGCGAGCGCACCCGGGACCTGGAAGCCTCCAATCGGAAACTTTTGGACCAGGTGGAGGCGCGCCAGGAGAAAGAAACGGCGCTACGAAAAAGTGAAGAGAAGTATCGGTCGATCATCGAAAATATGGAAAATGGCTATTACGAATTTGATTTAAAAGGCAATATGATCTTTTTCAACGATACGGTGGCCCATATGCTCGGCTATGAACCGGACGAACTGAAAGGCATGAATTGCCGGGCTTATATGGATCCAGACACGGCCGAGGAGATGATCGAGAAATATGAAAACATTCGCCGCACCGGCAAACCGGTCAATCTGGAGCGATATACCATCATCCGCAAGGACGGCACCCGTCGTACCATCGAGTGGACGGCGGAGCTGATCACCGATGCAGATGGTCAGCCGGTGGGTTATCGCGGTCTTGTTCTGGATATCTCCGATAAGCTCAACGCGGAGCAAGAAAAGGCGCGTCTTGAATCACGACTGCAGCAGATTCAGCGGCTAGAAGGTATCGGGACCTTGGCCGGGGGAGTGGCCCATGATTTCAATAATCTGCTGATGGGCATTCAGGGCAATGTATCATTGATGCTTTTGGATATGGAAGAATCAAATCCCCAGTTCGATAAATTGAAAAGCATCGAAGCCTGTGTCAAGGGCGGTTCCGATCTGACCCGCCAGTTGCTGGGATTTGCACGCGGGGGCAAATATATCGTCAAAGCGCTCGACTTTAACCGTATTCTCCAGAATACAGCCCAAATGTTCGGAAGGACACGCAAGGAGATTACCATCCACGAGAAGACGGCAACGGATCTGTGGACCGTAATGGCCGACCAGAACCAGATCGAACAGGTTCTTTTGAATCTCTATATCAATTCTTGGCAGGCGATGCCTGATGGCGGTCACATCTATCTTGAATCGAAAAATGTGGAACTTGAAAAAAAGTTTGCCCGGCAATTCGAGATTGAACCGGGCCGCTATGTGCAAATTTCGGTCTCCGATACCGGTGTTGGCATGGATCAAGCCATCCAGCAAAAGATTTTCGAGCCGTTCTTTACCACCAAAGAGATCGGGCGGGGAACCGGTTTGGGGTTGGCGTCGGCTTACGGGATTATCAAAAATCATGGTGGGGCAATCGATTTTACCAGTGAGGTGGGAGAAGGCACAACCTTCTATATCTTTCTGCCGGCTTCGGAAGTAGCTGTTCAAAGTGGCCCGGGGGCCAAGGACGCTCTGGCCAGGGGGAGTGAGACCATACTTCTGGTGGATGACGAAGAGCTGATCCTGAAAGTCAACAAACCCATGCTGGAAAAGCTGGGTTATACTGTGTTGACCGCATCCGGCGGCCGTCAGGCCGTTGAAATATTCAATGCCCAACACGAGCGAATCGACATGGTGATTCTGGATATGATCATGCCCGATCTGGGAGGGGGCGCGGTCTTTGACCATCTTAAGAGTGTGCAGCCTGATGCGAAGGTATTGCTCTCCACCGGCTACAGCATTACCGGCCAAGCCGAGGAGATTCTTTCCCGGGGCTGCTCCGGTTTTATTCAGAAGCCATTTGATATCAAGCAGTTAAGCGCCAAGATCCGGGAGGTTTTAGCTGAAGGGTAAGCCGAAACACCTGCATCGTTGAAACCCCGTTTTCAGCGCCAGGCCATAGCGCAATGATCATACCGTAATGCACAAACGCAGCAGTGGAATGTAGATTTAAGGTATTGTGCCACCTACAAAAATCAAAGGAGACGATTTAATGAAACCAGCCGTAATTTTGTTGCTCTGTTTGGGGACGGCATGTTCTATCTTAACCGCTTGCGGCGGCAGCGCAGATTATTCCGATGTCATCGAGGTCAACGAACAGTACATCGACCTGCTTGAGACCTATGTCGGTAAACTGGATGAAGCGGCCGATGCACCGGCCGTAGCCGATGCCATGCATGAATTGGCGGATGGATTGGAGGTGCTGATGCCGAGAATGAAAGAATTGATGGGTAAATATCCGGAATTGAAAGATGAAGATCAGCAGCCCGAAAGAGTCAAGGCCTTGACCCAAAAGGCGGCCGAAGTGGCCAAGCAATTTGTCCGCTCGATGCCCAAAGTGATGCCGTACATGAATGATGCCGATGTGCGGGAGGCCCAGGCACGTATCGGGGCCATTTGGAAAAAACAATAGTTAATGCCTTTGGAGGTGCATATGGCCGCTAAAGTTTACTTCATCGATCTTCGTGCCAATGTGCAGAAGAACATGATGGCCAAACTGGATATGCTGCTGGAAGCGTCCGGGCTTTCCCGTGTGGTCGGCCAGCGGGATTTGACCGCCGTGAAAGTCCATTTCGGTGAGTTGGGAAACGCGGCCTTTATCCGGCCTCTCTATATCCGCCGGGTTGTTGCGGCCATCAAACAGGCCGGTGGGGTTCCCTTTCTTACCGATGCCAACACGCTCTATTCAGGAAGCCGCAGTGATGCCGCCCACCACCTGACATCCGCCATTCAGAACGGATTCGCCTATGCCGTGGTGGAAGCTCCCCTGGTAATCGCCGACGGACTGCGCGGTAAATCCGAGGTCTCGGTGGATGTCTACGGCAAACATTTCGAAAGCGTCTATATCGCCAAGGAGATTGTCGAGGCGGACACCTTTGTCTCAGTGGCCCACTTTAAAGGGCATGAACTCTCGGGGTTCGGCGGGGCCATCAAAAACACCGGCATGGGCGCGGCTTCGCGCAAAGGCAAGCTGGCCATGCACTCCACGGTCTCGCCCCAGATCAACGCCGAGAACTGCATCGGCTGCGAAGCCTGTGTGGAACACTGCTCCCAACAGGCCCTGTCCGTGGTCGATGAGATCGCCGCGGTGGATGAGGCGCAGTGCATCGGGTGCGGCGAGTGCATCCTGATCTGCCCCAACGAAGCCATCGAAGTCCGGTGGGATCAGGAGATCCCTACCTTCCTTGAGAGCTTGGTGGAGTATACCGCCGGCGTGCTCAAGAATAAGGCCGGAAAGTCTCTCTTCGTCAATTTCATCACCGATGTATCCCCGGCCTGTGATTGCTACCCGGCCAATGACGCACCCATTGTAAAGAACATCGGCGTGGCCGCATCAACCGATCCCATCGCCCTTGACCAGGCCAGCGTTGATTTGGTCAACGCCGAGCCGGGCCTGGCCAATACCCAGCTGGGGGAGCGTATCGAGCCCGGCGGTGACAAATTCAAAATCCTCTATCCCAATGTCGATTGGCCTATCCAGCTGGCCTACGGGGAGAAACTGGGCCTGGGGAGCCGGCAGTACGAGCTGGTGCGCCTGTAGACGGGCCGGATCCTTATAAGGCGGCTTGCCGCCACTCTTAATGCCCGGTCAGTCCTTTGACCCTCGCTGATTGATGCATAGTTTTTTCAAACGATAATTTTCAAAGCCCAGCGTTGTTGGCTCCCCATTTCATCGTAAGGCAGGTGTCATGGATATTTGGATTGTCACCGGTATATTAATCATCACCATCTATCTTTTGATCAGCGAGAAGCTGCCCGTCGACCTGACGGCCATCGGGATCATGGTGGCGCTCATGATCACCGGCATTTTGAAACCGGTGGAGGCGGTGTCGGGTTTTTCCAATCCGGCGGTTCTCACCGTTGGTGCCATGTTCCTGATCAGCCAGGCCATGATCCGAACCGGTACGGTGGGATTCATCGGGAAAAAGGTCATGGACTGGACGGGGGGAAAGGCGTGGATGGCCATGCTGGTCATACTGGTGATCGCGGCCGTTGCATCGGCTTTTATCAACAACACGCCGGTGGTGGTCCTTTTTATTCCGGTAGTGCTGAGCTTGAGTTGCCGATTGGGCACCAGCCCTTCCAAATATCTCATTCCCCTCTCCTACGCCTCGATTCTGGCCGGCACCTGCACTTTGATCGGGACCTCCACCAACATTATCGTCAGCGATCTGGCCGCCGACTACGGGTATGGCCATTTCGGCATGTTTGAGCTTTCCGCCGTGGGAATTCCCATTGCCGTCATCGGGTTGGCGATGATTATGGTCCTGGCCCCTCGGGTGATGCCCGATCTGCTCAATCCCACATGTGAATTGAGTGAAGGCGGTCAGCGCCGCTATCTGGCCGAAATGGTGATCACCGAAGAGAGCAAGCTCTCCGGGTTAAGCCCCTGCTCCCATATCCCCGAAAAATATCCCGGCATAGAAGTTTTGGAGCTGATCCGGCGCTCCCAGATCTTCCATCCATGCCGGGACATGGTCACCATGATGCCGGACGATCTGCTGCTGGTGAAAGGGACGCCCAACGCGCTCATGCAACTGCTCAACAGCAAGGTGGCGGCGCTGCCGCCGTCGGAGAACGGGATGCGTTTTGACGGCATCAGCACGACCATGGTGGTGGAGCTGATTATCACCCCCCAGTCGAGCCTGGTGGGGCGGCAGCTTAAAAACACCTATCTGGTCCGCGATGAAAGGCTTCATGTCGTGGCGGTGGAGCGCAGCGGTTTGCACTATTCCGAAACCCAATTGCACGACATTCGCCTCAAAATGGGCGACGTGCTGTTGGTGTGGTGCCGACAGGATGAACTGGATCAGCTGCGCGGGCGCAGCGACTGGATAATGGTCGATGACGTGCAC
This sequence comes from Desulfobacteraceae bacterium, assembly GCA_037387725.1. Lineage (GTDB taxonomy): Bacteria > Desulfobacterota > Desulfobacteria > Desulfobacterales > Desulfosarcinaceae > JARRKU01. The sequence goes on from JARRKU010000004.1 coordinate 43,288, forward strand.
CACGAGATCGAACACAAGCGAAAGGCGCCGGTGGCGGGTATGATTTTCGGTGGACTGGTTCTGACGGCATCCACCGGTATGGCCGATATCATGGTATGTGCTTTGGCAGCCGTGTTTTTGATGATGGCTACCGGTTGTCTGCCGCTCAGGGAGGCTTATCGTGCACTGCAAAGCAATGTTTTGCTGTTGATCGCCGGAACCATCGCGCTGGGCATGGCCATGGATAAAACCGGGGCCAGCCAGCACTATGCCGACCTCTTTTTAAGCGCATTGGATGGGTGGCCGCCTTCGCTGGTTTTAGGCGGCATCATCCTGTTGACCAGTATCAGTACGCAGCTGCTGAGCAACAACGCTACGGCCGTGCTGCTGCTGCCCATTGCCATTTCCGCGGCAGCAGGACTGGGCGTCAACCCCAAACCCTTTATCATGGCGGTCTGCTTCGGCGCCAGCGCCTGCTTTGCCACCCCCATCGGCTATCAGACTAATCTGCTGGTATACGGACCGGGGGGGTACCGCTTCACTGATTACTTCAAGCTGGGCATTCCGTTGAACCTCCTGGTGTTGGTTATGGGCGCTTTGTTGATTCCTGTTTTCTGGCCGCTGTAAGCGGGTGCCTGGGCGATGGTGGCCCGTTTGTACAAGGCCGCCGATGCCGGCACGATTTGATTTTCCCGCACCGTGCATTATCCATTAGGGATCAAAAAAGCGAACGAATGAGGGACCGATGGACAAGCCTTTACAAGAACGATCGTTTTGCAAATGGGAAAAGAGCGACATCAAGAAGCATATCCGAAAGATTTACGAATTGACGGCTGATCCCCACTATGTATGTGAAAAGTGTGCCAGGGTCTCCGCCTCAAAAGTCAACGTTTGCAAACCGCGCGATCTCAAACCCAGCGCGTGACCAAGCTGCTGGATCACCTGGCGGCAGAAGCCGCTCCGGTGAAAAAAAGAAACGGAACCGGGCGATGGATCGATCAACGGCTTGTATTCGCCTCCCCCATGATGCTATAATAATTTGCGTCAGCGGTGTTTTAAACGCTGCCCCCTATCGCTATTGTTGAGAATCGTCACTGCCCCCTTGAAATAAACCCTTTGTCAGCTTTAGAATATTATCATCTAAGTTTTTACCGCGTGCAACGCATGCGGTGCTCCAACCATATTAAAAGCGCCCGCAATGCGGGGGTTGTTGACTGCCCTGGGGGAACCAATGTCCAAAAGCCTATACTGGATTCAAGGCGGCAGCTGCGGTGGCGACACCTGGTCGCTTTTTAACGCGGATACGCCCGACATTATCGAACTTTTCAATTTCCTGGGATTGGATTTGCTCTGGCATCAATCCCTGTCCACTGCATCCCGGGATGATTTGGAGGCGCTCAATGCGCGTATTTTAAGCGGCGAACAATCCCTGGATATTCTCTGTCTCGAAGGTTCGGTGATTCATGGCCCGGGCGGCAATGGCCGGTTTGACATGCTCCCCTCCGGCCCCCAAATAAATCTGATATAAGCACTGGCCCAAAAAGCCCAATATGTTTTGGCCGTGGGGACTTGCGCCAGTTTTGGCGGCATCGGCGCGGACAGCGATATCATGGCCAGTGGCCTTCAATTTACCAAATGGGAGATGGGCGGGCTCCTGGGCCAGGATTTCAGGACGCCCAACGGTTTGCCGGTGATCAATCTGCCGGGTTGCCCCTGCCATTGCGAGGTGGTGGTGGGAGCCCTTTCCGCCATTGCGGCCGATATGCCCCTGGACCTGGGGCATTACAATACGCCGGTAAACTGGTACGGTGTGATGGTCCACCAGGGGTGTACCCGCAACGAGTATCATGAGTATCGGGTGGAGGAGAAACGGTTCGGCGAGCGGGGATGCCTGTTTTTCTATATGGGGTGCCACGGCCCGCTGGTCACCGGCCCCTGCAACAAGGTGCTCTGGAATCGGCGTTCATCGAAGACACGTGTGGGCGTTCCCTGCTTCGGGTGCACGCGCCCGGATTTCCCCCAGCAATATCCCTTTTTTGAAACCCGCAATATTGAAGGGATTCCCATTGAACTGCCGGACGGGGTCAGCAGGGCCCACTATATGGCATACAAAGGCATGGCGGCTGCGGCAGCACCCAAGCGGCTGATCAAACGCGAGACAGGTATCTGATCTATTATGAAAAAGACGCGAAAAGTGATTCCCCTCAACCGGGTGGAAGGGGACCTGGAACTGCATCTGGAGATGGACGATCACGTGGTCACCCAGGTGCGCAGTGTCGGGACCATGTACCGGGGGATTGAAAACCTGATGATCGGGCGCGGCCCCATGGACAGCCTGGTCATAACGCCAAGGATATGTGGTATCTGCACCACAGCCCATCTGAATGCCGCGGCCAAGGCGCTGGACATGGCCTATGGCGTCGACATCCCGGACAATGCCAAGCGCCTTCGCAATGTGACCTTGATGGTGGAGCAGCTTCAAAACGATGTGCGTCATGCCGTATTGCTCTTCATGCCGGACCTCATCCATACAAGCTATACCCATCAGCCCCTATTTAGCGAAGCCTTCAGGCGCTATGCCGTTCTCAAAGGGGAGGCCACCCTTCAAACGGTTCAGGAGACCAAACGGCTGCTGGAGATTATCGCCATTTTGGGGGGGCAGTGGCCCCACTCTTCCTTCATGGTGCCGGGCGGGGTCGTCACCGTCCCGGCCGACAGTGATATCATTCACTGCCGCCACATCCTGCTCAATTTCCGCAAATGGTACGAAGATCGAATCCTGGGATGTGCGCTGGAGCGGTTGAATGGTATTTGCTCATGGCAGGATCTGGATGCATGGCTGGACGAGTCGCCGGACCACCATGACAGCGAGCTTGGATTTTTCATACGGTACGCAAGGGCGCTCGGCCTTGACAGGGTGGGACGGGCCCACGACACTTTCATCAGCTGTGGCGGACCGGATCTGCCAAAGGATACCGCGGTGGGTCGGCAGGGTGAACTTCGAGGCTTTGCTTTTGCGGGTTTTTACAGCGGGCAGGGGGTGAAACCGCTCGATCCGCATATCATCCGCGAAGATATCTCCTCCTCATTTTTTAAGGATGAGCAGCCGGACCGACATCCGTTCGAAGGCCGTACCGTGCCACTGGACGGTGAGGGTGATGATAAGAAATATACATGGGCCAAAGCTCCCCGCTACGGCGGCCAGCCGGCCGAGACCGGCCCCCTGGCCGACATGGTCATATCGGGTCATCCTCTTTTTGTCGAGACGCTGGAGGCCAGCGGCGCCAGCGTGTTGCTGCGCCAGATGGCGCGATTGATCCGGCCGGCCATGCTGCTGCCGGCCATCGATCAGTGGCTGTCGGAGATGGTGTCGTGTAAAGGGCCGTTCTACAAAGATTATACAAAAAAAGTGACTTCCCAGGGGTATGGATTTATCACGGCGCCCAGGGGATTTCTCGGACATTGGCTTAAAATCGAAAATGGCCATATCGTCAACTACCAGGTGATCACGCCGACAGCCTGGAACGCCTCTCCCACAGATGCGAACGGTGTGCGCGGGCCCTGGGAAGAGGCCATCGTGGGGACGTCGGTGCGGGATACCGGTGATCCCATTGAAGTCGAGCATGTTGTTCGCTCTTTTGATCCGTGCCTTGTCTGCACAGTGCATGTGATTGACCCCTGAAGCCCATCCCGGCCGGCACCCGGGACGGCCGGTCGGTGCCTATACCATTTGGCCGTCTTGATTGGACGGGTCGATTACGAAGCGAACATCCATAATAGGCAGGTATATGATGCCCACCACCCAACTATCAAAAAATGCCAATCTGGCAAGCCTGGCTTGCGCCTGGCCGACCCGATGCGCGGCCTGCGAGGATCGTGAGCGATGCCCCATCCAGGCCCTGGTGGAGGAAAACGAGATTCTCAAAGAAGAGATCCGGCTGTCGCGGGAGTCAGCTGAGATCACCGCCAATCTGGTGGTCAAGCAATTTGAAGAGACCGAGCGCATTTTGCACCGCTTTCAGGTGGCCAATGCCCAACGCAAAGCGGTTCTGGATTCAGCCACCCACATGGCCATCATCGCAACGAATCAAGCCGGCACCATTATCGTTTTCAACAAAGGGGCCGAGAACCTCCTGCGCTATTCGGCGGCCGAAGTGATCGGACAATTGACCCCCCTGGTGTTTCATGATTTTGAAGAGCTCAAGGCTCGGGTGACACAGCTGGATAAAGAGATAGGACGCCCCATAGAGGGAATGGACCTTTTCTTTCACCATGCCGCCAAAAACGCCAATGAACCGGAGGAGTGGACCTACGTACGCAAGGACGGCCACGCCTTTCCGGTGGAGCTGTCCATCAACCCGTTGCGGGATCCGGAGGGCGCCATCAGCGGATTTCTCTGCATCGCCGTGGATATCACCGAAAAAAAGCGATCCCAGGAAGCCCTGAAAGAGAGCGAGCGCAACTACCGTCTGCTGATCAACAACATTCCCAACATTGTCTTCAAGGGATATCCGGACGGGTCCATCGATTTTTTCGACCAGAAGATCGAAGCGGTGACCGGTTACGCCAAGGAGGATTTTCTCAACCGCAAGCTGCGCTGGACCGATTTGATCCTGGATGAGGATCTGGCAGGTGACCGGGATCAGTTCGTGACGACCCTGAAAGGCGATCAACAGTCCCTCAAGGAATACCGCATCCGCAAAAAGGATGGCAGCGTGGTGTGGCTGCAGGCCAGCAGCCAGGTGGTCAAAGATGCCAATGATAAAATCGATTTTATCAGCGGCGCATTTCTCGATATTTCCAAACGCAAGCACGCCGAGGAAGCGCTGCATGAATCCGAGGAGAAGTACCGCTCGCTCTTTGACAGCGGTCCCAATCCGATTTTCGTGATCGATCATCAATCCTTGGAAATTATTGATGTCAATCCGGCGGCCATCGAATCATACGGCTATTCCAAATACGAACTTTTAGGGCGTAATTTTAACGAATTGGGAGAATTTGAGCTCCAGGCCTTTGAGCTGGCAACCGATGGCAAGGATGAATGGTTCCCGACTTGTTTCATCCATCAGAAGGTCCGCCACTATAGAAAAGACGGCACCCCCGTCTATATCCGGGTAAAGGCTTGCCCCATTCGATTCAATGACCGGCAGGCCATTATCCTGGCGGCGACGGATATAACGGAGGCCATGGAAAAGGACGCCCAGCTTTTCCAGGCCACCAAGATGCAGACCCTGGGAGAGATGTCCGCCGGCATGGCCCATGAGCTGACCCAGCCGCTCAATGCCATCAAGATCGGCAATGACTATCTGCGCCGTATGGTGGCCAACGGCAGGCCCCTGAAGCCTGAGGAGATCGATCAGGTGGCCCTGTCGGTGGCCGGACAGGTGGACCGGGCATCGGGTATTATCAACCGGTTGAGAGAGTTCGGCCGCAAACCGGATTTTAAAATGGAACGCGTCGATTTAAACGCTGTCATTGACAACGTCATTAAAATCATCGGACAGCAACTGGTGTTGAACAATATCCATGTGGAATTCAATCTCGACTGGTCGCTGCCCCACATCGTGTTCAATGCCAATCGGCTCGAGCAGGTGATGTTCAATCTGGTGAGCAATGCCCGGGACGCCATCGAGCATCTGCCGGCCGAGGTCCGGGAAGAGGCGGACAAGATCATTAAATTAAGCACTTTTGCTTCGGAAGATGGCGTTGTCTGCACGGTGGAGGATACGGGTGCCGGCATACCCAGCGGCATCAAGGACAAAATTTTCGAACCGTTCTACACCACCAAAGAAGTGGGGAAAGGAATGGGCTTGGGTTTAGCCATTACCTATGGCATATTACAGGATTATGGCGCCCGGATCGAGGCGGAAAACAGGAAAAAGGGCGGCGCCCGCTTTACGCTGACATTTCCCAAATCAGCCAACCGGTAGGGGTGCGTTGAGCGCAGCGTGCGGTGGCCGCCATAAAAGGCGCATGGAACCCGAGGAAGAGACCCCTCAGTAAAGAGGATGCATGGCCGGGGAGTATACCATAGAGGAGCAGGAACACTGCGTCTATGTGCAATTCAAAGACGGATCAGTGGTTACGCCGGAGATGATCATTGAGGCCCTGGACAGTGAAAACGCGCTCTACCCTACAGGCAAACAATATGACATCTGGGATTTCAGAGCGTGTTTCCCCAGCGAGTCCTTCGGCTATAATGCCATGCTTAAAATCGTCGATCATATCGAAACCCATTATTCCGATAATTGGGGTATCAGAACCGCCCTATTGGTTGACGACGCCACCCAGTTCGGACTATCGCGCATGTTCCAGACCTTATCCGATGTATTTCCTGTCCAGATCACCATCTTCCAAGACGAAGCCGAAGCCCGCCGTTGGGTCAGTAAAAAAGGGGAGACACCATGACCACCATTCTCATTATCGACGACGAATTGCCCACCTTGCAGATGTTGACGCTTTACCTTGAAGCGTGCGGTCATCGCGTCCTGTCTGCCGAGAACGAGATGCAGGGATTGGAGTTGTTCCGCCGAGAACGGCCGGCCATCGTGCTGACGGATATCAAGATGCCGGGAAAGGACGGCTTTGATGTCTTGCGCCAGATCAAAGCCATTGCGCCGCCAACCGAGGTGATCGTGATCACCGGTCATGGCGATAAAGATCTAGCCCGTCAGGCCTTTGCCCTGAAAGCCAGCGCTTTTTTCAACAAACCCCTGGACACCGAGGCCCTTGATCGCGCCATCAAGGAAATTGAAGAGCGGCTGGCGCTCCGGTCCAACGGTGAAACCTCCCCATGACCAATAGTCGAACCGCCCTGAAGATCAAAGTCAACGGCATTGTTCAAGGCGTCGGTTTCCGGCCCTTTGTCTACCAAACAGCCCAGCGCCATCATCTGACCGGTGAGGTATCCAACACCCCGGCCGGGGTCGCCATTCATGCACAGGGCGACCAAGGCGATCTCGACGCCTTCATCGAAGACCTGACGTCCCATCCGCCGCCCCTGGCCCATATTGTCGAAATCAACCAAAAGGAGGCGCGTCCGGAACAATTCGACGATTTTACCATCGCCAGGAGCCGCAAGAGCGATCTGCGCGCCACCCTCATTTCACCCGATGTCAGCATTTGCAATGACTGCCTGGCCGAGCTCTTCGATCCCCGGGATCGCCGCTTCGGCTACCCCTTCATCAATTGCACCAATTGCGGCCCCCGCTATACCATCATCGACGATATACCCTATGACCGCCCCAAAACCTCCATGCGCAACTTCACGATGTGTGCCCAATGCCAGGCGGAATATGACGATCCCAACGATCGCCGCTTCCACGCCCAGCCCAATGCGTGCAGCCGTTGCGGTCCGCAGGTGGCCTTCTACGATAACCGCCGCTCGCAAGTGGCGACCAGCGATCCCATTGTACAGGCAGCGAAAATGATCGCGGACGGTCGCATCGTGGCCGTCAAAGGCCTGGGGGGATTTCATCTCTGCGTCGACGCCTTGAATGACCGCGCCGTCGAACGGCTGCGGCAACGCAAGGTGCGCGAAGAGAAGCCGCTGGCCGTAATGGCCCCGGACGTAGAGACCGTTGGCGGTTTTGCCGATGTCACCCCTGAAGAGCGGCGGCTGCTCACCTCCATTCAACGGCCCATCGTTTTGCTGACCAAGAAGATGCCGGAAAAGCTGGCTTTCAGTGTGGCGCCGCGCAACCGCTATTATGGGGTGATGCTGCCCTATACGCCCCTGCACTACCTGTTGTTGAATCAAGGCTTTACGGCGCTGGTAATGACCAGCGGCAACCTGAGCGAAGAGCCCATTGCCATCGACAACGACGACGCCTTTGAACGGCTCAAGGGGCTCGCCGATTATTTCCTGGTCCATGACCGGGAGATCTATCTGCGCAGCGATGACACCATCGTCCGCCGGGCCGGCGGCGAGACGCGGCAGATCCGCAGATCCAGAGGGTTTGTACCGGTGCCGGTCTTTTTGAAAGACGATCTCCCCTCAGTGCTGGCCTGTGGCGCCGAGTTGAAGAACACTGTTTGCTTCACCAAGGGCAGCCAGGCCTTTGTCAGTCAGCATATCGGGGATCTCGAAAACCTGGCCACTGAAAACTTCTTCAGATTGACCATCGATCATTTCAAACGCATTCTGGATATCTCGCCAGAGCAGGTGGTCTGCGATCTGCATCCCGACTATCTCAGCACCCAATGGGCCAAATCCCGGCAGGCGCTCCCCGTAAAGCAGGTCCAGCACCACCATGCCCATGTGGCCGCCTGTATGGCCGAACACCGACTGGATGAACCGGTGATCGGGTTGGCCTTTGACGGGACCGGCTATGGCCCCGACGGTACCGTTTGGGGCGGAGAGGTTCTGGTGACGGATTTGCCCGGTTACCGCAGGGCCGCGCATTTCGAAACGGTCCCCATGCCGGGCAGCACTGCCGCCATCAAAGCCCCCATCCGAATGGCGCTGGCCTACTTGCACCAGGTT
>JARRKU010000005.1:0-28206 GCA_037387725.1 Desulfobacteraceae bacterium
ACCGTGAGGGAGTGGTCAGATACTACCAACTGGTAAAAGAAGTCGGCGAAGAACCGGATTACGATGCCGCATTGGAAGCGGTTAAATCACTGACATAATCCTTCAACTTTTTAACATGGTGACCTTCCGAGGTTGGCGCTACGCGCGCACCTCGGAAGGGGATGCCAGCCAAACTCCCCGTCCCAAAGCGCTGTTCCAGGTCAAGATGAAGAGCGCTCTATTCTAATGCCAGCCATGTGCTATCCGTCATGACTGGAACAATCTGCACCCGGCCACATATTACTTATATTTATACCGTATTTTATCCGTTATTTTTTGGTAGTGATAGTGACATAGCCCTGTGGTATCCTCGTTTCGTCTCACGCTATAGTCGGCATTATACCTGAATTTCACTTTTAAAATGGAACGTTGACTGGAATTCAAAAAACTACAGAAATTGCAAGGAGCACAAAGATGAGAAAGAAGCGTTTGGCAGTGGTACTGGTTTCGGTGAGTTTGTTGACCTTTCTTCTAATCAATACCGCATGGGCTGGCGGGAATGTCAATTTCATGTATGGTCAGAAAGAGCTTGATTCCGACAATTGGGAACCGGTCGAATCGCAGCGAGAGTACGGCCTCATGCTTGACTTCAAGGCCCAAAACTGGCCGATCTCCATTGCCGCTGATCTATTGTTTTCTGAAGACGATGATTACATCGGCAGCATTAAAGTCGAAGGAGAGACCCGCGAGATCAATCTCGGCGTCAGAAAATATTTTTCGGTCACGGATCAGTTCAAGCCCTACATCGGCGGCGGCATCGCATGGATCAAAGGCGAAGTATCCGCATCCCTCTTTGGACAGAGCGCTTCCGAAGATGACAGCAATATTGGATTCTGGATCAGCGGCGGCGCAGTCTATACCGTTGCCCAGCATTTTAATATCGGATTGGATCTGCGCTACTCCGATGCTGAAATCACAATCGCCGGTATAGACGGGGAAGCCGGCGGCACCCATGTATTGGCGTTTGCGGGATTTCATTTCTAATTGACCAACTCAAGGATAACGCCGTAGCAGATTTGAGGCATTACAGCGCTCATGCTGTGGACGCCGGGCAGCGGTTTGAGGCCAAACCGACCTCAGACCGTTGCCCTGCCCGCAGGGCAACAGGCATCGGCCGGAAATGGTGTCAAAACATACACCGCAAAAAAGCGTCAGGATATTTCAAAACCAGGTGTATCGCAAGCTCGGTAAAGGGGCACATCCGAGGTATGCATTGCGGATTTTGAGGGGGAACGACGCTACCCATCACAACGGATATCCTATTGGCAGGTTTGGAACTAGCTGCTAGTCATCGCGCGACACAGCAGGTAGCGCTCTCATCTCCACGATTCCAGCGATCAGTATCACAGCCAGCAGCCCCAGGCTAATTCCCGTGACCCCCGGCCAACCGAATCTTTGATACCCGTATCCGCTGATGGTAATCCCGATAGAACCGCCCAGGTAGTAGAACAACACGTAAAGGGAATTGGCGCGCCCTCGGCTCGACTTCAGTTTATGGTTCAGACAGCCGGCGGCAGCGGCATGCACAGCAAAAAACCCCATGCAGACCCCGCATAGGCCGATCAACACCGCCCAGATACTGGCAATATGGGTTATTGATAGGGAAAACGCCAGTACCAAGGCCCCCAGTATCATAGTGGCGCCGTTGCCGATCCTGTTGCTGAGCTTGCCGGAGATGGGGCCAACTATAATTCCAAGAACGTAGGCCATATACATGAAGGTGATGCGTTGGGTCGACGCACCGAACGCCGGTCCGGCCAAATAGAACGGCAGGAAGTTGAACAATGCGGAAAATACCCAGAATGAAAGGAATGCCACGGAATATATGCGTAACAACTCACGGCGTTTGAGCAGCGCCATGAAGCCGTCCTGATCCACCTGGGGCGATGAATCGCGTGCATCCGACGGCAGATAATAGACCGCCATCAAAGTAGACACCAGCACCAGAACTGAAACCGTTACAAATGCGTATCGCCAATGCAGGGGGGGATGGATCCAGCCGCCCAACAACCTTCCTCCAAGTCCTCCGGCCACGGTAGCCGATACATATGAACCCATCACCACATTGAGCCGTTCAACCGGCAAATGCTTAGCCAGAAACGCGGCCAGACATGTCGTAAGCGCCGGAATGAATAGGCCTTGGACAAATCTTAACGTGATCAGCAGCGGCATCTGCTGAACCAAAGCGCATCCCAAACTGCAGACCACCACCACCATGCCGCCGGCGGCAATGATCGGTTTGATGGAATACCGGTCTGCCAATTTCCCGAATGGCAGATTTGACAAGGCAACCCCAAGGATCACCGCTGATATGGCCAGGGAGGCATGGCTTTCATCTACGCCGAATTCCTGCTGAAGCACGGGCAGCACCGGCTGCAGCAGATAGATGGTGGTGAACGCGGCCGATACCAGAGCAAATACGATGGCCTGCAGCCCGGCGGAGGAAGAAAATCGTGAGTTCATAGATTTTAAATATCGCCGGATGGGAAGGAATGCAATTGTCATGGGTGGGGCCTCACGAAAATCTAACACCGCAGCCTTTATTATATGCGATGGACTGATTATGCTAAACGGCAACAGTATGACCCGGAGGTAACATGGACCTGTATTCTGTATTCCCCGACAGGGAAATTCGTCCCAGGGGCGCCATTTCCAAGATTTTCGTTGAAATGAATCTCGCCTCATTTCAAGGGGCATGTGCGTATGTGCATCATCTTCCGTATGGATACAACGCCAACCGCGATGATCTTATGAGCCTGTTCGAGGATGGCAAGGGCAGTTGCACCACAAAGCACGCCGTCATCGCCACCCTGGCGTTGGAATTGGATCTGTCGGTGCGGAAATGGATTGGCATCTATGCCATGACGGAAGCTCTGGTCACCGGCACCGCGGCGATCATCGAAAGGTACGCCCTTCCCTACTTGCCCATGGTGCACTGTTTTCTCAGCGATGGCTGTCATCGGGTCGATCTGACCCAAGGCAATGTGAACGGCAAAAACGGCCCCATCGATGATTTTCTATATACCGCAAAAGTTGACGCCAACATATCGGCTAAAGATGAGTACCGGCTCTACCGAAACGTGTTAAAGGACAAAATCTTGAATCGTGAGGAGTTCCAGGCCGTGGAATTGAAGACCGTTCTGAAGGCCCGGGAGGAAGGATTGGCCCTGTTGAAGACCAGGATCTGAATCGCAGAATGTCGAACAAGGAATATCCAATTTCGAATTGTGGAATCGCTATGCTCTATCCTTTTTATTTTAAATGGCAGAATACCTTACTTCGACATTCTGCGGTTCCTTGCTCGACATTCGATATTCCACCGCACCTGCCCCTGAGGTCCGGGTTTTAATAGGGCAATATCGGGATAGGGAATGGTTCAGCCCCCCAATCCACGGCGATAGAATGCCTGGGCTTTTTCCAGGGCGCCGACGTCATCGATTCCCATGGTTTCCGTTTCGTCCTCGGCGACCAGAAAGCCCACGGCTTTGCCGTCCTCAACCATGTATTCGACAATATCTGTGATGAAAAACTCTTCAATGGCAGTCATCCGGCCATTGATTTCCTTATGCACGACCTGGGGCCGGGAGGCCAAAATGGGCAGGTAGTGGTTCAACGCCGATTGGGTGACGGCATAGATTCCCGAGTTGCATATGGATAGCGCAGCCTGCGCCTCGGGTGAATAGTCCTTCCAGAACTTCCATTCGGTAATCTTCCGCACATGGTCCCCCTCAATCTCCAACACACCGTACTGCTTCTTATCCAGGGGGCGGAACCCCAGTACCACAATCTCATATGCATCTAAGGCGCTCACTAGACGGGCGTAGGTCTCGTTGCTGACAAAAGGGACGTCCCCCATGGTGATGATGAAACGATCGCAGCTCTGTTCCTGGATAAAAGACTGGGCCGCAATAATGGCCCCACCGGTGCCGTTCAACTGGGGTTGCTCGCAATAGGTCACATCCAATGCGCTCGCTGCCTGCATCACATCTTCCTTGCAATGGTGCACGATGACAGCTCTGGGGCCATCAGGCAACTGGTCCATCAAGTGCAACAAAAGGGGACGATCTCCTTCAAACAGCGATGCATGGGGGATCAATGGCAGCAGTGTTTTGTTTCCGGCATACCCTTTCATGCGGGAGCCGCGACCGGCGGCCATAATGATGGCGGCGATTTTGTCTCTGTTTGAATTGTCTATTGGCATCGTTCACCTTCAGTGCTACTTGATTAGACCGTATGGGGCCAATGCACATTTGAACATAGCTTCTAACCACATCCCCACAAGGCTGTCAACAATAGGGGAGAATATCGTGAGCGTCATCCTACGCTGTACCGCCTACATCGCTGCCGGCTATACACTCCTGGTATTGGCCGTCTTCCTGCTGCAACGCAGCCTGATCTATCATCCGGACAAAGAGCGCCCAACAAAAGCGCAACTGTCAGCAATTGGACTGCAATATTGGCCCCAAGCAGAAGGTTATCAAGGCCTGGTCAGCGCTACGGCGCCGCAATCCGCCATTGGAACGGCCATTGTTTTCCACGGCAATGCCGGATCAGCATGGCACCGCGACTACTATGTCAAAGCGCTGGAACCAATGGGATACCGGGTGATACTAATGGAATACCCCGGCTATGGCGGCCGCGACGGGAAGTTGACCGAAGCGGATCTCATCGCAGACGGCCTGAAAGGAATCTCCACTGCCAGGACCGAGTTCGATGATCCCATCTTCCTGATCGGAGAATCCATGGGATGCGGTGTAGCCGCAGCCGTGGCCTCCGAATCTTCTTCCTCTTTGGCCGGGTTGTTGTTGATTACGCCTTGGGACTCCCTTGCCGCCGTAGCCCAATCGCACTTTTGGTATCTTCCCGCAGCTTGGCTGGTCAGGGATCGATTTGACAGCGTGACGTATCTGCAAGGGTTTGACCGCCCCGTAGCCGTTGGTGTGGCTGAAAAGGATAACGTGATACCCAGCCGGCACGCATTAAATTTATATAGCGCGCTGACCGGACCCAAAAAGCTATGGTCCTTCAAAAATGCCGGGCACAATGACTGGCCCAATCATCCCACCGCATCCTGGTGGAAGGAGGCCATGGCCTATATCGCAAGCGGCCACATGGTATCCGGCAAACAATAGGCTGGAAGAGCCCACGGACGTCTATTCGAAAGCGATTCCAATAGCGCCCCCGACCCCGAGGCCGCAATAAACCGGGATCGGGATCGAAAAGAGAGAAAGGAACCGACCGAATCACCGACGCGGTCTGAAACGGTCGGCGCAGAAGCCGACCTTTCCTGCAGGGCGCCGGTTTCGACCAATGGTCCCCGTAGGGCAGGGCTCCGCCCCTGCCTTTGATGCGCGGCGAGGCGCATCCTGTGTCACGCGGCCGGCACGGAGGCCGGCCCTACATAGGTTCGGGAGGGCGCGGAGGCCGACCCAACGCGGAAAACAATATTTGTAAAATCCTTGAATCTGCGTCTGCTGTGGTGAACGACATTCCGTCAGAATCGCTTCAACGGCACGATTCGATTGACGTGAGGATACTTTTGCATGTAAGATTGTTTAATTAAGATCAATAACGCATAATATCAATAACACATAATATCAATAACGCATAAATGATGCGCAATCTACCGTGGCATACCCGGTGATTAAAAGCGACAATCCGCACCGGTATCGCAAAGGACCGTTGACCATACGATGACTTCCGACAATGCCCCCCCGCCATCGCCGAGGCCGCTGAGATCCACCCCGACCTGATCCTGTTAGACCTGATCATGCCGGATATAGATGGATTCGAGGTTTGCCGATATTTAAAATCAGATCCCCGAACCCGCCACATTCCTGTGATTTTTGTCACGGCTAAAAAGGACCAGGCCACCGAATCCGAGGGGTTCAAGCTCGGGGCCGTGGATTATATCACCAAACCCTTTAATCCCATTGTCATCAAGGCACGCATTCGTAATCAGCTCGAGCTTAAAGGGCATCGGGATTCCCTCGAACTGCTGGTCAGGGAGAGAACCGATGAAAGAGACAAGAGCCAGCAGCAATTTCGTGACCTGGTAGAAAAATCTCTTGTCGGAATCGCCATTATTCAAGACTCGGAATTGGTCTATCAAAATCCCGAACTGGAGCGGTCCGTGCCAGGACTTGAAGAAAAGATCCGGAGCAAAGACTTCCGTTTTATCCATCCTGAGAATCTGGCCCAGCTCACCATGGCCTGCCAAAACATGATGAAGCAGGAAACCTTCAATATGGAGGCGGATTTGCGCATTCTGGCCAGTGGGCGAGCCGAGGCTGAAATGGCCTACAAGTGGGTGAACTGTAGGGCGAGCAACTTCAATTACCAGGGCAAGGATGCCATCCTGATCAATCTTGTGGATATCACCCACACCAAGGAATTGGAAAAACTACTGCTCAATCGCAACAAAATGGCCTCCCTTGGAAGAATCGCTTCGGGCATGGCCCATGAGATTCGCAATCCGCTTACGGGCATCACGTCATATCTCTACTCCCTTGACCAAATTTGCGCCTCAAAAACCTTTTTGCCCAAGGATATCGAACTCATGCAGGAGATTGTCAAGCAACTCAAACTGGCCTCCCACAAAGTGGAAGCCGTCATCAAACGGGTTTTGGATTTCTCCAAACCCACCGCTCCACAAATGGTGAGAATCGATATCAACCAGTGTCTGGAAAATGTCCTTAACCTCACCGCCGTAACCATGCGCAAGGCGGGAATTGAAATCACCACAGCCCTGGCGTCTAAATTGCCCAACTGCTACGGGGATATGGCGCTGATCGAGCAAGTCATTCTGAACCTCATCCAAAATGCCGGCAGAGCCCTCAAAGAGGCCACCGGCAAGAAAAAGATCGCCGTCTCATCCTATGCCCATGACAATGCCATCAGCATCGCCGTGTCCGACTCCGGACCAGGGGTCCCCAAAGACCTAAGGGACAAAATTTTCGATCCCTTTTTCACGACCAGCCCTGACGGGTCGGGTATCGGCCTTAGCATTGCCCAACGCATCGTCAGCGATCACAGCGGATCCATCACCGTAGAGGAAAGCCAACTGGGCGGCGCCCATTTCACCGTCACGCTGCCCATTGAAAAGAGGAGATTTCCACGATGATGCCATTTTCTCTTTTTGTTGTCGATGATGAAGATATCGCCCGCGATGGTATCAGCCTGGCATTGAAGAAGCATTATGAGGTCCAAGGTTTTGGCACGGCTGAAGATGCGCTGGCCGCCATGCAGGAGACCCAACCCGATCTGGTTTTGCTGGATATCGGTTTACCGGGGATGAGCGGGATCGAGGCCCTGGAGACGATCAAACGCGAATACCCGGAATTATTGGTCATTATGATTACCGCGTATGAGGATGTCCAAACCGTCGTATCGGCAATGAAGCTTGGCGCCTATGACTATATTGTCAAGCCGTTGGATATGAACAGTCTTATCATAACGGTCCGTAATGCCCTGGATACCATCGCCCTGAAAAAGGAGTTCAAACTGCTCCAACAAAAATACCTGGAAAAAAACCTGCCTGTCATCGTGGGGGAGAGCAAACCCATCAAGGATATTCTTGAAACCGTAGGCATGGTGAGCAAGAGCACCGACACTCCGTTGCTGATCCTGGGCGAAACCGGCAGCGGCAAGGAATTGATCGCCCAGGCGATTCACTATAAAAGCCCTCAGTTCAAAGGCCCTCTTGTCACCGTGAATTGCGCGGCCATCCCCAAGGAACTCATCGAAAGCGAACTGTTCGGTTATGAAAAAGGGGCCTTCAGCGGAGCAGACGCTGCCGGTAAAGCAGGTCTGGTGGAAGAAGCCGCCAACGGAACGCTGTTCTTGGATGAAGTGGGCGATCTTAGTCCGGAAGCACAGGCAAAGCTGTTGCGATTTCTTGAGTCCGGAGAGTATTTCCGGGTGGGGGGGACCCGCAGGCATAAGGTCCAGACCCGCGTTGTCTCCGCTACCAATAAGGATCTGTATGCCATGGCGCAGAAAGAGGAGGGTTTTCGCATGGACCTTTACTACCGTTTGGCTGTTGTCAAATTGGAGGTCCCCTCCCTGAACCAACGTCGCGAGGATATCCTGCCCCTTGCCAAGTTCTTTCTGAACAAATTCAGCATGAAATTCCGGAAGTCTTTTACGGGGTTGACCCCGGAGGCCGTGCAAGCTCTTGAGCATTATGACTGGACCGGCAACGTGCGCGAGCTGCGTAACATGATCGAGCGCTCTGTCCTGCTGGGCAACGGGACTTTGCTGGATCTTGAACATCTCGGGATCGATCCCCTGGCGCAAACCATGCCTGCCGGCCCGGCTCCGGCGCCCCCGTCCTTTCAGGAGCTGGCACCCGAAGGCATTGACCTGCCTTCTCTCCTGCGGTCCATTGAAAAAGGGTATATGGACAAAGCGCTGGATCTTGCATCGGGAAACGCCACCAAAGCGGCAAAACTGCTCAATATGAGCAGGGACAAATTCAGGTACCGCACCCAAAATGGCATTGACAACCATCCCGCATAATTTTACTTTATTTTCGATATCTTAGATACTTATCCCCCATTGGCATGCCCCCTGCAAATGCTCTACGATTACAACGCCAGCGACTGGCACCATCAGTGGGATATCCGCTTGGATGGAAAAGGCGGCAAGATGAAGCTCGCCAGACCGGAAATCTGTCAGTGATGCAAGCAGACGCTGGGACTGCGTCGTCTTATTACGGCCGAACCCAAATAATACTAGAGGTAAACCAAATGCACAACGGCAAACAAAATCCAGCGCTCAATCAAGTGCTGCTCATCGAAGGGCATCTCCAAATTCGCAATCCCTTGGAGCAAGTCCTCATGGCACGCGGCCATCGGGTCACCGCGGTCGCATCAGCCGAACTGGGACTAAATGCCGTCGATAACGGGAATTTTGACACTGTCATCTGCAACCACCAATTGCCGGGTATCAGCGGTATGGATTTCTTTTCCCGATCCAGTACGCTTTTACACGGCAAAAACACCATTCTTACCGCCACCTTTGCCGACAACTATCTGGTCAACGATGCTTTGGCGGCAGGCATCCAAGTCTATCTGGAGATGCCATTTAAAATCGAGAACCTGATCGCGTGTGTAGAGGGAAGATATCAGGATATCTATGCAGGTTCACTGGGTCGCCATCTCTACGTCACCAGCGGTGGGCAAATCATGGCGGTCTCATCCGACGGTCTGAACAAAAAGCCAGTGTCCGATGCTCTGAAACGCCCGCTGCAGAAACCTATCCATCTTCGCGGTAGGCAATGGAAACTCTATCTGAATCCCGATACGCCCTAAAGCGTCCGGCATGGCACCGACGGCGCCCTGCTGTGAACGGCAACCGAAAATGAGGGCCAAACCGTTATGATGGATACTGATGGCTGAGAACCCCCGCATACTGGTAATCGACGGCGAGGAGCGATTCCGTCTGATTTTGAAGAAGCTCCTGGAATCCGCTGGCTACGATGTTACGGCCGAACGCAATGGTACGGATGCCTTGGCAGCCCACATCCAACGCCCCTTCCCCCTGGTGATCACCGATGTTGAAATTTCGGATATGACCGGTATTGAGTTGCTTCAGCTTGTCAAAGACCGCAATGACCTTACCGAAGTCGTCGTCATGAACAGCTATCGATCAGTGGATACCGCAGTCGAGGCCATGCGAGCCGGGGCCTATGATTATTTGGTCAAACCATTCGAAAACAAAGCTGTCGTTTGCAATGTTGCAAAGCGGGCCTATGAAAAGTTCAAACTCCACCGGCAGAACCACACATTGATCGAAGCGCTCAAGCAACATAACAAAGCACTGGAATCGACCAATAAGCGACTCAAAAGAATGGCCACCCAGGACGATCTCACCGGTCTTTACAATCACCGCTATTTCCAAGAGCGGTTGAAACTGGAACTTAACAGGGCCAAGCGGTATCCCAAGCCCTTTTCCATTCTTTTCATCGATCTGGATCATTTTAAAATCTACAACGATACCAACGGCCACCTTGCCGGAGATCAATTGCTTAAAACACTGGCGGACCTCTTCAAGAAGAGCTTTCGCAAAACCGATATGGTCGCACGCTACGGTGGTGATGAGTTTGTGGTGGTGCTACCGGAGACTCCCCAGGCTACGGCCCGGTTCATCGCCACCAAACTGCATGAGCGGGTTTCCTCTTATCCGTTTAGAAACTGCGAGAAGATGCCGGGCAACCATATCACCGTCAGCATTGGCCTGGCGACCTACCCGCAGGATGGCAACACACCCAACATCTTACTCCATCAGGCGGACCAGATGCTTTACATGGGTAAAAAGAAACGGGGGCAATTTTTCTTCTGAAATGGCCCGTTAATATGAATATCAAAGTGAGGGTAAAAGTGAAGCAGACACAGCAACAGAACAGTCCGGAATTGCGCCGTCACCGTATTTTGATCATTGAAGACAATGCGTATGTGCGGGAAGCATTCGAATTGACGCTGAAAAGAACCTCACTCGACGCGCAGGTCGTTACCACCGCTGAAGAGGCCATGCAAGCCATCCGGCAGCACCCATTCGACATCATTATCTGCGACTACCGTTTGCCTGGTATGGACGGCTATGAATTCTTCATAGTGGCCGAGCATTATGCGCCCGGCGCCGTCAAAGTCCTGACCTCGGCATATGGTTTCGAAGATCTGGAGAACGCGGCCGGGCCAAACCCTGTGGATCACTTTGTTCTAAAGCCTTTTTCCATACATCGCTTGCTACAAACGCTCAGCAATGGCGATCCGCTCTACGCCGACTGATCCGGCACCATTGCGCCATTCATGCCTGCGCAATAAAAGTCTCGCGCAAATATCGATTTTTATTGAGAGCCTTAACTCTATTGTTGCAATATCGGGGTTAACTTTCATACGTGACGACACGAATGAGCCCCATAGTGGCGCCGCTATCATCCGTGGTATGGGTATCGGAGACGGCCACAACCCGCTTGGCCTGCACCTCCTCCAGAAACCGGTTGACTTCCTGATCCAAGGCTTCCAATTTGTTGCGAACTTGAAATATCATCAGCGGCATCGTAAAGGTTTTGACTTTGAACATGTCACACCTCCTCTGGTCATCATTAGGTGTTCCGGGATGTCAGGTACCTCATCAATTCGGAAACGGTGTTTTTGGGACTGATCTTATACCATGTCTGCTCTATGCGGCCATCGTCCCCTATCAGGAAAGCCGATCGGATGATGCCCATATATGTCTTTCCATACATCTTTTTCTCTCCCCATGTCCCATATGCATCGGCAATCATATGGTCGGGATCCGATAGCAATGGGAACCCCAATCCATGTTTTTCATCGAACCGTTTTTGCTGCTCCGGCAGATCAGGGCTTATGCCCACAACAGCTATATCTTGGCTTGATAAATCTTCAAGTGCGTCCCGCACACTCTGCGTCTGGGTGGCTCATCCCGAAGTGTTGGCTTTGGGATAAAAGAAGAGAAACAATGATCGCCCTGCAAAATCGGTCAGGCGCACGGTCTTGCCCTGTTGATCCGGCGCTTCGAAATTTGGGGCTCGGTCTCCGCTGTTCAGCTTGATCATCAATCGCCTCCTTGCTCGATACTTTTGCATTATAAGTGGTTTACAACTTTCAATCGGGTTCAAGGCTTAGGCGGGACGAGGAGTTCAACCGGAAGAATACATTGAGTATTTTGAGGGTTGAACGCCTCGTGCCAACACCGAGATTGAACCCGAGGGGAGGTTGTAAACCATTTGTAATATAAACAGGGATAACCGGAATGCACGTAATTTTAAAGGCGCAAAGCTGGGTCGCATGACGGCAATGGCACCCTAAGGGATTTCATCCGCTTCGAAACCAATAGGTCAACGCCCGCCCTCCTGGCCAGCGTCTTGAATACGTTTTTGAAAACCATCAATCAGATCGACTGCCGTTTGATATTGATCAGGGGCCAACCAATGCACCTCTGGAACGGCGCTGAACCAGGTCATTTGGCGCTTAGCATATCGCCGGTGGTCTCGCTTCATGGTCCGGACCGCTTCTTCCCACTCGAGTCTGCCCTGAATATAGTCCACCATATGGCGATATCCCAATGATTGCATTGATTTAAGATCGGCGGAGAAGCCTTCCTCAAGAAGCGTTTTCACCTCATCAAGAAAACCTTCCGCCAGCATGATCTCGACCCTGCGGTTGATGCGGTCGTAGAGTACGTCTCGCGGCAGGGTCAGCCCGATGTGAAGCGCGTTATAGCGGGATGTTGAAAATCCGTGATCCTCAAACTGGCGGGTAATGGATCGGCCGGTGAGCTCAAAAACTTCCAGCGCCCGTAGAATCCGATAGGTATCATTCGGGTGAATGCGGTCAGCCGTTACAGGATCGCATGCCTGAAGGCGGTGATGCATGGAACCGGGCCCCGATTTCTCCAATTCCCTGCGCAATCTCTCTCTTATGCCGGGCGCTGTGGGCGCTGCATCGGTCAATCCATGAATAAGGGCCTTGATATACAAACCTGTGCCGCCCACTACAAAGGGCAGCTTGTTCTCGGAAGACAATCTGGCGATGCAATCATCGGCCATGCGGGCATAGCGAACCGCATCGAAGTCCTCATCCGGCGATAGAATGTCCACCAAATGGTGAACCGCCAGCGCCTGCTCACTTGCCGAGGGCTTTGCCGTACCGATGTCCATGCGACGGTAGATCTGCATGGAATCAGCACTGATAATTTCACCGCCGAATCGTCTGGCCATCTCAATGGCAAATCCGGTTTTGCCCACGGCGGTGGGCCCGCAAATGACAATCGGTTGCTGTGCTATGGATGGGCTCACAATGGATATCCCTATGGTTGCAACGATAGGGATGTGGCGGACTAGTCGCCCATTTCCGCCATGTAATCATCATACATGGTTTCCAGGGCCAGCTTGTGTTTGGCTTCTTCCTGGCACAGGATCATGAATACCCGCTTTGCGTCTTCCGTCTCAGCCTTGACCTGCAATTCATTATAAAGAGCGAGCGCCTTTTCTTCCCGTTTGCATGCCAGCATCAGGATTTCCTGGTAGGCCATTCCGGGCCGATACGCCACTTCATGCACATAATTGCTGCGTTTGATATCCGTGACCCATTTTAACCTGTATTCATCAACGCTTTTGCCCACCTTGCCGGACTTCTGATCTTCAAGCAGGGCCTGCTTCTCAGCCTCAATCTCCTTGGCAATGGCAAAATCGATAATCTCATCCAGATTGTTGAAATCCATAAGTTGACCTCTCCTTTACCCATATTCGATGTTCTGGTGGACGATACCAAACACTTCGACGTAGGTTACAGCGATCCTCGGGATGGGCACCCTGCAGAACGGCTCATCGTTCCCAGACCGCTCATCTTCGCCGGATCGCCCAACGTGCATATTTACGGCTGTGGGCTTAATGCCATCGAACGACGCCCCTGTACGTTAATGATGCATGCGCGGCCCGGTGACCACCGAGCACAGGGCAACCGTACCATTTAAAAATTATCATCATAATAACGCTCACCAAGTTCAAGTCAATATAATTTTGCCGATGAATTGGGGGGCTTAGACACTAAGTGGGCAACCTGCGAGGCCGCCTAGAAGATAAAGGTTCCAGAAGCGGTTTTGGGACCTGCATTCGGGCTCAAAATTCGGCGGCAGAATTAAATTCCGCCAAAGGAGGGACTATTTCCAGGATTTAAAGGGGACGGGAATCCCTCATCCGCTGAATGGCGGCCCCCCCTATTTTTTACGATTGGAAGGGTTGCGTCAAATAGCACTATGATTACAATAGCATATACATATAAGAACCAACCAGCGCCCACGATCTGGCGACAGGACACCACAGAGCGGTTGATCGAAACGCTGCCATGATTTAGAATAAATCACGTAGTCCGGCGCACTTAAATTCTGTGGATTGGGTTGAATCGGTCATAATCGGCGTCCGACGAAGATGATAAACCACCCCGCGTCAAAAAGGAGCACGCTGTCATGTTGAGAAACAAAATAGTTGCGCATTTTAAGAACCACCAGGTGGCCAAGGGCATTTCCAACAATTTTTTCCCCAACAAGATTTTCTTTAACCTGGAAGCCCCCACAGGGGAATCGTCGAGAATCGATATCGAACAGCTGAAAGCCGTCTTCTTTACCAAGGATTTTGACGGCAACAAAGATCACCAGTATTCATACAACGATGAAATTCCAGGCGCCGGCCGCAAAATTAAGGTAGAATTTTTTGACGGGGAGGTTATCGTCGGATATTCTCTGGGGTATTCATCGGATCGGCAAGGGTTTTTCCTCACACCGGCTGACACAAAAGGCAACAACGAACGAATCTTTGTCGTCAACTCGTCGACAACAACAGCCGAATTTGTTTAGATCAGACATCGTTGAAAATTCGCTGCCATGCCATCGCGGGTTTAGCAGGCCAAGGTCTGCGGAACGGTCCCCGGCCAGATTGACGGCGGTCTCGTGAGGGGATCGGTCGTGCGGCAAAGTACCGGATGGCAAAGCCGCTAACTCAAAACAAAGGACGTGTCATGTCGGGCAAGATCATGATGGCCCTGGACAGGCTCGAAGCCGATACCCTTTGGTCCAAAGGACGGCTTAAAGAAGCCTTGAAGGTTTACACCCGCCTGCTCTCTTCCTCTCCGCATATGACCTTAAATACCAAGCTTAACTTGGAAGCCCGTGTCAGACTGCTCCAAGGTGAACTCGATAACCCGGCACCGGAGGATAGTGGTCAGGCCATCGATATGGCCATTAAAAGACTTCAATACACTTTGGCGGAAGATCAATCGATCCAAGACCTCCGAAAAGGTGTCAGGAACTTTATCGACAGCGCACGTTTCGCTGATGCCCTTGAGAATATCAAGGAGTTGATCCGACAAAATGCGGCCGATGAATTCTGCGTAAGTGCCGCCGCAGAGTGCATCACCAAGCTTCACCCAATCGAGGATATACCGGTGGCCGTTGATCTTTTGCTGGTTGAATCCTTTCACAATCCCGAGAAGGCCGCTCTGTTTAAAATGATGTTGGCAAAAAAGATGGAAACCAAAGGATACGCCGATCAATCCAGAATGCTGCTGCATCATGAAGATCGATTTATATCCTACTAGCCCCATTGTTTCTCCTCTTTATTAGAAGCTATCTCAAAAGACGGATCTTTTTTGAGATAGCTTCGTGGTTGTTTTACACCATGCGCTAAGCACCCGGCCACAACTGCAACGATCGAAGCACTGCGCGCTTTTGTTTTGTTATTTACCGCGTACATGGGCCGCTGTGTAAAAACAAAACCATACCGCCCCGTTTGGGGGTGGTCGTTGACGCCTGCTTCCCGCCCTGAAAGCCGGTTGCCCAGGATAGGTTGACTTGCTGCCAATCGGCTATAAATTATAACACTTTCAATGAATATCGAACACTTCGCCACCCGTCACAATTGTCTCAGAAGAGCGCCATTGCGCCTATGAAAGTGCTGGACATTGATTTTGACGGTGAATGCGTAGTGGATGAGAAGAGGACGAAACCATGAGTGAACGCACCAAATTATTGGCCGAACAGGTAAAATCTTTTGCCGATGAGGTCATTGCATTTGTTGAAAAGATGACGGACAGCGATTGGACCCAGACAAGTGAATGGGAACAATGGACTGCCGGCGTGATCGCCTATCATATCGGAGCCGGGCATCTGGCCATTTTCGGCCTTGCGGATCAAATTGTCAAAGGCGAACAGCTGCCCCAGCTGACCATGGATCAGATCAACACCATGTCCATTCAGCAAGCCGAAGAAAATGCCCAGTGTACCAAAGACGAAGCCTTGAAACATCTCAGGGGCAATCGAGATCGTATCGTAACCTACATCACCAACCTGAAAGATGAAGACCTCGATCTTAAAGGCACCATGCCGGCGTTCGGCGGGGATGTGACCACACGGCAACTTTTCGAATACGTTATCTTTGAGAGTGGCAACCAACACTTTGACAGCATGAAAAAGGCTGTTGAAAAGGCTTGATTGATCCCCAATGTTGCAAAAGCCGGAGGACTCCAGATCCTATGTTGCAAAGGGTTTGCAGTCGCTGGCTACGGCTGCGCCCTTGGCGTCTTGGCTCTAAAGCCCTCCGGCTTTTCCAATATCGGGGTTAAGGTGTGAACGACGCGGAAGGGCGATATGCAGAGCATGAATAGGATGAATTCGAGCCGGATTGTGATTGTAACACTATGACAGGTCGTCCAATACCTTTCGGACCGCATGGGCCAGTTCTTTCATGACAACGGGTTTCATCAGATATTGGCGAATACCGATCTGCTTTGCCTTGGCGGCATCGATGTTTTCACTAAAGCCGGTGCAAAGAATAATTGGAATATCGGCCCGCAGGATTATCAATTGCCGGGCCAGCTCAGCTCCCGTAAGATTCGGCATGGTCATATCGGTAATAATCAGATCCACACCATCTCCATTGTTTTTGAATTCTTCGATTAATTGATCACCTCGGGTGAAAGCCCTGGCCGTATATCCTAAGTTTTGGAGCATTTTCTGCTCCATCATGGCGATGGCTCGGTCATCGTCCAATACCCATATTTGCTCCGATCCGCCGGTTACGTTATATTCCGGCATAGGATTCTCATCGGCCATTGAACCGGAGTATTTTGGGAAAAATACCTGAAATGTCGTCCCCTCATTGACCTTGCTGGAAAATGTCAGGTGACCGCCATGCTTTTTGACAATACCATGCACAACCGAAAGCCCCAATCCGGTTCCTTGGTCAGGCGGCTTGGTCGTAAAATAAGGCTCCAATATTCTACTCTGGATTGATTCCTGAATCCCCTGCCCCGTATCGCTGACCTGCAACCGCACATACCTTCCCGGTTCCAATTTCAGACCGTCCGCTACAACGCGTTCACGATACCGGACCTCATCCACTGATATCGTGAGGGTCCCGTTGCCGAGGCGCATGGCTTGGCTCGCATTGGTACACAGGTTCATCAACAATTGATGCATCCGGGTAGGATTTCCCAGAATAGCACAATCGGGATCGATGGATTCGCGAATTTCTATGGTTGAAGGCAACGAAGAACGCATCAATTTCAGGGTTTCCTTGACCAGTGGCTCAAGGTGGATCGGTCTCGATGCATGGTCGGTTTGGCGGCTGAAAGTGAGGATTTGTCGAATCAGTTCCTTTGCCCGTTTGCCGCCCATTACGATTTGATTCAAATTCTTCCAGTTCTCCGATCCCGGCGCCAAGTCCAACATCGTCATCTCCGCATACCCGATGATCGGCATCAGGATATTGTTGAAGTCATGGGCGATACCGCCGGCCATGGTGCCAATGGCTTCCATTTTCTGGGCATAGATCAATTGTTCGGTGAGTTTTTCCTTTTCGGTCTCCATCTGTTTTCGCTCGGCGATCTCCTGCTGCAGGCTCTCATTGGCTTTGGCCAGATCAGTTGTTCTCTGGGCGACCCGCTGCTCCATTTTATCATACGCAAGCTGCAAGGCCTCCTCAGATTGCTTTCTTTGCAACGCATTGGTCAAGATCTGCCCCACTGCATTCAGCAGGGAGACGTCATCCGCGTTCCAGGCGCGTTCTTTTTTAATGCAGACCACGCATAGAAAGCCGATGATCTCCCCCCCATAGCCATCGGAATGCTGACGATGGCACTTATACCGGCGGAAAGCAGCATTGCTTTTTCGGCGGCCGCCTCGTCCGGCGTCTCTTCCACGTTGGCCAACGCCAT
Source organism: Desulfobacteraceae bacterium (assembly GCA_037387725.1). GTDB lineage: Bacteria > Desulfobacterota > Desulfobacteria > Desulfobacterales > Desulfosarcinaceae > JARRKU01. The sequence continues at coordinate 17,775 of JARRKU010000005.1, forward strand.
CACCTCATTGCGTTCAAGCCGCTGCATCCACCATTTCATGGCGGATGTATCCAGTTCACGAAAATTTTCCATCCTGCGGCTTAAGAGATCGGAGATCCATCGGTGAGAGCTACTGAATTTCTTTCCACCATCGGAAATTTGAAATACAAACCCGGCATCGGCTTCGACAAAGTCGGTGATTCTTTTCAGGGCCAGGCTGATCTGTTCATCGATCTGTCCGGTTTTCAGGTTGATAAACAAAGCGGACATTTCAAAAAGCAGGGTTTCAAAATCCAAGCGATACGTCAGGCGTTTTTCAATTTGGCGCCTCGTATTGACCTCCTTTTTCAATATGAAGGTCCATATGGCCACTGCTGCGAGAATCAGAAGCGCGGCCCCGGCCACCTGCATAATGCGTTTCCAGAAACGCGCCGGGTCGATGCCGGGGGCGTACTCCACATCGATCCAGTGCTTCTGGATTTTGTTCTCCTTGTACAAACTGATCGACGCCAGCCCTTTGTTGATAATGGGCACCAGTTCAGGCCAGTCTTTGCGTACGGCAAAATGCAGTTTCTGGGGGTCATGGGAGACCGGTGCGGCGACTTTGAGATTGGTAAGGTGCAATTTTCTGATCCAATACGTGGCCGAAGCAATGTTGCCCACGAAGACGTCCGCCTGTCCGTCGGAGACCGCCTGCAGCGTCTGCTGGAGGGTCGCGAAGAGCAATGGCTGGATGTCGGTGTGATCCTTCAGGTACCCGGAATGGGAGGTATTGGCCTGTACAGCGACTGTCAGATCGGAAATATCGTTCAGACCGGTGAGAAAGGGTGAATCGGTACGGTTGATGATAACACGGTGAAAGCTCAGATAGGGCTCTGAAAAATTCAGATCTGTTTTGCGATCCTGGGTGATGGCCACGCAAGGCAGCATGTCCAGTTCCCGGTGCCTTGCGCCTGCCATGGCTTCCTTCCAGCTCAGGTTGGGAACCACCGTCATGTTCAAGCCGAGCCTGCTGTTCAGAATTTTTACATAGTCGGAGGCAATCCCGCTGTAGGCGCCATCTTTGGAAAAGAACTCAAATGGGGCGAATTCGGGATCGACCCCCAGGCGGATGGTTCCATGATGCTGAATCCAGACTGTCTCTTCTTCGGTCAGACGGTTGTGTTGCTGCAGCGCTGCGGCTCCCTTTAAAACCGCTTTTTTCGAAATCCATGCATTGAAAATGGAAATCTTTTCTTTTTCGGGAATGGCTTCCAAAGCCTTATCCAGAATGGATACCAGCTCCGGCCAGTCCTTGCGCACGCCAAAGCGCTGCCCGTTGTACAGCATGTCATATCGCGCAGCGACTTTAAGGTTGGTCAGCCCGTGCTTGTTGGAAAGAAAATCGTTGATTCCCAGCACGCCAACATACAAATCGGCCTCGCCGACAGAAACAGCTGTCAGACCGTCCAAAGGCGTATCGACCATCATTGGCTTGGCGGAAGGATGTTCGGCGATGGTCCTTTCCGCCGAAGAGTAGCCTTTCACCAGCGCCACGGTGTGGCCGGCCATGTCCTCAGGGCCGTCGATGGACCGATCATTGGCCCGGGTCATGATCACCAGCGGCGTTGGAATGTAGATTTTGGTAAAATTAAGATAGGCTTCCCGTTCGCGGATTTTTACAGCCGTCACCACGATATCCACGGATTTGTTGCGCGCGCCGTCAAGGATCTGTGTCCATTTCAAGCCGGGTACGACCGACATCTGAAAGCCCAGGTGCCGGCTGATAAGGGCTGCAAAATCCATTGCCAGCCCCTGATAATCGCCTTCCCCGTTCCTGAAGCTATATGGCGCGTAGGCCGGGTCAACACCGATGCGAACAACCGGATGGGCCTTGAGCCAGGATCTCTCTTCCTTCGTGAGCGGCACGGTGCGCATATCCCCCTTGAATTGCCGCTGAAATTCGATCCCATTCAAATAAGCCGCGACAATCTCGTGCAAGACAGCGCCCGGATCGTCTTTCATCTCCTTCAAATGAAAATCCACCCGGTCAAGGATGGCGCGCCCCTGCCGGCTTCCTTTGGTCGCTGCGAATTTGAGCTGGACAGGATTAAAGAGCAGCGACGTCTTTCGAATACGGTATTGTTTATCGTGCAAGGCGCCGTACAACCGGTTGACGACCCCGGCATCCGCTTCAGCGGCATCCAGCAGTCTGAAAACTTCATCGTAGTTGTCCACCTCGATAAAAGAAAGATCGAGATCGAATTTGGAAGCCAGTTTCTTGATGCCCTCGTTTCCGTCTGTATGAATGCTGCCCCGCATGACAGCCACGGTCTTGCCCCGCAGGTCCAGAAGGGAATCGATGGTAAAACCGCTTCGGGTGTAGATGGTGCCCCAATTCAGGAAAACCGTCTCGCTGGAAAATTCATAGCGCTCGTTTCTTTCCTCGGAAAAAGCCACATCCACCATGACGTCGATCTCGTTATGCTCAAGCCTCTCCAGGCACTGCGACCAGGTGCCGAAAACATACTGCAGCCGCCATCCTTCTTCATAAGCGATGGTGTCCAGAATATCGGGGAAGATGCCGACAACCGTTCCCTGGCTGTTGGTATATATTTTGGGGTGATTTTCATAAGCGCCGACCCGTACCGTCAACGGTTCACCGCACAGGCCGTTGCAAAAAGAGAGGGCGACAATAAAAAGCCCGAACAATAAAGGCCGACAATTGAATCTGGAAAAAAAGGGGCGCGCCAATGCTCGACACACGCCCAAGCTTTGGTCTGGTGGTGTTGCCGGTTTCATATGGCCGCCTCGCAATCGTTGTCTGGAAATACCCTTGGATATAAGGTCAATGACACGAGTGCTGAATCGGACGCTGGTGTGCTCCGGGTTACTTGACAGAATCGATGTAATGGGCGGTTTGGCTACCGCTGAATTGATGGGTGTGCACTATATATATTAAAATAGCGGCCGATTGTCAAAATCTAACTGTTGTCAAGGAACCACGAAATTTGTCGCCGCAACCGTGACCGCTGCAGCGGGGACTGGAATGGAAGAGTGTTTCGATAAGCCGGATAGGATGCTTTTCATGAAGTTGCCGCATTCGGCGCTCCCGCTCAGCGGCAGAGGTCGCGTGGCAGTCTACTGAAGGCATTGGAACAAGCCGGTACACCAGAGGCACCCGCCGCAGGGAACAGTGCTGATGTGGCAGTCCTGTTCGAAATCCTCGAATTGTGTATAATCGCACAAGGCAACACTGCAATCGTAGCAGAACGGAAAGTCGTACTTCCGGACCCCTTGTCTGAAGGCCTGAAACGCGGGAGCGTTCCAGATGGAGAGGATGGACTGTTCCGTCAGGCAGCCGAAGGATTCCGGCCTTACGTACTTGACCAGGCCGCCGATATGACACTGGTACCGGTGCCACAGAAAATAGCAGGGATGCACATTGCCGTCCCAGGAGATAAATGCACCGCCCCCTTCAACGAATTCGCATCGCCGCGTTCTGGACGGGACCAGGTTCGGCAGATGCAATTCGACACCCTTCGTGTGAGCGATCTCCTCGGCCTCCGCAAAAACATCCCTTACGTGCCGCAACAAATCCTCGTCGTTCTTGAGCAGCCGCTCCACATGCAGATCGACGCCCTGCTTCAACGCCTCGGCCTTCATTTGATTGACATTGTCCATCAGCCGTTTCTGTTCAGGGGTCTTACGAAACTTCATAAACACGTCGAAGTATTCGTCTATATTGATGCCGTCCCGTTCCGCTTCGGCCTTCCATTTCCTGAAGAACGCCAGTGCATGGTCTGTATTGGTGTCGAAGGCCACAGCGTCGACCGATTCTTCGTGGTAGGGCAGCATGTGGGTCACAATCACGAAGTCAATGTTGTGGTGCGCAGCCCAGTGCAAAAGAGGGCTAAGCTCGTCAATGTTGTGGCGGGTAGCCACGAACTCGATGCCCAAAGATACCTTGCGGCCGCAACCACGGGCTGCACTTTGCAGCGCTCTGATCGATGTGTCTACGGCGGCCATTTCGCCGCCGGTGCGCATGGCCTGGAACATTTCCGGGGTCACCGCATCCGAAGAGATGCAGACCTTGCCCACACCCGCCTCCACCAGGGAGACAGCCCGGGATCTGGTGAGCAGCTGACCATTGGTCTGGAACCCCACCCAGGCCTCTACAGGCATCTTTTGCCTGGCAACTTCGATAAATCTTTCAAGGCCGGAATGCATCAAAGGCTCACCGATGCCATTGAGAATCAGAGCTTCGAGCTTTGGCAGTGCGGGGATGATGCGACTGAAGGTCTCGGCACTCATATCCCCCTCAACGATACCGCACCCGGGGGATTGCTTGGTACACATGGGACATCGAAGATTGCATCGAGTGGTCACCTCCACAAACAACTTCGAGGGATAGGCGTGCTCCGCCGCACTGACGGGCAGGTCTTGTCCTTGATACAGGGGTTGGGCAGTCGTTTTCATGGCCATGGTTCTAATACAAGGGGTAGCAGAGTACATTGACTTAGGTCAATTTGCAATCTGCATAGCGCCTGGATAAGGTAAGACCATGAAACACGGACCGACGACGTCCAAATCCATTGCATTTGCGTGCATGATTGACTTTAAACGACAGATGATCAATATCCATGATAGTTTCGATTCACTGAGGTGAGGGATAATGCATAGGGACTCCATACCGACACTCGGCAGGACGCTGGACCATGCCGCCTTTGTGTACGATATCCTGGAACCGTTTTTTCTGCTGGGCAAACAGGCGGAATATGACCGGCAGATTGTTTCCCTGCTCGAACTGGATGGATCCAAGCGCATCCTCGATCTGGGATGCGGCACCGGGGTTCTCACGCGGATCATCGCAGATGGGTTGGATACACCGGCAGGGGGCGAGGCGGTGGGAATCGACGCAGCTGCCAGAATGATCGCGGTGGCCCGGAAAAAGCGCGCCGCTTCCAATTGCCGTTTCGAAACCATGGCCGCCGAATCACTGACCTTTGGAGACGGCACTTTCGATGCCGTGGTCTCGAGCCTTTTCTTTCACCATGTGCCCCTGGAATTGAAAGCCATGGCGCTTTCCGAAGCCTTTAGGGTGTTGCGGCCGGGGGGGCAACTGGTCATTGCCGATATGCATGTACCCCGTACGATAATGGGTGCGTTGGTGTCCCATGTCTCCCGCTGGTTTTTCATGCAACCGCAAATCGGTGAAAATATCAGGGGTGTTTTACCGGATCTCATTGCGGTCGCCGGTTTTGAAAAACCAGAAATCGTGGCCTATTATTTCGGATACATTGCATTGTTCAGCACCCGGAAATCGGATTTTTAGCGGACATTGCGCATTGCCATGGATTCAGACCGACTCATTCAAATGGAAAATATGGCACCGATCCGGTCGCTGCTTGAGGAGCTGAGATCGGGCCTCTCCAGCTATTGGATCACCGCTGAGGAAATCCTTCGGGAAAGCGGGATCCGGCTCAAGGTCCAAGATAAGGAGATGTTTTCATTCAAGAAGAATTTCTTCTCTTTTCTGTTTCTCTATTCTTTTCGCAAAGCCGGAATAGAAAAAAAAATGCGTTCCGGTTTCGCTCGGTGATCGACATCATGGTATCGGATCGAGTGCTTTTTCAGCTTCTGCTCCAAGCCGGCCTCCGTCAGGAAATCGACATCGATGCGGTGATGGCGGCCAGCGCAGCTTCCATTAAAACCATGAGCCACAGCGGAATGCAGGAGGCATCCGAAGAATGTGGTATCCAGGACATTTTGGAACCGGAAGAAATACTTAGGACGGTCCACCATTACAAGACGGGGATCCTGTTCAGATGTCCATGGGATATACCGCTGACCATAGAGAATCTATCCGAGTCCGATGTAGCGCCGCTGCTGGAGGGACTCTACAACATCGGCATGGGGTGTCAGATCATGGACGATATGGTGGATTGTGTGTCCGACCTTGAGCGCAATCGCCATAACTATCTGATATCTTTGATCCAATGGGGATCACATCCCGGCGAAAAGCACCGGCTTAAGGAACTGATCGACGTCGGCCCGGAAGAGTGCCGACCCGCGGTACAGGCTACCGACTTTCCCAACAATTTGGCAGAAGCCATCGGGCGCTCCCACCGTTTTCTCGAAGCCGGTCTGGGGTTGCTTTTCTCCGGACAGTCCAGGTTCCTGGCCAGCGCGTCCATCCAATTTCTGGAGGAGAGAATCGGCGTTGCCAAGCTTGTACAGGCCAGCCGGCGATGAAAACCGAGAGCCTATGGTTCAAGGCACGCGTCGCCGTGATGTTCCTGGTCCGGTCCGGCCGCTCCACCGTACTCATTTCCATTATGGTGGTCACCGCAGTCGCAGCCCTGGTCTTTTTGTCCGGCCTGGCGGTGGGCGTGAACGACGCCATGCTCCGCAATACGGTGGGATTGTTTTCAGGCCACATTGCCGTTTCCGGCCTGGATAAATCGGTTCGTCCTGAAGAACTGATGGTCTCAGGGGTCGAGGGCGTTTTAAAGCGGATATGGGTGCCGGGCGTCATCTCCGCTGGGGGGTTCAATCTCCCCTTGAACCTATGCGCCATGGAACCCGTCAACGAAACCGACCTGACCTCCTTGCAAAAGAAAATGATATCGGGACGCTATCCGCAAAACGGTCGTGCCGAGCTGTTGATAAGCGCCCCCTTAGCCGAAGAACTCGGCGTAAAAGAGGCGGCCGCACTTCGATTCACCACACCGACCTGGAGTCGTCCGATGAAGTTAACGGTGGCCGGGATCTACCGGACCGGAATTGCGCGTCTGGATCGCGGGGTCGTTTTTTGTCCGTTGGCGGCACTACCGCAACAAGACCGCCCCTGGTCGGCGGCTGTATTTCTGAAGCCGGGCACCGATACGCAAAAAGTCATGGATATGTATCGCCTCAAATGGCCTGAGCGATACCGATTCGAATCTTGGCAGATCATGTTCCCGGACCTTCGTCAGTTGATTGATCTGCAGTATATCTCCATGGGAATTGTCATTATCCTGGTGTTCGCAGTTGTTGCCATCGGCATTGCCTGCGCATTTGTTATTTTTATCATAAAAAACATGCGCGAATACGGCATTATGAAGGCGATGGGGATGACAAACAGAGGAATGACCGTTCTGATTGTGATGAAAGTGGCTTTCATGAATCTCTTGGCCGCCGGAACAGGTCTGCTCATGGGAGTTGGGCTGGTTTGGGCTGTTGCGACATGGGGCGGAATCGACCTGACCGCATGGACCTCCCATAACCGTTATTTCAGCGTCTCCGGTATCATCTATCCGCGACTGACGCTCTTTTCCCTGTTGGCACCCCCGGTGACAGCATTACTCTTCAGCCTGCTGGCGGCACTGTGGCCCGCGACCCTTCTGGCACATGATTAAAGTGGATACCGTGACAAAAGCGTTTCATTCCGGAAGGAGGCGGATCACGGCCTTGGACGATGTCTCCTTGTCCATCGAAGCCGGCCGGTTTACAGCGGTCACCGGTAAATCCGGGTCGGGTAAATCCACGTTGTTGAACTGCATTGGCGGCCTGGAACCACCGGACAAGGGGAGCATCAACTGCTTCGGAACCACCATTTATTCTTTGAGCGCCGGTGAACTCAGCCGGTTTCAGCGCCAAGAAGTGGGTTTTGTCTTTCAACAGGGAAACCTGCTTTCATACCTGACCGTTGCCGATAACATCGGTTTCCCCCTGGCTTTGAATGGTGTAAACCGAAGACTTCGGTCCAAACGGGTCATTACGCTGCTCCATCGCATCGGTTTGCCGTCAGCCGCCAACGCGCTTCCCAAAGAGCTATCCAGCGGCGAAGCCCAACGGGTGGCTCTGGCGCGCGCCATTGCCCATCGTCCCAGAATCCTGCTGGCTGATGAACCCACCGCCAACCTGGACTCCGCCACCGGTCAGCAGGCCGTACAACTCATGCGGGAGCTGGGCCGGGATCACCAGTGCAGCATCATCATGGCCACCCATGACAATGATATCACCGCCATCGCCGACAGCGTCATCTGTCTCAAAGATGGCCGCATAAATGAGGAGCAACCATGAATTTCATAAAAAAACTTACCATCGGCCTGGCCCTGCTGGCCTTGTGCAGCGGCTGCGCCTACCGCTACTATCTGGGAATGCACGGCCCCTCAATCAAGGCATTTCCCGACATCCATGAAGGCGTTACCGAAGATAAGGAGTGTTTGGAGTGTCACGACCCCAATGGTGACCCTAGCGGCCCTCCCACGACACATCCGAAGTTCACCGGTTGTCTGAAATGCCATAATGACAACGTGAAATAAATCACGGGCAGTAAGAACCTTGACATGTGGCTCCGCATCGATCCCAAGGACCGAAGAGGACAACTAAAATGTCGTTATTCGTTATATTTTGTTAATATATTCCATAATAGTTTAAAAAACATCTCAAACATACCTTAAATGCCGTATCTTTATTGATATTGTGCCCCGCTCCGACTATTATCCTTCACCAGCAACCGCTCGACGCCACAATGCCCCGATGGACTTGACGCAGCAAGCGAACCCTTCACAGGAGGATAAGATGAATCAATTCAAATGGGCCTATTGGATCTTGGGTGCAATACTCTCACTGGTGGTAGCAATGGGTGCCGAAGCTGCCTATGACCACGGTGGTGCAGATACCGACTCGGCCAAATTCCTTGAAATCCATCCTGACAAGGCCGGTACGAAACTCGACAGTTGTGCCTTGTGCCACTCCGGCGGAACGTACGTCAACAGCAAGGGGAGATCGGTCACCCTGGGCAGCTGCCAGTGGTGCCACTATGCCTTCGGCTATGATGCCAGTGGCGATATCACCGAAACCCTCAATGCCTATGGCAAAGATTACCAAGGCAACGGCGGTTCTGCTGCATCGATCTCCGCTATCGAACATCTTGACTCCGACGGCGACGGCTTTTCCAACGCCGAAGAGATAACCGCTCTGCGTTTTCCTGGAAATGCCGGAGACGACCCCAGCAAAGTGACCGCCCCCTTTCGCGTCTATACCCTTGAAGAACTCGAAGCCCTGCCCGAGCATTCCCAGTTCATGCTGATGAACACCACCAAATCCGGAGACTTCTATGCCCGGTACAGCGGCGTAGCCATGGCTGATTTACTGGATCACGCCGGCATGCTTCCATCGGCGACAGCCATTCGGGTCTATGCCCCTGACGGCTTTTCCCAAGACCATCCCCTCGAAACGGATCCGCTCCTATACCATGTTATCGGTCCATACCCGCCGGCGACTTTCTACTACGACGAAGAAGCGGACACGCTTCTGAACCTTGACTACGGGTGGTGCGACTACAGCTCACCTTATGCAGACGGCCGTGAACACGGCGATCCTATAGAAAACGAAAACGGCCTGCAATTACTGCTCGCCTATCTGCGGGACGGCCGCTATCTCGAACCCGGGGTGCTGACCGACGATAACAAACTGGATGGCGAGGGCCCGTTTCGCATGGTTACCCCACAAAAAGTGCCGAGCCCTCCAGACCAGAGCTCCAGGTATGACGGCTCCGTCGTCCCCATATGGCCATACGATGAGGCGGCCGATCACAACGCCGGTTCCGCCACAAGATCCGCCACGATGATCCGCATCGATCCGCTTCCCGATGGCACCACCGATATCGACACGCTGGAAGCCGGGTGGGAGTATGTGGATGAAGGAAAGATAATCGTATATGGCGCGCTGGACCCCCTGCCCACCATCGAAACAAAACTCGCGAATCTCTATGCATCCATCCGCAGCGAAAACAGCGCGAATTTTAATCACCGAATCTGCAAATGGCTCATGGCCCTCAAGATAAAGCGACTGCAGAAGATGATCCGCAAAGGGGCTTATACAGGCGCTTTATGCAATCTTGAAAAAAGTCTGTTGTCGAAAACCGATGGTTGCCTGAACCAAGGCTCCCCCGACAGAAACGACTGGATAACCGATTGCGCGCTTCAAAAGGCCACTTACTGGTCCCTGCACGAGATCATTGTGCTGCTTAAAATTGTTGCCTAAGGAAAATTTTTAAACAGATATCTGTCCAGCAGCAATCCCAATTCATGGGGATCGATGGGTTTGGAGATATAATCCTCCATTCCGGCCTGCAGGCATTTTTCCCGGTCGCCCTTCATGGCGTTGGCCGTCATGGCGATAATCGGAATATCATGAACGCGTACGCTGCTGTGAGGGTCGCGAATCTTGGCGGTGGCTTCATATCCGTCCATCACCGGCATTTGAATGTCCATCAACACCAGGTCAAAGGGTTTGGTGCTCAGCATCTGCACAGCCTCCAGGCCGTTGGTCGCCGTGCTGGCACTCAACCCATAGATATTGAGCATCTTCAATGCCACCTTCACATTTATGGAATTGTCATCCACCACCAGGATACGGTAGTTGTTATAGCGTTTCAGTGCAACAGGTGGTGAGGCGGCCTCAATTTTTCGAATCCCGCAGT
>JARRKU010000005.1:28239-76407 GCA_037387725.1 Desulfobacteraceae bacterium
ATGGAGACGAGACAATTGTAAAGCAACGACTGTTTGACAGGCTTATTCAGGCAGGCGTCAAAGCCTAATTTTCGCAGTCGCTTGGCATCTCCGCCCCGGCAGCTGGAGGTCAGCATCAGCATATGGAGATTCGCCAAATTGGGCGCGGCTTTGATGGCCATGCCCAGAGCCTTTCCATCCATATCAGGCATCATGTGGTCAATGATCGCCAATTGAAAAGGATCACCCCCCTCTGCTGCCTGATAGAGCAGCTTGAGGGCATCCGGCCCGCTGCCAACCGCCCTGGAACGGCAGCCCCATAGACTGAGGTAATTGCAGATGACTTCCCGATTGGTCTGGTTATCATCTACTACCAGGATTCGCTTTTCACGAATTTCAAAGGGAAGGCGAATGGGTTCGACCCCGGTGCAAGCTTGTTTTTGAAAGCGAGCGGAGAACCAGAAGGTGGATCCTCCTCCCGTATTGTTTTGATACCCGATCTCGCCGCCCATTAGTTCGCTCAGTTTCTTACAGATGGCCAACCCCAGTCCAGTGCCGCCGAATCGACGCGTCGTTGATGAATCCATCTGGGAAAAAGACTTGAATAATCGATCGTGGCGATCCGCGGGAATGCCGATCCCCGTATCGCGGATCTTAAAATCAAGGAGAACGCTTTCCATGCTTTCAGATTTCAGTCCGATGGATATGGTAACCTCGCCGCTATCGGTGAACTTTATTGAATTATTGACGATATTGCCAATTATCTGCCTCAGTCGCATGGGGTCTCCCTGGAGCAGGGGCGGCACTTCCGGAGAAATCTGATGGATAATTTCAAGACCTTTCTCATGGGCCTTGAGGGCCAGCAATTGAATGGTATCCTCAACGGCATCGTACAGGTTGAAGTCGATATGTTCGATTTCCAGTTTGCCGGCTTCGATCTTTGAGAAATCGAGAATGTCGTTGATGATCACCAGAAGGTTTTTGGCGCTTTGGGCTACGATGTTGGCGTATTCATGTTGCTCTTCGTCCAGCGGCGTTTGCAGCAGGATGTCAATCATGCCGAGGATACCGTTCATGGGGGTGCGGATCTCATGGCTCATATTGGCCAGGAAATCGCTCTTCGCACGACTGGCTTCGTCGGCCTTGGCCTTGGCCTCACGCAGTTCAGTCATCGAATTTTCATATTCGTTGACGGCCTCCTTGAGCATGTTACCGAGTACTTCGGCTTTGCGTTCAGAGCACTCCAATTGGATATGGAGTCTTTCGATCTTTTGTTGCAATTCTTGGGTCATGCTTCGGTGCTAGTCACCGATTACGGTCAGTGTCGCCGTTTCATTGTGAAAACACGAGACCTCACACTCGCCGATGGGTGCATATTCACCATAGGTATAAAAACCGATGATGGGCACCCCCTCGCCAACGGTCTCCTTCACAGCCATAATCTCTTCATCGGTCCGGGAGCCGAGAACGATTTTGCGGGCCATACATGAGTAGAGAAAGATGGCCTGGGGTTTCAGAGCAGGATTATTTTTGCGCAGTTTTCCCATGGCTGACTGGGCTGCCTGCTTGGCAGCACGGATGATATCCCCGTCATTGCCGATGGTCATTTTCACCATTGAACCTTCAGGTACATCACCGGCAAAAATAATGGCTCCCGCCTTCCGGTCGACCCCCATGGTCGCCCGGCACAGAAAATAGCCTTCATCTTCGGCCTCGCTGTCGGAATCCAGCAATCCTAGAGGGTACTCCACCCCCACGGCAGGCAGGTGTTCGGCGTATTTACCCAAAAACCGTTCGTAGGCTTGCAAAGCGGGCTGCCCGTCCAATTCATAGACCATATTGCCCTCGGCCCGGGTCACTTTTTTGGCAATTCCCACCGGAAACCAGCCGCAGGCCGTTCCGGTGCCGAATCCGAATTGGCCCTGGAAGGCCACGGCAACAATGCTGTCGGTCAATATCTTGTTGCCGAAATACTGATAAGTTCGCTTGAAATCTCCACCGTCTCCGGCGGTCCCACCGGCAATTTTAACATCGTCTCCCATTTGGGATTTGATGCCCTGGATAATCTGATCAGCATTGCCGCTAAGGCCATCGGAAAACACCTGGATATAGCGACGTCCTTCGCCTTTCAACGCTTTACCGATCTGGGCCCCCGCTCTAAAGGAGTCATTGGAGAGGTTCTCCACAAAAGCAGACTGGAGCTGAACCGAGTCGGAGGACAAGGCCATCACCACCACCGAATTGACACTCAGCCCCTGACTGGAAATCTCGCCATCAGTGGTGCAGCCGATTATCGGCACGTTTGGTGCCGCCGCCGCAACTCCATCCAGTAGTTTTGCCTGATCGTAGGATACAGCACCGAAAACCCACAACATAATTGGGTCCATGGTCAAATCCGCCACTGCTTTCCGTGTGGCCTCATTTCCCGCGTCAAAAGCATCTTTTTGGGTACTTGCAGCGCTAAAAGCTTGAATCATGAGAGCCGTTCCTCCTTAGAATTCTCCAGCCAATTCAGATTGAACACAGGGGATTGACCAAAAATCATGTTATCATTGTAACTATCGCCGGTCCTTTTTCGCGACTTTATAATGGGATGGTGTCTCGCAGAACCATAAAATACACCCGCCGCCCATCAGCGCCCAAGATACCTCCACAAGTTAAAGGCCTCATCGTCCGGTTGCCAGACAAACGGACTTTGGCAACACCTTGAAACACACCCCCCTTTCAGACAGCTGCAATATGAGCCCGTTCCCGGCAGGCGGCAAAAACGACTATCGTATCTGTTTACAAAAAAACATAACCACGGGATTGCATCCCCCAGATCCGCAAGCGAAATCCCTGGTTAGGAGCCGTCTCAACCGGACCCGCTCCATACGCATAAACCAAATGGGCCAGCAAAGCAGGGGCAAGCGCACGATGTTCAGAATTTTTGCACCTCTGGTTCGCCGCTACCGTTAAATCGAACTGTCGCTCAACATCACCTGCCAATATATATCCTGGTAGTTTAATATGATTACCATATTTCTTGTGGATGTTGCCATAATTTATCTTAAAATCCTTGCACACCGCCACTATCGGCTTTGGCATCATCCAATACCTTTCGAATCGTTTTTGCCAGATCCGCTTTAACCATCGGCTTATAGGCAAAAGCCTTTATTCCGATTTCCAGTGCAGTATCATCCGATATCTTTTTGCTGAACCCGGTACACAGTATGATGGGGATATCACGTCGTAATTTCATCAATTCCGCTGCAAATTTTTCTCCCGTCAGATTGGGCATGGTCATGTCGGTGATAACCAGATCAAAAGCATCGGGTTTGGTTCGGAACAGCTCCAGCGCCTCGATGCTGCTGGTGCGGGTTGTAACCGAATAGCCCAGCCGCTCGATTAATTGTCTGCCCATTTTGGTTATGTATACATCGTCGTCTACAAATAAAATGCGTTCCGTGCCTGTCGGCACCTGTTTGGGTGGGTATGCGCGAAGATGCTCGCGCTTCATAGTTACCGGCAGGTAAATGATGAAGGTCGTCCCCGCTCCCGGCGGGCTGTCAACAATGATCTTACCGCCGTATCCTTCGACGATGCCATGGGCCATGGCAAGCCCCATGCCCGACCCCTCACCAGGGCCTTTGGTGGTAAAATATGGATCGAATATCGATCCGATGATCTCCGGGGCAATCCCAATGCCGGTGTCCGACACCTTGATCCGGACATAATGCCTCTTCTTCATTCCGATTTTGTAAAGCGGGTCCATCTCATCGACCACCACGTCCTTCAGGCTCACCTCCAAAACACCGCCGGACTCCTCCATGGCGTGGGCTGCATTGGTACAAATATTCATCAGCACCTGATGAATCTGGGTCGCGTTGGCCATGATCAAGGCACTGCTGACGATCTGTTGACGGATTTCGATGGTGGTCGGGATAGTGGATCGGATGAACTTCAATACCTCTTTTACGATCAATCCCGGTTGTACTGGACTCGTTTTTTCATCGGATTGACGGGCAAAGGCCAGGATCTGTTTGACCAGATCCTTTGCCCGTTTACCGGCCGAATAGACCTCCTGCAGGCTGTCTTCCATGGATGTGCCGCTTTGTACCTCGTCCAGGGCCAGTTCGGTAAAACCGATGATCGATGAAAGGATGTTGTTAAAGTCATGCGCGATCCCGCCGGCCAGATTGCCGATCGATTCCATTTTCTGAGCTTGCGCCAGCTGTGACTGCACTTTCTCTTTCTCAGAGACGACCTGCAGGTAATCGGTAATATCCCGCATGGTTGTCATTTTCGAAATAGTGCCATCCTGGTTTTCAATTGGCATCTGCGTGATGCGGTAAGTTCGTTCATCCAACGGGCTTTTGATGTTGGCTTCAACTCTTTCTCCGTTCGCAATCTTGTCAAAAACACACCAGTCGCACCTTGCGTCTAAGCCGTGCAATGCGGAATAACACCTTTCCCCGGTCGCATCTCTTCCTGCACGGCGAATCATGGCAGGGTTCATGTACTCAACGATAAATTCAGGGGAACAGATGTACAAGGGATCCGTGAAAGCCTCCATCATGGAACGGTATTTTTCTTCACTCTGGCGCAACGCTTCCTCGGCCCGCTTGCGGTCGGTGATATCCCTTGAAATGCCCAGATTTCCTATCCATTGGTTGTTTTCGTCGAACAGTTTTGCACCGAAAGTCTCCCCGGGGAATTCCCGACCATTTTTGTCCCTGTAATAGGTGACGAATATGTCTCCCGGTTTTTTGGCATCCTCACCGAACACCATCTCCCCGGCTTCGTGAAACTGATCCGGGCCGGCATAGAGCAATCGGGCGTTTTTCCCCACCAGTTCCCTCGGTTTATAGCCGAATGTCGATTCCATTCCCTTATTGGCCAATTGGATTTCTCTTTGTGTGTTGGTTATGACCACGCCATCGGTGATCGTATTGAACATGGTCTCAAACAGCCTTTTCTGCTGTTGCAGTTCCTTTTCGGCATGTTCTTTTCGTTCGGTGATATCCCGCACCACAAAAAGAACGGCATCACCATTTGAAAAAATCAATTTTGCGGTAATCAACAAGAAATGTTCCTGCCCGGCCGGATCCAAAATCGACCACTCTATATCTGAAATCTCTTGCGCCTTTTTGAGTTCTGCAAAGTCACAAACGTCTCCGCCAAAGAGTTCCTGAACCGCACCCTGTCTGCAAACTTGTTCCTGGGAGAGTCCGAAAATCACGCGCGTATTGGGAGATGCATAAATAATCTTGCCATTATAATCCGCAATGATGACCATGTCGGAAATGTTCTCAAGGGCGATGCGATGAAATGCTTCCAAGGCCTCGATTGTCCTTGTCGCACTTCGTATCTCATTATTTTCGAGTTGAAGCGCAGTGATTTGCTTCTCCAAATCCTCGTTTATCAGTCTTTGATCCATATGTGTCACCCACTCATTTATGAAGGATCCCATACTCCAGGTTAAGGTTATCCCATGGATGATGGTGGTAACTTTAATGGTATAGGTGATATGACCTTGGGCAGAGGCGTTTTGCGGACACTTGGAGTTGGCGTTGCAGATCAGTCTTGGTCACGGCATCAACATAGCGGAAAGTGTTGGAAAAAGGCAAGCGCACCGCTGTTTTCTTCACGTTGAACAGGATGGGCAACTGCTTCCCACGTCCGGCCAGAAACATGAAGACAGTAGACTCGGGCGCTATTTTACGCTGTACAGCAAGCCGCATTGACCATAATATGGAACCTGCGCTGTGGCGCAAAAACGAATTTCCATCGGTCGTCTGGTGTCAGAATTTGTCAAAATGAGCCAGGCTGAAGCACGGAACCATCCGAAGGGGAAGGATCGGGTGACGATGACGGACAAGGCAAGGTCAACGCGGGGCTACTTTGATCGGATGGCAAAGCAATGGGATGATCTCGGTGATGCCGGGGTTCTTCGCAAGCGCCTGGAGCCGCTTGTTGGGATGTTTAATCTTCCTAAAAGCGGTATTGTACTGGATGTGGGCACCGGGACAGGCATCCTCCATCCATTGTTGCTAGCTGCTGTGGGACGTTCCGGCACGGTATTGGCGTTTGACTTTTCCAGGGAAATGATCGAGCAGGCCCGTACCAAGGAATCGTCCCAAAACCTGTTATGTTTCCAAGCCGATGTCACCGCTGTCCCGCTTCCGGAACACACCTGTGATTGCATCGTCTGTTTTGCGGCCTTTCCCCACTTTCACGATAAGCTGCGGGCGCTGCAGGAGATGGCCCGGGTGACAAAGACCGGTGGACGGGTTTTAATCGCTCATCTGATGAGTCGCCATCAAATCGCCAGGCATCATCACGGCAGCCCCGAGGTGGCGGGACACTGCCTGCCGCCCGATGAAGAGATGGAACAGCTGTTCACGGAAGCCGGTCTTGAAATCGTTACAATACGAGACAAACCCGGATGCTATTTTGCGCAGGGGGTCCGGCAGATATGACGGCCTAAAGAGTACACGTCTATGTCTTCAATTTATATAAATATCAATAATTTATCTCCAATCAGCAATTCCAGTTCGGCAAAATTACGGGCCACTAATCCGGTATTTTCTTCAAACCGTCCATCAGGCTTTCAATCATTTTCCCGTCCAGTACCGCTTCTATTTCCCTCTGGGCCTTTTCCCATAAGGGTCTGGCTGCCGCGACTTTCGCGGTTCCCTGGGTCGTCAGCTGTATCTTTTTGATTCGCTGGTCTGACGATTCGCTTCGCAAGTGGATATAATCGGAGTTTTCCAACCCGTGCAAATTTCGGGTTACTGTGGTCTGATCCATAGACATCAGATGGGCCAGCTCCGTCACGGATACGCCCGGATTTCTGTGAATATTCGCCAGCATGCAATACTGGGAAACGCTAAGCCCACTGGGTTTCAGATACCAATTGTAGCGCCGAGTGAGCATTCGCCCCGCTTTTCGGAATGCAGCGCATATACATGGAGACTGCGGTGGTGGATCGTACGGCATTTGCGGTATCATCCTCGCAGAAGGTGTCTTACGTTTCAGATTCGCATCAATTGCCGGCCATATGATAGGTTTTACAAATAATCTCAATCGGATGCAGAACCGGATACCGGGTCATCTGCTTGAACTGCAGCCGGCAGCTCAGGCAGTCCGTAACCAGTACATCGGGATTCAGCTCTTTTATTTTTCCCATTAACCGGCTGCCCATATGGATGGAGGTGTTATGGAAATCGCGCTTGAATCCCATAATTCCCGCGATGCCACAGCAGTAGACGGTGCTGAGAAATGAATCTATCGAAACATCGGGTATCAAGCCCAATAGATCCAGATATGGCATGCCGATGCCCTGCTCACGCTGGTGGCAGGGTGGATAATACGCCAGGCGGCCGGTATACGGACCGAACTGGATGGAAAGGGCTCCCTGTCGGTGAAGATCCAGCAGATATTCTCCCAGATCAAAAGTATGTTCGGCAACTTGAATCCTTTTCAGCGGGTCGATGCTGGAAAAATACCCGTCGTCTTTCAGTATCTTTCCGTAAATGGATTTATCGAGAACGCGGAACGATATCTCTCTCCTCGACCCGTCCACCAGATCTTTGACGTAGGATGTCTCGTGAGACATATGGTGGCCGCCGAATGTGGCATTAAGATCGTCCGGCATGGGAGCACTGTCTTTACATTCCCCTTTGGCCGGAACGTGGTCGGGAATTTTCATGTGTCGCTCATCTCCACCGACCAGATCCTGGTAGGTGTCGGAATAATAGGCGCCTTCCCTGATCGCGTTTTTCAGCATAAAACCGCAGGTGGGGCATGAACAGACAATGTCATACCCATCCGCCACGACCTCCGTCAGCCGCGAAATGGTTTTCTCGGCAAACTCCAGGGTGAGATCCCGATCGCCTTCCAGCATGCTTGGCATGCCGCAGCAATTCTGTTCCGGATAGTACACGGAGATATTGTTTCGTTCGAAGACTTCAATCGCCGCTTTAGGCACATCCGGAAACAGATAGCGGGCTGTGCAGCCGGCAAAATAAGCGACTTTGCGCGTATCGTCCCCAGGGGATTTGCGATGGAGTCTCTGTTTTTTAGCCCATGTGGGGAAATCTTCGGCAGGGAAGCGGGGCAGTTTTCGTCTGGGATTGATCCCGGCTGATTTTTTCAAAAAGGCGCCGATCCGTTCGTTCTGGAATAGAAAATTGGAAAGCCGTGGGAGCGCACCGCAAAGCTTCCCAACCCGCTCGACATCTTCAAGTGTCCGGATGTAGGGTGCCAGTCCGTCTCTGTCGATAAACAATGTTTTGGCAGTGATGATGTCTTCCCGAATATTGGGACAAGGGCATAAAGCGCAGTAGTTGCACAGATCCGCCAGATACCGCAGTTCCTGGGGAGTTATCTTTTCGCCGGTTTCATTTTCACGGTCCCACAATTTGTATATTTCGGGGAAAAAAAGACAGCTGGTGTCCATGATATAGCGGCAGCAATCGCAATCCGTGCAGGCGTCCACCACCTCTCTCATCAGCGTTTCCGCTTTGTCCATAACGCATCCTTCCAAATGGGCTCACTCGATTCTAATCGGCACTGCTTATTCGGGATGCATGTATATACATATAGATGGGACCCTGTCCAGGTTTTTCATGCCATACTAAAGAACATTCCGGGTCAATACTCATAAGCACCAATGTCCACGCCCCCACCTTGGGGCCGGGTCACACCATCCAGGTCCAGCTCCGGCGCCAACGCATCGCTGCCTTGATCGATAAGCACCACGGCATCGGCCCGCAGGTGGTAATCAAAAGCGGTCGGATCGATGAAGAGATTTTCCGATGCCTTCAGCTGGTGGTTATGGTCGGCCAGTGTGTCACCGGTGACAATGAAGGTGGCTGCTATATTGTTTCGGATCAGGCATCCCCGGCTGGGGGTACCGTCTTTATGCGGATTCACCATGATCCATGGGGGACCCGGCGATGTGGCATTGATGTCCACCACCGTATTGTTCACGATCCGGCTGTTAAAGGCGCCGTACAAAGAGATACCGTGCCAATGATCGGTAATCACCAGGTTGTTCTCCACCACCCAATCCACATAGGGGCCGTCGAAACAACCGATCCCCTGGAGCGTACCCCGAAAGGGCTGGCCGGGATTGTCATAGTTGATAAAGGTATTGCCCCTCAATACCACCCGCTCCCTGGGAGGATCATTATTGATGGACCAGGATTGAAACCCGTCGTCATGGTTGCCGTTCACATCGAAACAATTCTTCACCAAGTTGTATTCGAATACCAAATCGTTGCCCAGTCCGCGCATGCCGTCACCGGAAAAGTTCTCCACTGTGTTGCCGCTCACCAGCGAGCTGTTGCCGCTCACCGTGATGCCGAAGTTGACGTTGCGGCACAGGTTGTCACGGAGCGTCATGCAGTCGCCGGAGACGGAAACAGCATTGCAGGCAAGGTTGTTCCAATCATCCATGCTCCAGCCTGAGGCGTCCGCCACCGAATAGAGTTCACAGTTCTCAATTACGACATGGCTGCTGGGCCCGTGCCAGTTGTGAGACGTCACTGCCACCAAGGTATTGGCTGTGTAAGTCGGTGCCGCAGAAGGGGAGACTACCAGCCCCTGGATGCGCCAGTTGGCCACCGCCGTCAAGTGTATCCGTGACAGCGAGGGCCGATGGCCGACGGCCGCTTTCACTGTAATAGGAAATTTGTTATAAGCGCCCAGCAAGACAAATTCTCCATGATAGCCGTTACGCAGCACCAAGGTATCCCCCGCCTTTACCGGCGCCCCTGAATTCTTAACCACCAGGGGGTTGCTGCCGTCATAGGGCAGATCGGCATAAGCCTGTGTTTCAATCATGTTGTTTTCAATCAGCGCTTGCAAGGTGGACCATGGACTGCCGGCTGAACCATCATTGGAGATGCTCCCTGTGGCGGGATCGAGATAGAATGTATGGCCTGCAGGCGCCGAAGCACCATCATTACACGCCACAGGCTGAGAGGACGAAAACCCGGAAGCGCCTACCCCCGAGTCGTTGGTGGTCCCACCAGGACTACCGGCCGATGACCCTCCGTTGCAACTCAGTAGGACCGGACCTGCCACCAGGCACAACAGGCCGACAATAAGACAGAAAAGCCTTGGTTGCCCTCTTCTATTCATCATATACCTCCTTGTTTGCACAACGTGGCAGCAATTTCAGTGCCGCGTGCATACCAGGTGCCGTGCTTTAGGATAACGCCGCAAATTCAGTTAATTGAGATCAATCGAAACAAAGGTACCCCCTTCGATAGGAGGGTACCGATGCACCAACTGCACCTGCAGCTGCAAAAATATGCACACTCCTCCACGGGAATGGACGCTATGACGATAGGAGCGGGAGAATCGGACGGGGCGGGTTCAAGTCTGTTTATCCGATTTGCAATTGACCCGCTTTCAAACGAAGATGCAGACTTATTTACAACATTTTTATCTTTCGGATGTCTTCCGACTTTCCAAGCATGATGAGGATATCGCTGTCCTTGATGACAAAGGAGGCTGGCGGTACCAAAGTGAAATTTTCCGGCACCAATTCTTTTATGGCGATGATATGGACATTGTACTTGGCCCTTAGGTTGAGCTCCTTCAGATTCTTGCCGATAAATGCCTTGGGTGGTCCGACCTGGATCAGATCGAATTCATCGGAGAGGGGAATGAAGTCCAGGATATTGGGGCGGGACAATCCCCGGGAGATGCGCACAGCCATGTCGCGCTCGGGGTGAATGATTTCGGTGGCCCCCACCCGTTTGAGGATTTTCTCGTGGTCTTCGTCCATGGCTTTGACGAGGATCTTTTTGATACCGATCTCGTTCAGGTACAGGCAGATCAGAATGCTGGTGCTGATCTTGGTTCCAGTGGAGACGATAACCCCGTCCATGTGCTCAAGACCAAGGGCCTTGAGCGACTCTTTATCGGTGGCTTCGAGCACAATGGCTTGGCTGCAGAAAGCGTCGATGGACTGCACCCGCCCTTTGTCGGCATCCACCGCCAGCACCTCGTTGCCGTCTTCATAGAGCGCTTTCGCAGCGTGAAATCCAAAGTTGCCCAGCCCGATGACTGCAAATTTCTTCATGCCCATTCTCCTTCTATCCGATCATCATGTTCTCTTCGGAATGCTCGATACCGGCCACAGTGCCCGCGCCGACGACGAGGTAAGAAAAGGTCAAAACGCCGACACGCCCGATGATCATCATCAGAATGATCCAACATTTATCCCAGAGACTCAGAACCGGTGTAATACCCATGGAGAGCCCCACGGTGCCAAAGGCCGATACGGTTTCAAACAAATAGGCTAAAAAGGAGCCCCGGGGACTGCTGGCCTCTTCGCCGGTCACGGTATCGCCGGTAAGGATCAGAAACAGGACGATGCCGATGATGCAGATGGCGGTCAGCACCAGCGAAACACTCCGGGTGACGGTATCCTCCGGCACGCTCTTTCTAAAGAGGTTCACCCGCCGGCGCCGCCGCATTCGACTCATTGTGAAAGCCGTCAGCAATGCCAGCGTGGTGGTTTTGACCCCACCGCCGCAGGAACCCGGCGATGCACCGAAAAACATGAGAAAGAGCATCATGCAAAGGGTGGCATCTCGCAGAGAAGCGATATCAACGGTATTGAATCCTGCCGTGCGGCAGGTAACGGACTGGAATATGGGCGTGAGGATACGCTGAGCCACCGACGGTACTGCCTCCAAGGCCGGCTCCTCCATTGCCCCGAAGAGCAGCGCTCCGGCGCCGATTAGAATCAGGGTGGTCAGCAAGACGACTTTGGTTTGAATGGACAGCCGGCAGCGCCGGTTGTTGCGAAATTTAATCCAGCATTGCAGGTCGTAAAGAACCGGAAAGCCGAGGCCTCCGATAACGATCAGGCCACAAATTGTCAGATTGAGCAGGATGCTGCCGCTGTATCGCGTCATGCTGTCGGGGAATAGGGCAAAACCGGCGTTGCAAAAGGCCGAGACAGAATGGAACACGGCATTGTAAAGGGCGCTCCAAAATGGCAATTCTCCGTACCAATGGATGGTCAGCATAAGGGCCCCGATCCCTTCGGTGAAAAAAGTCATAAAAATGATACTTTTCACCAGGCTGTAAATGTCTCCCCGCGGGGTGTGGGTGAACAAATCCTGCATGACCATGCGCTGTCGAATGGAAATGCTGTGGCCAAGCCATTGAAACAGCATCACAGAAACGGTCATAACCCCCAATCCGCCGATCTGGATCATGACCAGAATCACCCACTGGCCAAAAGTGGTAAAGAAACTGCCGGTGTCGACCACCACCAGTCCGGTGACGCAAACGGCTGATGTGGCCGTGAACAGGGCATCCGCCCAGTGGATGTGCCCGGTCTTCGTTGACATGGGGAGCTTTAGGAGCAAAGCCCCTACAAGAATGGCCAGCAGGAAACTGGCCAGCACAAGGGTGGCGGGATGTAATTTAAGAACACGGTTGTAAAACGCCATTAAGTGTCCTGTGTAATTTTAATAGGCCGCAGTGCCTCTCAGTACACCGAGAAAGTGGATTGAACCCGCTGGCGTTACACACAGCATGATCTGGCCCACTTTCCTGGATTGCCCTTTCGCAATTACTCCGGCGCTCGACATACGCTAAAATCCTTGATCTTTGGCAGCCCGGGAAACAGACGATTTTTCAAGACACATCTTATACGCCCCTGCTGCTGCTTTTACAATACCTGTAAAATGTGACCTGGGTCATATCCAATGCCGCAATTCCGGGGTATGGGCAGAACAACTTCTTGGAACAGTTTTCGAATCATGCGTTTTCATTTTGCATACACCTTGCCATTGATCCATACATAACCTTTCATTGTTAGGTTGTTTCATCTTAGCCTGGGAGGATGTCATGAATCGTATCGACACAATTTTCGGTTTACAAACGCCAATTTTGTTTGCCCATCGGGGAGGCGCATTGGAGGTCCCTGAGAGCACCATCAAAGGGTTCCGGCACGCCATCCAGAACGCCGACACCGATGTGTTGGAACTTGACGTACAATTAACGCAGGACGGTCAATTTGTGGTTTGGCACGGCCCTGAGTTGCACAATGTCCGCATCCAGGGACAATCGGATCGGCCCAAAGAGCGCCGACGCACCAAGATTTATCATTATGATTGGCAGGAGTTGGAGGGCAAGGCATGGGTTGCGGACCCCGAGATTCTATCTACGCCGGTGCACGATAGGGATTTGTCGAAGGTCCCGGGTGACCAGGACCGCTGTTTGATGCTTCTGGTAGATTTTCTATCGCTATTTCCGGATCACCCGCTGAATATTGAAATGAAAAAATCTTTTGAGAGAAAGATAAACGATATAGACCGAAAAGGGCTTAAGCACAATATCAAAACATTTATCGATATTCTGGACGCTGCGCCCGGCAACCGGCGAATCGTTGTCGCCAGCGCCAGCGACGACCGTATCGATACCTTCAGAGAGATCTCCGAAGAGCGGTATCCTACGAACCTGTCCATCCTCGAGCAGTTGACCCTTCAATTGTTCACAAAGAAGATGAAAAACCGCGCCCTGGAAACCTCCTACCACGAATTGGTCTCCAGCAGGCGCATCGTGGAAAAAGTCCATGGGGCCAATGGATCGGTCTTTGTCTTTTTAACGGAATTCGGCCCGCTGCTACCGGCCATTGATGAAAAAATCCCTTCGCAAAAGGAGATCTTCGATATTCTGGACAGAGGCATTGACGGCATAATGACGGATCGCCCGGAAAGCGTCCGGAAGATCATGGATCAATGGGAATGAAGTATTTTCAA
Organism: Desulfobacteraceae bacterium; assembly: GCA_037387725.1. Classification (GTDB taxonomy): domain Bacteria; phylum Desulfobacterota; class Desulfobacteria; order Desulfobacterales; family Desulfosarcinaceae; genus JARRKU01. Next base: position 41,997 of record JARRKU010000005.1, read on the forward strand.
GATTCCCAATACGATGAAGCGCCCAAAAAGCATCAAAAGGATCAGCCAGATGATCCACCGGGGCATGCGCTTTAAAAATGTCTTGAATTCCTGGGATGAGGGATATTTCATCTGCCCCCCTCCTTATCAAAACAATTGCACTGAGAGCGTGGCAGGCGCAGGTCCGGACACCGGAACCCGAGCCTGCCGATTCCTTCAAGTGATTTCACGCCGGACCACTTTTGTGCGATCCGATGATGAAACATTGATTCTATCAGGAATCTTTGCGTTGAGGCCACCGTCAACCAACCCGATCTTCTTGCCGTTCAGTTGGCCCTAATCCTTGAGGGTGCCATCGTAACGGCCTAAATATCCCAAGATACAAAGGCGGCGCGGACCGCCAAAGGCGCGGCCCGGGTGCTGGTCCAACAGATGGTCGAAGGGACTGAAAAATTGCAAGGCTGACAGACTTTGTTCGACAAATGGTTCAATGATCTGATGGAAGGGGGAATCCGAGATGATGAAAAAGCTTGTTTTTGTTGTGGTGATGGCGGTCAGCGTTACAGCCTTTGGAGGTCAATCGTCCCATAATCCAATAGAAATCGGTGATGTTCGATGGGGGCGGGACTTTGATGCCGCTTTGAATAAAAGCGCTGAAACGGGAAAACCGGTGTTCGTTCTCTTCCAGGAGATCCCAGGTTGTTCGGGCGTGCGAAAATTCGGTCGTGAAGTTTTGACCAATCCCCGGTTGGTCAAATCGATCGAAACAGATTTTATACCAATGCTTGTCTATAACAACCGCAGCAGCGGTATGGACAAGGAAATTCTGGTACGTTACCAGGAACCGGCCTGGAACTATCAGGTGATCCGGTTTCTGAATGCCGAAGGCAGGGACGTGATTCCGCGAAAGGATCGAATATGGACCGCAAGCGGTGTGGCTGATCGCATGGTCAAAGCGCTCATGGCAGCGAACCGCCCGGTGCCGGACGACTTGAAAGATCTTGCCGGAGACAAATAAGATTTTATATTTTTCTACCTTTGTTCACATTTGCATATGACATTGCTTCTGCCCGACCTGAAAAAGTTGTAATAAAGAAGCTCTCCGGCGCCCCATACCCTTTTACCGGCCTTTGTAAGGGGTGATGTAACGCAAAGATATCCAGCTTTCAGTTTGCGCCCCGAAGCCCTCATAAATACCGCCGTGAATTCCGAATGCAACCGGCGGCCCCTCTTCATGTAGGCCTCCATCTCTTGAAGGGAGCGTCCGCTGGAACCAATTCGGTCTTGCTGGCTTGCGTCTATCGTAGAAACCATCGATTTTTCTGTTTTCATTTTGGTTCTCCTTTCGGTTGCCGGCCTTTCAACACCTTTCCAACTTAAATAAAATGCTTGGGGCCACAGCAAACACTGTACATACGCATAGGAACAATAATGGTTTTAAAAAGAATAGCTATACGGGCGATCATCGCTCGCCACTCGAGCTATCGGGGTCTCTTGAGGACACGTTTTATCAGTGAGACAGTTCCCTGAATGGTCCGGGCGTACCACTTTGGGTCCTGCATGGCACGGCCCAGGGTGAGCGCCCCCTGGATGGCGGCCAGGACCACCGCCGCGATATGTTCGGGCGGCACAATGGCTTCCATCTCACCTGCGGCCAAGGCATCCTCCAACGCAGCGACGATGCGCGATTCAACATGTCTGAAGTATCGCTCGACGGGCCGTCTTAATTCGGGTTCGCCGATGGCCGAATCCCAGACCATCCGGCCGATGCGGCACCCCTTCAGCTCATCCCGGGGTTCCAGGAGCACACGCTCGATTCTCTGGATGACCGGGCCGGAATCTCCGAACAGCGCGTCGAATTTTGCAATGCGCTCATCCACCACCGCCGCCATTGCGGTCGCCGCAAGATCCTTCTTGCTTTTAAAATGGTGGTAGAAGCTGCCCTGTCCTGCATTGCCCAACGTCTGGATGGCTTTTGGACTCGTGGCATCATACCCCTTTTCCCATAGCAGTATTTTTGCCGCTTCGACCAGGTTATCGTATTTTGTTTTCATACTTTACATACTAATAGGTACAATTTATTTGTCAAGCCCTCCATCAACAAAAAAATGCAGCGATCACCATGGTGTGCTTATGAATTATGAATTAGGTTAAGTCCTTGCAAAAAATTCCGATAAAACTGGTACTACTAGTTTGCCGCCACTGTGTCCGACGGCGCGGCCAATACGAAGGATGGCGATTCGAAATACGGTAAACCTGCGGCATTGGTCCGCAAACCGGAATTATAAAATGCAAAATGCAATGAGAACAAGCAGAAAGAAGGAGGAGATCAACCTTGATAGACCAAAGGTCATTTTCGTAGATGATGAGCCGGGTATGCTCAAATCTATGGAACGGATTGTCCGCCATGAGCCCTACGATGCGCACTTCGCCGCCACAGGTTGGCAAGCCCTGGAAATCCTGGAGCAGGCCAAGGCTCAAGTCATCGTCTCTGATTTGAAGATGCCGGAGATGGACGGATTGGCACTGCTCAGAAAGGTCGGCAGGGACTATCCGGAGACGGTTCGCATTATCCTTTCCGGGCGGACCGACACGGACACTGTCCTGGAGGCCATGCATGAGGGCAATGTTTACCGTTATATTACCAAGCCTTGCGACGAGCGCGAGTTGGTGCAGACGATTCATCAAGCCCTTGACATTTGGCGAATCCAGGAGGAAATGCGCTCTCTTCAAGCGAGGCTTGCCGAGCAAAACAGGCTGCTGGAAAGGCGGGTCAAGGAAAGGACAGCCCAGCTGATGGCCATCGAACGCCAGGCAGACCTGGGCCGTTGCGCGGCACAGGTTGTTCACAACCTCAAGAGTCCTCTCCAAGCGATCGTCGGCCATATCTCAATCATAAAGGCATCGCTGGCAAACGACAGGACGGACATGGCCACCATCCAAAAAAACCTCGATTGCATGGATAAGGCGACCGACAACCTGACCCGCATCATTTCCGGCATACTTCAGCATACCAAGCATGCCGATCAATACGCCCATCAATGGACCCAATTGAACCAGGTAATTGAAACCAGTCTTCAATTTTTTGAAGCGAATAACAGCTATAAATACGAGGTGGAAAAGCAGTTTGAGTTGGATGGCAACCTGCCGCAGATTTGGGGCAATCCCCTTCACCTGCAACAAATACTGGACAATCTGATTAAAAATGCCCTGGATGCCATGCAGGACTGCCAGGAAAAACGGCTGACCGTCACCACCCATGCCAGATCCGACGAAATCATCATGGAAGTTTCCGATACCGGCCCCGGCATCGACCGCGAAATCCTGCCCTTCATCTTTGAACCGGACTTCACCACCAAACCACCGGACAAGGGTACAGGGCTCGGCCTGGCAAGCGTCAAAACCATGGTAGAGAGCTATTCAGGACGCGTCGAGATAGCCCCCAATCTTCCCCAAGGCACCAAATTCATTGTCGCCCTTCCGCTTAATGGACAGAGGAGCTGAAAACCGCGCGTAAAATGTCGCTGGTTAACACAGAAATCTCTCCTGCTGTGCCATACGATTCATCCTCTACACTTGGCCTATTCTGAACGCCCGTCGAAGCATCCATCCTAAAGCGCGGGTCACGCCGCGGTCTCCGCTGCGTGCGTCACGGTTCTGATGCGAATCTTCGTTCGATATTCTATATCTCATTGCCCCAATTGGGCGTCCGCCCCTTCTTTCGCGGATTCGAAATAGTAAACCCTCCATACCGAGACCTATGGGACTAAGGCCAAATTTACATGATCTTTACATAAGCTTTAACTGTGCTTCACATCGCAGCGCTATCTTAATATCAGCTACCCGCACCGGTATTGCGCTGCTTTTATTGGATTCGCCAAGCGAGCGGATTGAGATCCTCATGTCCGTTAATCGTACTGCTCTTTCCCGTTTGATTTGCTTTCCGCATTCTCACAGGGTGATGCCGGGTCTGATAAACCGATGCATCTGCGGAGCCGGTGGCGGTGGCTGTTGCAGGGATATTTTTCTTTTAATTGAAGGAGGTGTATCATGAAAATCAGCAAACTGTTCATACTTCTCACGGCGTTATTGGTCCTATCGCCAATGGCGGCTTTCGGTGATTTCAGATCCACTGTGGGAGCCGTCTATGTGATGAGCAACGATCCCAACGCCAACGCGGTGATTGTCTATGATCGGGATTTCCGGGGGCGATTGACGCTTCGGGATGCTTATGCTACCGGCGGTACCGGGAGCGGGAGCGGTGCTGCTCCGTTGGGTTCGCAGGGAGCGCTCACATTGAGCGTCAACAAACGATGGCTGTTTGCCGTAAATGCCGGCAGCGATGATGTTTCGGTTTTTCGTGTGAGACGTCGTGGATTAGAGCTCATCGGTTATTACGAATCGCACGGCTCGTTCCCCACCAGCGTTACTTTCTATCACAACCTGCTCTATGTTCTTAATGCCGGCCGGGACGGAAATCCTGCAAGCATTTTCGGATTCAGGCTAAGGCACAACGGTCAGTTGATCCCCATCGACAATTCCATCCGGCAATTGCCCGGCGATGGGTTTCATCAGGTGGGATTCAACCCGCGCGGGGATGCCCTGGTGATCACCAAAGGCGGCGCTGAAAATGAAATCCTGGTGTTCGGTGTGGATGAAGAAGGCATACCCGATGCTGCTCCGACCATATCACCGTCCGCCGGCGTGAATCCGTTCGGCTTTGCCTTTGATTGGCGGGGTCGCTTGTTGGTCAGCGAAGCAGGTTCAAGGGCCGTCTCTTCTTATGCATTACTGGAAGACAACTCCCTGGAAGTCATCTCTGCTTCCGTATCCAATGGCAATGCCGCCACATGTTGGCTTGCCAATACGTGGTTTGGCAGCGTATTTACTGCCAATACGGGCGGGAACACGCTTTCTTCATATAGAGTCCGTCCTGCCAACGGTTCGCTGCGCCTGCTCGAGGCCGATGCGGGGCAGGGCGATTTGCCGACCGATCTGTCCGTCACCAGAAGCGGAAGATATTTATACGTGATAAACTCTAATAACGGAACAGTGGGCGCCTTTCGCGTCTCTTTCAATGGACAACTTGAGGACCTGGGCGCTGTAGCGGGGCTCCCCCCTCTGCAAGCTCAGGGCATCGCCGTGCGCTAATGGGTTGTCTCTTTCGCCGGGTTCTAAGTCCCGCCGAAGGCGGGCTTAGAACTGCGGCAATTGAAGGAATGATGAATTTTGATGACGATGCAACGAGACCCCCGAAAAGGAGAAAAGCAATGAAAGCCATATCCGCGATAAATCGATTAAACGCCGTTTTGATTATAGCCGCATTCATCATATTCCCGGCTCACGCATGGGCCGAATCATCCATCAATAAGAACTGGTTGGGCGTGGCCATTAAAGGATATGATCCGGTGGCCTATTTTACGTTCGGCAAGCCGGTGAAAGGCAAAAAAGCGTTCGAATACAAATGGAAAGAAGCTAAATGGCGCTTTGCAAACGAACAACATTTGAAACTTTTCAAAACCGATCCTGAGAAATATGCCCCCCAATATGGCGGATATTGAGCGTACGCCGTTGCGATGGGGTCCACCGCAAACATAGACCCGGTTGAGGGTTGGAAGATCGTTGATGGAAAGTTGTATCTGAACTACAGCCGCGAGGTTCAGAAAAAATGGGAAAAAGACATCCCCGGCTATATTAAGAAAGCGGATCAAAATTGGCCGTCGGTTTTAGACTAATCTGAAATGCCATGCCCTTGATGGCAGGAATTTTGTCAATGCATGAGAATAAGCGATAGATCAATTGTGCAACAGAGCATAAAGACGTGAAAAAACAGAATACCATGGATTTTGAACGGGTAATGGAAGTGCGCAACGCAGGGGATCAGGCCTTTATCAAGTCCTTGCTCGATTCCGAAGGCATCGTCTATTTTATGCAAGGCGAGCATGTGGCGCAATATCTCTACCATTCCCTGCCAATGCGGCTGATGGTGAGAAAAGATCACGCTGCAGCGGCCCGTGAGCTGCTAAAGGACTTTGAACTCTCCTCTGCCTATGACGGTTTGAAGGGATAATATCACCGTTCTATCGACCTAAAACCGGTCATTCCATCCTCCTCTAGTCGGCGGTGGTCTTTTTATCTCGTTTTGAACCCCCAAGGATACGTTGAAAGAAAGTCTCCGACTCTTCTATAATTAAAGCGTTCAGCGTGGCCAGCTCTTTGGCCTGATCCCGGTCGTCTGCCTTCAGCACACGAATACGGTCCAGTTCCCGCTCCAATCGCTCAGCATTCAGCACCATGTCACGCCAAGTGGCTCCCCAATGAAAACTCTGCGAAAATCCGCCAACGATGGTTAGGATCGCCGCCATCACAGGGGCAGCAATCGCCAGCGTTGTATCCCAGATGGGACTTGACGCAATCAAATTGGATGAGGAGAGCGAAGCCGCCAAGGTTACAGATGCGCCGAGGATTACCACGAGGCTGCGCGTGGTCTTATAGGCGCGCTTATTGTGACGACTCGCTTTCCAATAGTATTCTATGGCAGTGCAATACCGAGTTAGGACATAGTCATCCTCAGGCATATCATTGTTCATCTCTTTTCCTCCATTCGGCGGTATCATGGAACGCACTACGCCAGCACCCTGACATCGTAACGCAGACCTATATTTTGGCCGCCTGAACGTGCATCCAGTAAAAATTCTTGCTCCGTCCCAAACTGACACATCATCCTTGGTCCTCCCTAAGTTCCCACCACCGGTCATACTCCGGTCTGGCAAAGGCAGCACGGTCCCGACCCCACTGAAGTTTGTTCCGGTCGGGATCGTACGATTTTGATGAAGGCTCAAGTCATCTTGTCACTTATATCGATTAAGCTCAAAAATCTATGACAGAGATCACAACTGAATAAGGATTCACATGACACAAAAAGATCTGACCTTCCAATGGACAACTGCCTCCAATATAGGGACTTGCCATATTACTGGTGGTAATTAGATTAAGCCCCAGGACACAACAAAGGAGCCCTCAAATGGACCGGCCCGCAAGCGATGCGTCTAAATCAGCCGTGGATCCCAGCAGACCGATACTGATCTGGGATCTGCCCACCCGCATATTCCACTGGATGCTGGTGGTGGCGGTCGCTGCATCATTTGCTACCGGCAAGCTCGGCGGTACCTGGATGGCATACCATAAGCTGAGCGGTTATATCATTTTCAGTCTGTTGCTTTTCAGGCTGATCTGGGGCATTTTCGGCGGGCACCATGCACAGTTTATCAATTTCGTCAGGGGACCTGGCGCTGTGTTGGGCTATGCACGCTCCATGCTGCGGCGTGACATGCCCGGACATCTCGGTCACAATCCTTTAGGAGGCTGGTCCGTCCTGGCCATGCTGATCACTCTGATGATTCAGGTGGTCACGGGATTATTCGCCAATGACGACATTTTCACTGAGGGTCCGCTGTACGACTGGGTCAGCAAGGCAACCAGCGACTGGTTAACGAAAATCCATAAGCTGAATCAGGAGGTCATTCTCGCGCTGGTCGCGATTCACGTGATGGCCATACTTTTCTATCTGGTCATCAAGGGCGACAACCTGATCCAGCCGATGATCACCGGCTACAAGCACTGGCGCGGAGAAGCACCGGCCACATCCAATTCGGTTTGGACCGCGGCCTTGATCGCGGGGCTTAGTGCAGTTAGCGTTTATTTTCTGGTGCGCTGATGCGCTGGCAGAGCCGCCCGGCGCCCGGCGGACATCCCAGGCGGCTCTGGTTGGCGGCTATTTCTTCCGGAAAGTAGAATGGCAAGCTTTGCAGGTTTGAACGACCTTGCCAAATTGGGATTTCAAGGCTTCTAAATCCCCGTTTTGAGCCGTATCGGCAAGTTCTTGTGACGCCATCTCGAACTGTTGGGCAACTTTCATAAACTTATCCTTCTCTTTCAAGGCCGATGATTTCAAAGTGGTGTCGCCCTTGTCAGAACCGGGAGCCATGGCGGCCTCCCATGGCAGGCCGGCCATTGTCTTGATCACCGTCGCATCTTTCACTACTTCTTTTTTTGCATAGGGGATCTCCCCTTTGATCACGCCGGCCAGTTGGCCAATATGCTGACCGATTACTGTCATTACAGCCTGACGGTAGCGAATCGCCTTCTCCGGCTTGGAAAATCCAGCATATGCCGCTCCAACCACGGCAGCCAAAACCACACCGCAAATCATAGCTTTTAGATACAGTCTCATACATCCTCCTTTTATATTGGCGTGTATGCCTCAGTGCGCAGCGGCACTTGAGCGCCGGGTTACTTATGCACTGCAGTTGAACAAGGAAAGAAAGGGAATTTCAGCGTCCGCAGGCAAGTGATCACATACCATGCCACATTGTGCCGGTATGCGCAATACCAGCACCCGGCAGCCGAACCGCAAGAGGCGATCCTTCATGGTGCGATGACACCAGCGTCCCCTTTTCAATTTGCCATTTTTTCCAAATATTGTATTTTCAACATTGCGCAAAATGATGGAAGGGAGATGACAATGATGAAAGATGGAGAAAAAGGGGTTATTTTGCAAAGGGACAAACAATCCTATGCCATCGCCCCGCATATTCCTTGCGGGCTGGTAACCCCGGAATTGCTTGAGCGGTTTGCAAAAACCGCAAAAAAGTATGCTGTCGAAATGAAAATTACAAGTGCAGCGCGCATCGCCTTTTTTGGCGTCAAAGAGGAGGATGTGGACGCGATATGGTCGGATTTGGGCACCGATCAGGGATACCCGGTCGGCCTTTGCGTTCGCAGCATCAAGGTGTGCCCGGGAAAAACGTTTTGCCGACTGGCAAAGCAGAACAGCATCAGGATGGGAATGAACCTGGACCGCAAGTACCATGGCATGCCCATGCCCAGTAAAATGAAGATGGCGGTCAGCGGCTGTAAAATACAATGCGGGGAAAATTGCATAAAGGACATCTCCCTCTATGGTACAGAAACCGGCTGGAGCGTTATGGTTGGCGGCATGGGCGGTATCAAACCGCGACTGGCGGAAATCCTGATTGAAAACGTATCATCGCAGCAGGCAGAAAAGATCGTTGAGGATACCATGACCTACTACAGGGAAACCGGCAAACGCGCCCGTTTAGGTTTCATACTGGATAAGATCGGCATCCAGGCGTTGAGGGAAGCGGTTTTAACCAAATAGGTCGGCTGGGGGGCATGGGCCCGGATCTGGAGGGTTAATTTTTATTAAAATTTTATAAACGCATCGTTGCATTTTCAAGCGGATAATGAACCGCTGCCCCTTGGCCCCCCGCTTTGTCCTTTTTCGCTGATTTCATAGACAACCTTCCGGTGCATGTTTGATCGGCCTGATGATATCCGGACTTGCCGCAGGACCGCCGCCAAACCGCACCCCTTGGTATACCCACCATGCGCGGATTGAACTCATACCATCCTCCTTGCAGTGCGCCTGGAGCAGCTTATCCGCCTTTTCTCTGTAGATATTGTGGTCAAGAAATCCCTCGCGCATGAGCTGATATAAAGCGTCATGGACAAGAGAACCGCGCATAAAATTGGGTGTATCGATGGTGGGGCCGGATGGGCCATCCCATGCATAACCGCTTTTGATCGTCAGGACGCCGCTGCCGGTAAGCGTAATAAACGTCGAATTCTTATCTGACGCAGGCTTTAATGGGATTTCAACCGAATAATCCTCCTTGAGCTGGTATTTATATCCGCCTTTATATTCAATGCAATTCATATCTTTCTCCTCTATGCTTTTAGCGGCAATGCAAGACGGCATAATTTTTCTTCCTGCCGCTGGTTGCTCGAAATGCCGGGGAGAGATGTCTGTCTCCCCCCGGCACAGAATTGGCCGATTGGCCGTGTATGCAGACGACTATTCCCCTTCTCCGATGGGTTCGGCACTTGTTCCCAGGAATGCACGTCCAGCTGCAAAGTAGATATAGACAGGATCTTCATTCCGCAGGACATCGATAACGTTTTCAAACATGGTGGAAGGCAGATGCATACGGATGATACCGCTGCTCTCATAGTCGTTTTCAAAAAACTGACCAGGATCATTAAACCTGATCCAGGCCGCAACCTGGCCGTTTTTATCCTTCAGCTGAATCTGGGCCCGGTTGGTCTGATAGCCGGACGGGCTTCCATAAAACAATACACTGTAGCTGCCCACAATAATCGCCATTATCTTACCTCCTTTGGTCAAGTTAGGATAGAATTTGGATCAAACACTTGTCAGGATTTCACACCACCTCCTTTCGGAATAGTTTTGCACAGAGGGAGGCACAGGCGTACTTCACTGGGTAAGGCAACATCGGGAAACCGCCAATGCAGGGGGAGAAATAGAGGGAAGGATGCTTGTTTTAAATTTTCTTAAAAGGATTCCTGAGGATTGTCTGTGACGCACGTCACTATCACCGATTGGAGTGATCTTACCCAGGCACGGGGTCGCTTGGATTTGCCCATTTGTCACATACCCTGCCCAGTTTGATAATTTGGCTTTATTTGCCAGGAGTTATCAAGTATATAGGGGACCGCACCCAACGGTGGCGGCCACGGTTATCATCAATCCAGGAGATACACATCCCATGAAAGCATCGCAGTTGAAAAAAGGAAACGTAATCAACCTCAACGGACAGCCGTACCAGGTGATCCAGATCGATATCAGTACCCCCACCGCTCGTGGCGGCAATACCTTGTACCGGGTCCGGTTCAAAGGCATCACCAGCGGCCAGAACCTGGAACAATCCTACAAGGGCAACGACAATCTTGATGAAATGTCCCTGGATCGCCGACAGGTGAGCTTTCTCTATGCCGATCAGGAGAAATTTCATTTCATGGATTCGGAGAACTATGAGCAGTACAGCCTGTACGCTGAACAGGTGGGAGACCAGAAGGACTGGCTGAGCGAAAATATGGAAGGCATTATCGCCCTGCTGCTGGACGGACATGTGGTGGGCATTGAACTACCGGCCAATGTCGAGCTGGAGATCAAAGAAACCGCTCCGGTGATAAAAGGGGCCACCGCCACGAATCGAAACAAGCCGGCCACGCTCTCCAACGGCCGCGTGGTGCAAGTTCCCGAATACATGTCCCCGGGAGAGCGTGTGCGCGTCAATACCGAAACCGGCAAGTTCATGTCACGGGTCAAATAAGATTGGGGCCTGCCAAGAGTCCCGCAACGGCGAGAAATGGCTGCCGTCTGACCCGAAGGAATAGGCGTTACCTGGCGGCATTTTGCACCGGTTCACGACCGGGGGCGGCAATGCCGCGACGTTCCAGCAGCGTTCCATCCAACCGGTAGAGATCGATCAAAGCTTTGAGGTAGTTGACCAGAGCCCGCACCTCGGCGATCCGGCTGGCCAGCAGATCACGCTGGGCCTGCGCCACCAGAAAACTGGTGGATTTTCCCACCCGCAGTTTCTCGGTTTCGATACGCAGTTTTTCTTCATCAAACTTTCTCGTGACCGAAGAGGCACTGATCTGCCGATGGTTGCGGTCCACCTCGATATAGGCTGTACGGACATCGACTTCCACGAGCTGCGAAAGATTCTCCAGCGCGTGCTGGGCTTGCTGCCGACCCAACAGCGCCCGGCGATGCAAGGCTTTAGCACTCCGGTTGAAGAATGGGTACTTCAATTTTATCCCGGCCAAGGCGTAGTAGCTGTCTTCATCCAGGTTGTCGACGGCGTGGCCGAAGGTGTTGGCATATCCGCTTTTCCCCAGGGTGATGAAGAGATCCATGAGCGGCATCAAACCGTTGCGGGTTTTTATGACCTCCAGCTCGCCGCGCTGGATTTCCAACCGGGCCTGGTTGATCGCCGGGCGCATGCGTTTGGACACGGCCACGTGCAGTTCCACGTCTTCCAGCTCGACTTCAGGCAGTGTCGGCTGATGCACCAAATCCACTTCGCGCTGCCACAAACCGGGACCGGACGGATTGAGCAGGCGCAGCAGGTGCAGGTGCAGGGATTCCTCGTCCGCCCGGGCCTCGATGAGCGCCTGCTCCTGGGCGGCGACTTCAGCCTGAACGGCGGCCAGTTCCGCCCTGGCCAGGCGTCCGACGTCGATCAGCTGCTTTGTTTCGTCTAGTTGCTGGCGGGCGACCTTGAGTGATTCTTCGACGATTTCAATCTGTCGCCGGGCCAGTGCATAGTCCCAGCAGGTGCGCTCCACCTCGGCCACCAGCGCTTCGGTATACCCGCGCAGCTCATATTCCGACAAACGTGTATCGATCTTTGCCTGCCTCAGCCGGGCCAGATTGGCATCTGTTCCGCGCCCTCTCAGCAGCACCTGGTTGATGGTCATCCCCAGTCGGGTGGTATAAAATTTATCTTCGTAGAGCGAGGAGTCGTTCATCTCTGCGCCGGCTTCCAGGGATACCGTCGTGCCGGTGGGGAAATACTGCTCCAGCGAAATAAGGCCTTCGGTGGTATCGATGGTGTACGCTTCGGTCCGGGACCCGGATCGCGCGAGGCGTTCTCCACGCTCCCGGCCGGTGGTGATGTCCACACCGACCGTCGGGTCGTATGCGGCGCGCTCCTGGTCTTCTGAGGTCTGCCGAATGGAAGGATTTATGCGTTGCACCACCAGTGCGCGATTGTTTTCGAGGCAGAGCAGAACGGCTTCGGCGACGGTGATTCGTAGAGGGCCGGAAGACGTGACCTCAGCGGCAACCTCTCTGGGCGCTGCGATCGATTCCGGAGAGATATGCGCGGCCGTGCCGGCCCACAAAGCGGGGTCCTCCGACCTGCGGTCCGTCCATCGTCCCGCCGGACTGCAGGCAATGGCAAGCGCCATTAACCCGCAGGCAACAAGGCATTTCCGCCACTGCCGATACCCTGCTGTCCCGGCAACCCGCATGTCAGATCCTTTGCGTTTTGAGAATCTTCAAGCATCACCAGTTGGTCTTATATTATCTTTGAAAGGCGAAAACAACCGCATTGACGCTGGCAGCTGTCATATCTTCTTGGCTATATCGGGCCGCAAAGCTATAGTATGTCCATCTGAAAGCAGATCCGGACGATAAGCGATCGACAGACTCGGAAAGGGTATGCAGATCATGAACCTGGGCAGAGCGAGAAGGGTTATCTTGACGGTTTTCCTGATCGGCGCCGCCATTGCATTGGGCAGCGTGTTATGGGGTTCTTTTCAGACCCGGACCGGTCCAGGAAAAAGCGACCCGTCGTCGCGGCCGGTGCCAGTGGAAGTGGCGCCCGTGCAGCGCGGTCCCATTACGCTGCAGCGAACCTTCAGCGGGGAACTGGAAGCGCTGGCCGAATTCGTGGTGGCGCCCAAAGTCGGCGGCCGGGTGGAGCAAATGCGCGTGGATATCGCCGATACCGTGTTGCGGGGCCAGGTGGTGGCCGCATTGGACAATGATGAATACGTCCAGGCCGTGGCCCAGGCGCGGGCAGACCTGGCGGTGGCCCGGGCCAATCTGGCCGAAGCCGGGAGCGCCCTGGAGATCGCCAGCCGCGAGTACCGGCGCACCGAGTCGCTGGTCAAGCGCGGTATCGCCTCGGATTCAGAATTCGACACCGCGAGGCAGGCGCTAATGGTCAGGCAGGCGCAACTCAAAGTGGCGACGGCGCAGGTGACCAAGGCCGAAGCATCACTGGAAACCGCCAATATCCGGTTGGGCTATACCCAGGTGACGGCCGGCTGGACCGGGGGCGGCGAACAGCGCGTGGTGGCGGAACGCTATGTGGATGAAGGCCAGACCGTGGCAGCCAACACGCCGCTGTTGCTGATCGTGGAACTGCATCCCATCGTGGGCGTGGTCTACGTCGCCGAGCGGGACTACGCCTACCTGAAACCGGGGCAGCTGGTCTCGCTCACGACCGACGCCTACCCGGGAGAGACCTATACCGGACGCATCGATCGCATTGCGCCGGTCTTCCGCAAATCCACCCGCCAGGCCAAGATCGAGATGGCCATCGACAATCCCCGGCACCGGCTCAAACCAGGTATGTTCATCCGGACCAAAGTGGTGCTGACCCGGGTTCCGGAAGCCACCATCGTGCCGCAACAGGCTTTAACTCTGCGTGATGACCGGGACGGTGTTTTCGTTGTCGCCCCAGATGGCGGATCGGTCGCCTGGTGTCCGGTCAAAGTCGGCATCCGTGAAGGCGACCGGGTGCAGGTGGACGGTGAAGGGCTCACCGGCCGCGTGGTTGTCCTGGGGCAGGAGCTGATCAAAGACGGGGCTTCCATTACCATCGCCGACGGCCGTCATAATGCCGCCGACAGCGGAAAGGCGGGCACAAGATGAACCTGCCCCGCTTCAGCGTCCAGCGCCCCATCTTCACTACCATGGTCACGCTTATCCTGGTGATCCTGGGGGCTGTCTCCCTGAGCCGGCTGCAAATCGACATGCTGCCCAACATCGAACTGCCAACGGTAAGCGTCCGAACAGAGTACGAGGGGGCCAGCCCCGAAGTGATGGAGCGCCTGATTACCCAGATCATCGAGGAGATCATCGCTACAGTCCCCGGGGTTGAAAAGATCACCTCCACCTCGTCGGAGGGGCGCAGCGACATCCGGGTCAGCTTTGTATGGGGCACGGATATCGATACGGCCGCCATCGACGTACAGGGCAAAATCGAGGACGAGATCAACGAGCTGCCGGAAGACATCGTGCGACCGCGGATTCGCAAATTCGATATCGCCAGCTTTCCGGTCGTGCTGCTGGGGATCTCCAGCAATCTCGATCCGGTGGAACTCACGGAGCTGATCGAAGTCCAGGTCCGCTACCGTTTTGCCCGCATTCCAGGGGTCGCCCAGGTGGATGTCTGGGGCGGATTCAACCGTGAGGTACGCATCGAACTGGATCCCGAACGCATCAAGGGGGCCGGGCTGCCGCTGGACCGGGTACTGGCGGCCATTCGCAACGCCAACCTCGATCTCCCAGCGGGCAAACTCGAACAGGGGCGCTACGAGGTGACCCTGCGGGCGCCGGCCGAGTTCCGCAGCCTCGACCAGATCCGGGATACGGTTATCGTTAAGCGGGACGGCGCCGTCATTACGTTGGGACAGATTGCCGGGATCAAGGATACTTACGAGAAGCTGACCCGCATCGTGCGCGTAAACGGCGGGCGCGGTCTTCGGGTGGCGATCCGCAAACAGGCCAACGCCAACACGGTGGAAGTGTCCAGGCGCGTACTGGATGAAATCGAAGCCGTCAACCGGGCCTATCCCCAGATCAGCATCGTGCCGGTCATCAATCAGGGCAACCTCATCGAGCGCTCCATCGCCAACGTGGCCCGTTCGGTACTCTACGGCGGCGGCCTGGCCGTTGTGGTGCTGCTGTTTTTCCTGCGCAACATTCAAAGCACGCTGGTGATTTCGCTCTCCATCCCCATATCCATCGTGACCACTTTTGCGTTGATTTACTTCGGGGGGTTCACCATCAACCTGATGACCCTGGGCGGGCTGGCCCTGGGCGTCGGCATGATGGTGGACAGTTCCATCGTGGTCCTTGAAAACATCGTCCGCCGCCGCAACGAATACGGCGAAGCGCCGGAAGCGGCGTCGGAAAAAGGAGCCCGGGAAGTCGGTCCCGCCATTGTCGCCAGCACCATCACCACCCTGGTGATATTTCTGCCGCTGGTCTTCGTGCGCGGGGTGACGGGCATCCTTTTCAAGGAACTGGCTTATGTGATCATCTATGCCCTGATCTGCTCCCTGGTCGTGGCGCTGAGCGTCGTGCCCATGCTGGCGTCCCGCTTTCTGACCCCCGGGCGGAAGCGGGACCGGAAAACCTATTTTCAGCGCCATGGATGGATCAGGGCCGCCGACGCCCTTTTCGCCAACATGGTCAATGCGTATCAGGATTTGTTGCGATGGGTGCTCGGCCATCGGCTGGTCACCGCCGGCGCCGCTTTTGGCCTGCTGGCCGCCAGCCTGCTTCTCCTTCCGCTGATCGGCAGCGAATTCCTGCCGCCCAGCGACGAAGGCGAAGTGCGCGTGACCGGCAAAATGGAGATCGGCACGCGCCTCGAACTGGTCGATCGACAGACCCGTGTCATGGAGCGCATTGTTGCACCGGCGGTCCCCGAATCCGCGGCGTCGGTGGTCAGCGTTGGCGCTTCAGGCCACCGGGCCGACGCAGCCTCCGAAGGTGAAATCAGGATGTCGCTGCTGCCGGCCTCCCGGCGCAGCCGCTCCAATGTGGAGATCGCCAAGGATCTGCGCCGCCGTTTGGAAGACAACGTGCCGGGAATGGAGATCCGTGTCCGGGCGCCCCAGGGGCAGTTTCTGATGGAGCGCATTCTGGGCGGCGACGAAGGACTGACCGTGGAGATCCGTGGCTACGAATTCGCTACGCTGGATGCCCTGGCCGTCCGGGCGGCCGGGCTGATGAAAGATGTGCCGGGCATCACCGATGTGGAAACCAGCCTGGAAGCCGGTATCCCCCAGCATGAAATCCATGTGAACCGCGCCAAGGTCGCCGATCTCGGCTTGAGCGTGCGGGATGTCACCGAAATGCTGCAGACCGCCGTGGCCGGCGCCAAAGCCGGAGAATACCGGTCAGGCGGCAATTCTTACCGCATCCTGGTGCAACTCAAGGATGCCGAAAAGCGTTCTCTGGACGAGATCCTCAATCTCACCCTCACTACAGCCTCAGGCGAAAAAGTGACCCTTAGGAATCTTGTGACCTCGCAATCGAGCCGCGGTCCGATCCTGATCAACCGCAAAGATCAGCAGCGTCTCGTGACAGTACAGGCCAATGTGACAGGGCGCGATCTCGGATCGGTGGCGGCCGATGTTCAGGCGTTCCTCGAGCGGATTCCCCGCCCGGTCGGCTATGAATTGAGAGTGGCCGGAAGTTTTGAAGAACAGCAAAAAGCATTCAAGGAACTGGTTGTTTCCCTCGGCCTGGCCCTGGTGCTCGTCTATATGGTGCTGGCCTGCCAGTACGAGTCCCTGCGCGATCCGCTGATTGTGATGTTTTCCGTCCCCGTGGCAGCCGTCGGCGTTCTGGTGACGCTGTTCGCCACCGCCACGACCCTGAATGTGCAGTCTTACATCGGCTGCATCATGCTGGGCGGCATCGTGGTCAACAACGCCATTTTGCTGGTGGACCAGACCAGCCGGCTGATCCGGGACGGCCGGCATACACATGAAGCCTTGATTGAAGCCGGACGCAGACGGTTGCGGCCAATCCTGATGACGACATTGACCACCATCCTCGGCCTGCTGCCGCTGGCTTTAGGCATCGGCGAGGGGGCAGATGCCCAGGCGCCTCTGGCGCGTGCTGTGGTGGGAGGGCTGGCCGGCTCCACCCTGATTACACTGGTGCTCATACCAGTGGTGTATGCCCTGCTGCATCCAGCCCCACGAAAAGATTCAATCTGAGGTTGCCCAACAGATGAAGCCGTCAGGCAACGCCTGGCAGAGAATTATTCTCCAATGTTGACGGTATGAATGGCAGTGCGGCTTTTCTTTTATATTACATCTTTGCCCCATTGCAGCGTGACATCCGCCTTGAAATCGCGAGATCGGACAATGAGCATCGGGCGATTAATTGAATGGAGCAAACCGGCGGCAATACTGCCGTAGAAGACGCGCCCCAGTCCGGTGCGGCCATGGCTGGCAATTGCAATCAGACTGGCGCTCTCATCCTCTGCAACTTTGGCAATCACATCGATAGCAGAACCATAACGTACCTTAAATTCGGCCTGGATGTCCATATTGCGAAATTGCTCTGTCAACCCGCCCAAATAGGATTCCGCATCCTTGGTTCGTTGCTCCAGCTCCTCAGTGTCAAGCTCAGATGGAATTCCTTCGGCACTGACAAGCACCTTGTGTTCCATGGCCGTCACTAATATGACCCTTGATTTTGTGGCGCGGACCAGGGCCTCGACATGGGGGATGATGGCCTCCGCTCTTTTCGACCCGTCAAGCGGCACGAGAATGGTATCATACATGACAACCTCCTTTCGTTTCATGTTCATTTGACCATCGTTCGAATTACCGGAAAACCATGCGGCATTCGACACGCTTCATCACGTTCGTCAACTCTGCCGGCCGGGACAAAAACCGGCATCTGCACGATGGGGAAAGAAGATGAACAATCCGGTTGTAGGTCTGGTGATCTTAATGCGAGATGCGGTAATCGGTGAAGATGTGTTTAATATCGCTGCATTTTGCGACAGCTATAACATCTATTGAAAAGACAGAAAAGCTATCATTCGCAAGCATAGACTCAGTATTTCAAATGAACCTGACGCTATATCGTCAACATAAAGTTCATTATGGTCTTGTCAATCCAGCCTTGAATCATCCTATAAATATTTTTGATGATTTGGCCGCCTCACAGTCAAGTAAGGCCCGGAATTTCTCCTGCAGCGATGGGGCAAATCCATGCTCCGAAACGCTGCCGTTTGGTCTGACTTTTATCCTTCCAAAATCTTTTGTAACGATGCAAAGCACGGATCCTCTCATTCCTATTCGGCCATCATCAAACAGTCGTCATTCCTGATTGTGCTTACCGCCCAGCGACCGCCAGCGGCCCGGCCCCGTGTTGCGCACCGGCAGCACAGGCTTGAACCCCCAAAGCCTGGGCCGCACCCAGTCCCGGGTATCGACCCTGTCGTCCCTGCCGGGAACCATGGCGTTGCGGTCCACGGAGAGCACCTGAATGCCATTGTCTTCCAGTTGCTTCACGGTGGTTACGGTATGGAACTGCCGTAAATCATTGAATTCGATAAAGCGCCCGCTCCACCCGCTCAGCGTCAGGCCGACCCCGGCCGCCGCACCGATAATGCCGTCGTTGGTTCCGCCGTGTCCGGACAGGTGGTCGCCGTTGACCACGGCCATGGCCTCTTTCTGCCTGACAATGCGGTTGGACGCCACCCGGCCGAATTCCATCAGGGCGCCTATGGACGGGCTGTTTTCCGGCACCACGCACAGCCCCGGATCGCTGCCTTCAATAAAGTTTTCCCGGATATGCGCTGCCGCCAGGTGGATAATCTTCTCCATGCCGTCCGCATCCGGCAAATCCAGGATCACGCAGGCCGAACTGTTCTTCGACGTGTAGGGTATCCCTTCCAGCACAGGCAATTGCTGACGCACGGCCCCCCACATGGTAACGCCCTGGGGCAGCTTTCGCTCGAACCATCGCGCCAATTTACCGGTACCGCGATCCGCACCCGCCACATCGGTATCGTCAAATCCAACAAAAATTCTCATGATGATTTTTCCTATTATCCGTTAATTTGGTCCATCACAATACGCCGCCAACCTGCTCTCAAATCAATAAGGTTCTATGGCGCCAAAAGCCCTCAGCTTGCGGAGGACAGCCGGCACGCCAAGGGCGCCGATACCTCCGAAAACCATGTTGCTCGCCGTTTGCAGGGTCGCATGCCGGATCATGACAGTGAATTCCATACCCGCCAGCAGATCCATGGCGGCATCACTGAGAAAGCGCGTCGCTGCAGCAAGCATCGCTGTTAATCCGCAGAGCAGCATGGATTGGAACAAACGGTCGGCCAAAATGAACGCCGCTACGTCCACCGCCATGGCGGGCAGCAGATATTTGATCAGAATCAAGGGCCCGCCCTTTCCCATCCCCAGGAGGAGGGCCATGATACCCGATAGAAGGGCAGTGAAAGAAGCCGCCAGATGGTTGCGCACGCAGCCCCGGGCCAGAAGGATGAAAAAAAGCGTAAAGAGCATGCTATGTCCTGGGATCTTCAGATGCAGCCGTAATGCTGCCCGGGCGGCAATGATCAATACCGCGCAGAACCCCAGAAACAGCGCATCCTTTAATGACAAACCCTTCATCCAGCATCTCCGGGCCAATGGGTTCTTTGTTTATGGAGGCCAAAATCCCTGGCCTCGGCGGCCAGGGCGATATCGGCCGCCAGGGAAAGCGCCCGCACCAGGGTGGGCACCAGCAGGCAATGCACCCAATCCGGCCAGAGGCGAAGCCTTCTGATATCTTGTCTCAGCAACCCTGCCCCGCGATAAATCTGGGCCTGGCGGATGGCATTCATCTCCTCGAGCAACAGGGGCAGAAAGCGCAGACAGGCAGAAACCACAAATGCGGTCTGGTGCGGAAGAACGCGGGCCAGCGATCGGGTCACCCGGGATGTCGGGTTGGACGCTGTGAAAACCATCCCCGGCCAGAAGGCCAGAAAGAGTTGCCAGGCCACGCACAGGCCGGAAACCGCGCCGGATTGCCATCCGAAGCGCAGGCCGTAGAGCAGCGTGATAATTACGGCCTGCCATACGAAGAACCTGACGCTACGGCGCAACACCGGCCAAGGACCGGCGCACCTGAGGAACAAGAGCAAAAGATTGATGCCGGTCAGAACGGCCAGCCAGAGGACCGAACGGGCGGTAAAGGCGGCCATGCAGAGCAGGATGCTCATCACCAATGCCGTGCCGGTAGGCAAGGGCAATACGGCCTTCCGAATACCGGCGGTCGCCTGAAACGCATTATTCCCGGGCAGGAAGGCGGCATCGTTCACCGATTTTTCCTGACCAGCCGAAAGCCGGATGAAGAGATGGGCCCAGTCGTCCCACGGCTCCGGATGGTGACTGGTGCACAGGATGGTAGTGCCCTCTTTCTCGTTCAAACGGGCCAGCAGTTCCAACACTTTGCGGGCTTTACCATCATCCAAACCGGCCAGGGGGTCATCCAGGATGAGGAGGCGGGGTTCGCCGGCCAGCACCGCCGCCAGACTGACCAGATGTTTTTGCCCATAGCTCAGCCGATGGGGCGACCGATCGGCCAAACCGCCTAAATCGAGAAGCTCCAGCAGCGTCCGGACGGATACGCTAATATCTTCAGGCGATCGATGGCGGCGGCAGCGCCTCGCGGCAAAGGCCACTTCTTCAAATACCGTCGTCCCGAACAGCTGCCGGCGAGGATTCTGAAACAGCACCCCCACGGCGCCACGCAGCCTGCCCGGCGCCGGAGCTGCACCCATAACTTCAACGGATCCCTCTGACGGCTCGGACAATCCGGTCAGGTAATTGACCAATGTCGTCTTGCCGGCACCGTTGGGGCCGCATAGGATCGCCCGGCGGCCCTCGGCCAAGCTGAAATTCAGCAACGACCGGCGAGATCCGTCGCCGTATCCGGGTATGGCCAGGTCCAGCGCCTGGATAGCGGGTGCACTCGAATTGCGGTGTCCGTCATCGCCGGCGGATTCGCACATCGCCGGCGGCGGATCTCCATCTAGGGCAGACGGCTTTTCGAAGGCTGTTCCATGGGATAGGCCTGCGGCGACCACCTGCGCCTTCAAACCGGCCGTCAGTCTTCCTTCGGGGGTGAACCGCCAATAATGGTCGAAGACATCCGCCAGAAAACCGGGCCGGTGTTCACATACCAGTATGGCCTTTCCCATGCTTTTCAGGTGGGCAATGGTTTGCATCAGCCGGCGAAGTCCATCAGGATCCAACTGGGCACCGGGCTCGTCCAGCAGGATAATGGCGGGCTCCATGACCAATGCACCCGCCACGCAAGCGCGATATTGCTGGCCCATGGAGAGGATCGCCACCGGTGTCTCCACGGAATAGTCCAATCCCGCGTCGGCCAAGGCCCGGCAGACCCTTGCGGGCATCTGCTCCGGTGCAATGCAGTGATTTTCCATGCCAAAAGCCACTTCAGCCCCCAACGCCGGACTGATCAATTGGGTCACCGGATTCTGGAAAACAATGCCGGCGGCAGCCGTTCCGTTTCGGGCGGCCGCCTGGGGGATATCAAGGGTTCCGTCCTGACGCCCAGGGGGCAAAAGCCCCCTGATCGCCATCAACAGCGTCGTCTTCCCGCAACCGGAGGGACCGGTCAGGCAGTGGCACTGGCCGGGGTAGACATCCAGGCTGATCTCTCGCAGCACAAAATCAGCTCCCCCGGAAAAGGCGTAGGAAAAGCGCCCTAAACGAAGAACCGGAGAAACGCCCATCTAGAAACGATACTCCACGCCGGCATAGAGGGTCCGGCCGGGTTGGGGTAAGAGGTAGCTCTCCTCATAGGACTCGTCGAGCAGGTTGTCGGCACCGGCATAGATGTTAAAACCGCTGGCGCCTAAAGCCTGGGTCAATTTAAGGTTGACCACCGCAAAGTCGTCGAGCTCTTTTTTCATGGTTTCCGTGCTGTCATAGAAGTACTGACCGGCCACATATTTCATGCTGGCAAAGACGCTCAGACCGAATCCGAAAGCGTAACTGCCCTCGACGGTCACGGTGGTGGCTGGCCGGTATTGAAGCTCTTCCCGGGTGGCGTTGTCGGATTTATCTTGGGTATACAGATGCGTATAGGCGATACGCAGCATGGCATTATCGATGACGCGGGTGGTCAAGGCCGTTTCGACGCCTTTGAATTCCAATTCTTGAAAATTCTGATAGACGTCCATGCTGTCCTTCTCGATAAAATCCTCGGCTTTGATGTAAAAACCGGTCAACTGCAGCGAGGTGCGCCCCGGCAGGGTCTGCTGTACACCGACCTCGTAGTGCCAGGTGATTTCCGGGTTCAGATCGGGGTTGCCCGAATTGGTGTCGTACAACTGCTTGATGGATGGAAAACGCACTTTCCTGGCATGGTTGGCCCGCAACAGCGTGCCGTCGGTCACCTCCCAGAAGGCGCCGATCAGGTAAGTGAAATCGTTCTCGTCCCTTCCCCCGTCTTCGTCCTTATTCATGAACTGCCTGCTGTAGCCGATCACACCGCCCAAGCGATCGCTGAAATTGTGTTCGTATTCCAACGCCGCGGAGTAAAACTTGACTTCCCGCTCCTCATCGATGGCGGCCGTGGTCCCGCTGTTGTTGGTGACGGTGAAGCCGTCGGCCTCCCAGCGATCTTTTTCGCCGTTCAGTCCAAGGGTGGCAATGCCCGCCTGACCTGCCTGGTACTTGAGCTGGGCGCTGACGCCCTGGATTCGGGTGTCGGACTCCTCATGAAAGGAATTTTTGCGGACCTGGGTCCAGGTATCCGGATCATTGGAGGTCATGGTATTGTCGTAGCGGTTGTCCTCCTGGAACCGCCGGTTGTGATAGCCCCAAACCCTGTACTGGAGAGGACCTTCCGGATCTCCGGATAAGGCGACCTGGAATGTGGTGTTATTCAGGTTATCGGTACGCTCGTATTTGGGGTTCTTGGCAAAGGGATCGGTGCCGCTGGGCTCGAGCACCGGCGGCTTGCCGTTCTCGCCGCGGTCATGGCTGACCGTCAGCCCCAGTTGGGTCCTTTCGGTGAGATGATACCCCATATTGCCGAAGAAGCTGGTGCGCTGCCGGTCGCTGTTCAACCGCTCATCCGTAACGCCCTCGAAAGTATCGTGTTTTTTGGCGGAGTTGAAATGGTCGCGGTCATAGTAGCTGGCGGAAACAAAAACGTCGACCTTGTCGTTGGCGGCGCCCACAGAGGCCCTGCCGATATATCGTTCACCGGTACCGGCCTCAGCGCTGACGGCGCCTTGAACGCCCCTCGTGCCTTTCTTGGTGATGATATCGATGGCCCCACCGTTGCCGCCCTGGCCGTACAGCACCGACCCGCCACCGGTGGTCACCTTGATTTCAGCGATATTTTCCACGGGTATGGTGGTGGGGTCGAACTGATCATCAAAGGTCTCACGGATAGGGATGCCATTGATGAACAACTGAACATGCCGGGTTCGAAACCCCCTGATATCGATACGGGGGGTGCCCTCCGGGCCTTCCCGGACGATGACGCCCGGGACAAGCTCCAGAGCTTCATCGAGGGTATCGACGCCTTGTCGGCGGATTTGTTCGGCGGTGATGCGGTGAACGGTACCCGCGGCCTCCGAGCCGCTGAGCGGTTTGGCCGTCACCACGATCTCAGCCATCCGGTTGGCATTTTCTTCAGCCTGAACTTGGGCCGGACCGTGCAGAATCCAACCAACCGCTCCAATTATCAATACAGCCTTCCATTTTGCCATTGTGCTCATATTCCGCTCCATTATTCCATTTCAACTGAATTCCGTTCCACTGAAGTGTTCATATCGTGAGATCGATTTCGCACTCCGAAAACTGCCCTGAAATCGCCGATTTAGAAACAGATCTGAAACGGTGTCAACCGGTTCAGGGAGAATTGATAAAAAATGCCGGATTTAAGTCCTTAACGCACCATAGATAACCATAACCGACATAACGGCCAACGCCCCAAAGGGGCTTAATGCCGAGTATGGACCTGAGGGCCGATGCGATCAGGCCGCTTTTCCGGTCCGTGAACACAATGTCAGATGGCAATGACGTCGTCGTACTTTCGGGGATACTTAAAACAGGAAGTTTTTTTCGTTATTTGCGGGCGCGGACAAACCTCATAAGCGCTCAAATAATGATATTTAGCAGATTTTTCAGGTTTCGCTAATGCCACCTTCTAAACCGGTCGGGATAGAGCCCGACCCTACCCGGGAACCCTCAAAACGCTAGTAATCGGAGTGATTAGCGTAGGGCCGGCCTCTGCGCCGGCCTGGTATAACATCCGATATCCTGCATAGAGATTGGCAACCATTATTCTTAATGAAGCGCCTATAGGGATAAACCCCGCCCGCTTGATCTTTTAAGATAACTGCGTTTCTAAATAGGGTTATCTGATGCAATAGAAGTAATTTCACAAAACCGCACAGCCATTGAGCTAATGCCGCCAGGGCGGAAACAGCCGAAGTTTACCGTTCCCGGGGCACCATCAACTTTTCCATGCTTTTTTCATGATCCGATTTCTCAGACCAACGGACTTTAACCAACGACAGGGCTTTGCCGGGGCAGGTATCCACACAAGGGGGACTGGCCCCGGCCAATTGCTGGTCGCAGCACAGGTCACACTTTTCCATGGTGCCATTTTCTCCGAACTGCGGCACGCCAAACGCACAGGCCTCGGCACAGGCTCCACAGCCGGTGCAGAGCGTTTCGTCCACCAAGACCAGGCCGTCATCAGCACGTTTGGAGATCGCCCCTTCCGGGCATTCCGCCGCACATGCCGGTTCCACGCAATGCAGACAGGCCATTGACACGGTCCCATTTTTTACCCGGGGATAAGATCCCTTCCAAAGGTTCAGGACACGGCGGTATTGGATTCCATAACCCAGTCCCCGCCAGGTTTTGCACGCTATTTCACAGCCGTGGCACTGGGTGCAGTTCTCGGGTTCAAACCGGACCAGATATTCTTCACCGAACTCCGCCACTAGAATGCCTCCCATTTTTCGACCTGAACCAGGGTCTGGCTGGCCATGGCCGTAATCAACGGATCATAGGCTTTCTCCGGGTCAACGCTGTACATGTTGTTCACATTGGCGCCACCGTCTGAGAGGGGATAATCCTCAAGTCCCAGTTCCTGGCAGCCCTGCCACCATCCGTGCAGGATCATCACCGTATCGGGCCGGATGCCCGGATAAATCTCCGCTTTTGCTTTCATCCATCCATGGGGGGATTTTACCGCCACCCAGTCGTTTTCTTCGATCGATCGCACCGAAGCGGCATCCGGATGGATGTGCAGTGTCGGCTCGGGTTGGATTTCCCTCAGATGGGGTACGTTGCGTTGCCATGACGCACTGAAGTTTTTCGACGTATGGTAGTCGGAAAGTATTAACGGATAGCGTTGCATCAGCTCCGGGGTGGCGCGGGGGCTCTCCGGCGGCTCCCGCCATTCGGGCATAGGATTGAACCCGGCTTTTTCAAATACGGTGTTGTATAAGGCCACCTTGCCCTGGGCAAGGAAAGGGGGTTTGCCCAGGCCTGGACTAGGGCAGCTAAAAGTTTTCTGGTATTTTTCAAACACAGAAGGACCGGGCGGGTAGGCCGTACCGGCGCGCTGCTGCCTAAGCTGCGCCATGTCCATGCCCAGCGGCTCGAGTTGATCGTCCATAGCCGCGTCGATGTCGCTATTCCAGAAATCGTTGCCATAGCCCATGGCATCGCCTAAATCCAGAAAGAATTCGAATATGGATTTATACGGCCCCAGGGGGGCGATGACACGGCTGGTGGCCATCAGCCACCCCGGAACCATCTGGAAAGGATGATCGACCTCGTAGCTGGTGGCCACCGGTATGACCACATCGGCATAGGGCATGTCCGCAGTGCGGGCCACATCGGCCACCACAAAGAACTCAAGCTTTTGCAGCGCGGCGAGTACATTTTTTGTTCCCCGGGTGCTGACCGAAGCCTGGGTGCCGGGGGCGATAATCCCCCGGATGGGATAAGGTTTTTCAGTGAGCACGCTTTCCAGAATGCGATAGTAGGCTGAAGCAGGACCCTCCAGAAAGGGCTGAAAAGCGACGGGAAATTCCGGCCCCACCAGTTTGTCCAGCAACTCCGGCGTATACCGTTCTTTCAGAGTGATGTCTTTTGGCGCAGCTTTTGGCGGCGGGATGAACAGATTGGCGCCCGGCCGGTCCAGGTGTCCTGTGACCGCCATCAATATGGCCACCGCCCGGATGGCATCGTTGGAGGAAGGCGTGTGTTCCACACCATTGCCCAAATCGATGGTGGCGCGGGGCGTTGTCGCGTAAAGCCGGGCGACTTCTTCTATCTGCCCGGCCGGAACGCCGCTGATCGATTCGGCCCATCTGGGGTCATACTTTCTGACATGCGCTTTCAGGCGGCTGAATCCGTAGCACCACTGCTGCACAAAAGCGCGGTCAATAAGGTCTTCGCCGATGATCACATGCAGCATGGCCAGCGCCAGGGCGGCATCGGTTCCCGGTCGCACCGGCACCCACATATCGGCCATGCCCACATCCGGCTCCACCGAGGGCTTGATGGCGACGATAGTCGCCCCCCGCTGTCTGGCCGCCAGAAATGCACGGGCCGGTCGGGCCACCGGACCGGAGTAGATGGGTTGGCGTCCCCAATAGATGATCAAATCGCTTTGGTGATAGTCTGGCCTGGGATATCCCCCGAGGGTGTACATGAAGGCGAACGCGCGCTGCATTGCACAGATCCCGCTGTGGCCGTAATTGGGGCTGCCGTGAACGGTGAGAAACCGTTTGAGATAATCGTTGTATGAGCGTTTGGCCGGGGATAAGATGGCCAGAGATTCGGCCCCGTATTTTTCCTTCTGCCGGGTCAGCACATCAGCGATGATTTCGATGGCGGCATCCCAGCTGATTTTTTCAAACTTTCCTTCTCCCTTTTTACCAGTGCGCTTTAGTGGGTTTGTCAAACGGTCCGGTGAATAGACCCATTGGGGTGCAGCGTGTCCCTTGGCACAGATAGCCCCCCTGTTCACCGGGGATTCGTCCATTCCGGCGACTTTTGTAAAACGGCCATCTTTAACAAAAGCATAAATGCCGCAACCGCCACCCGGCCCGCCTGGCCCGCACATCCCGCATACCGTAGGGACGACTTCCTCTCCATTTGCCTGCGCAACTTGAATGGCTTGCTGATAATCCATGTGGCGTCCCAATGGGAAGATCTTTAATTGTTTTGATTACACCGCATGCTTTGCATACGGCAAAACATAAACGACGGTCGATGTTCCAACTTTTACAGCATTCGCGGTCTATGGCTGTAGCATAAGCCCCCCTTTGGGAAAGGCCGCTCAATAGAAAAATATACTACAATCTAAAAGCCTTTACAAATCGTGATTTTAAGCCCTTTGGTCCCCCCTGGCAACGAGGGCTCGGGCAAATAAAAGCCCGAACCCTCTTTGTCATGAATACTTTGATCCGTGATTAAAATCCCTGGAACTGGATATTGACATAGAATTGAAAGTTATTGCTTTCATCAGCCTCTGCCACATCATCATCCGCATCAATTTTAATCTGCAGTTTTCCATCCTCGGGTCCCAAATAGGCCTGGGTATGGATGGGCCTGATCTGCAATGCAGCCAGCGAGATACTGGTCTGGGAGCTGACCAGTTTACCGTTGAAATAAATTCGGTTCTTAAAGGTCCCTGTGGCAACACCGTCATATTCCCGGCAAGTGTAATAGAGATCGAAAGCCGGTTTTCCGTTGGAAATCAGTGTCGCATCGGCTGGCGTCAGGACAATGGTCTGATTCCATTTGACCTCGCGTTTTCGCTTTCCGATCTTTAAAAAGCCTGCCATGCCCACATCAGGCCGCTTGGCAGCCTGGGCCTGGGTGACTTTAAAGCGTTTGATCATTGTATTATTGCCTTCATTGGACTCCTTGACTCTATTGGCCGCATCGGCCCTGGCGGTTACCTGATAGTTCTGGGCGACGGTAAGCTTGGCCTTGCGTTGATGGCGAAATTCTTTTCCAGGCTTAAGCGCCGGGACCCTGACGCGCTGGGGCGTGGATTCACCACCGACTCTAAAGGAGAGCATGGAGGGACCGGCTTTAGCATTGCCGGTATTCTTAACGAACACCCAGAAAGTAATTTCATCGGACGTGGTCGGTTTGCCGGGCGAAAAGTTAATCTTGGAAACAATCAGGTCCGGTTGTTTTCTCGGGCTACGGTCCTTGCAGCGCACTCGAAAATGGGCCTTATTGGACTGCATGCTATAGGGATACACGATTTGAATGGCTTCCCAACCACTATAAGAAGGCAAGCTGGCGCCGCCCAGGGTCCAGGTGGTGCTGACGGGTTTAGAACCGGCCTTGGTGAAATGGATGGTCTGAACCGGTGCATTTGCACCATCACTGCGAATGAACTTATATTGCACCCGTCCCGGTTCACTGGCGCTGATCCTGCCCTTGAACGTGATCTTTGCCGGACAACTTCCCGCGTACTTGACCGGATTGGCGCTGAGCGAGGCGGAAATGTGCTGGGCCGCCTCAGCCGGCACCACCTGGCTTGCAATCATCAGAAAACACGCAATTGTTAACAAAATTCTTGCCTTCATCCTTTACCTCCTCTTTACTTTGCGAAGTTAAATTTTTTACCCGTTATTCGTTTTGATCTCTCAAGGTTTTGATGAATAGTATCGAATCGAACCCAAAAGGTTCACAATTTTTTAACCCGGCATTTCCTTGAAAATGACGTTAAGTGAATGATGTCCTGAACGCGACCCCACCTAAGATAAACCGTGTTGCCGATAGAAGAACATGGACCTGGAATAGCTCATTTCCAATTCTCATAAGTGCACTTTTTCGCACTTGCACAATCGCGTCACCGACGCCGGCGATATCCCGTCAACAAACTAACATATTGAAATAAATTATTTATTCCAGTATACGGCAATAAATTAAGATGGTAGCGCGCTTTTTGCTGAAAACTCAATATGTTCATTGATTTATCCATTGTTAGAAGTGGTTTCAAAACCTTCATTCGGGCCTAAAATCAAGGCGGGCGGCAGATTTAAACCGGAGGAATAGCCCGCTATTTTGAGGATTTAAATCTGTCGCCCAACACAGAAGTTGGGTTCGAAGGGAGGTTTTGAAACCACTTCTTAGGATCATATACCGCTAACTGAGTTGACGTTCGGAGAAAGGAAATGACGTGATGCGCGTTAATCCTCCTGCTGCTGATATTTCAGGAAGCAAGCAAAAAACCTTTATCAGGACGGACTGTCTCCGGAAACCGCCTGGGAGACAATAGGCCGGGTAAACAGTCAGCCTCACTTCCAGGACGACGACCGCCAGGTCATCCACTACAGTTCTTCGACAAGCTACCACATGGACGATTGGAACCAGTACCGGCAGGATACCGGTTGGGATCTGAACAGCCCCGATCCGGCGGCTCCCTTGTTCATCAATGCGGCCGTTGGAAACTTCCGGCTGCATCCGGCCAGCCCCGCGCATAACGCGGGCATTGCAGTAGCCGGCCGGCTGACGGATTTTTACGGCAATCTGATCGTGGGCACTCCGGAAATCGGAGCAGTCGAAATCCAGGAATAATGTTGCCGATCCCCCGCTGATTTCATTTTCCCGTGAACAATGACATCTAAAATGTTATCCTATACTACCGATTGAAAAATAGAGATCTTCATGTTGGATTGGATACAGCATTAAGCCCCTGACCGCTGGCTTGCAGGACCTCTCGTCCCTGCTTGCTTCCCATGGAAAGTATGACTAGAAGCGTCGGCCATCCATTCAAAAAAGACGAACTTTTCACCATCTATAGAAAAATACGCTTAATTCTATCTTACACGGCTATTGCGGGCCATGACAGGCTTATGTCATTAAAGCGATATATTATTCTGTTGATTTTGCTCATATCCGTGCGTATCATAATTCTGTTAGACATCCGAAAATGCCGACTTCGTTTCCAATTGGTCCGGGTTGAGGGCTAAAAAGCAAGACCTTTACAGCTTCAGCACTTCTCTTTTCGATCCTTTCGGGTAATTTGAAGACCACCGGAATTTCTTCTGCACCAGTACTTGCATCACTGCGGAATGCAGCCGAATTGTTGTTCAGGGGCAAGTGGTCGCGCGGAAATTATTCGATTTCGTTAATTGTAAATCCGCTCTGAATGTCGTCGGGAGCTGGTTGCCATGATCGCCCAAATTGTCATCCTGATCGTCGAAGCCATGGCCGTTTATATGCTGGTATTGGGCGCCCACTCCTTGCGCCGGCACTATGGCCATGCTTTATTTTACGCCCTGCTGGGTGGCTTGACGGCCATCATGTCCTGGGTCACGGATGCAGGGGTCAAGATCCAGGTGTTTGAGCTGACTTTTGTGGTCGGTTCCACGGTTTTTTATACCTCCCTTCTGCTGGGGGTGTTCGTGGTTTACGTGTTCGACGGTCCGCGCCGCACCCGCATCGCCATTTCCACGGTGGCTGTCGTCTCCATCCTGGGGCCGGTGGTGGCCGCCGTGCTGCATTACCAGATGGGGGCCGCCGGGAACTCGCCCATTGCGCAGGTACCCATGCCGAGCCTGCGCATCAATGCAGCTTCGGTGGCGGCCACCTTGATCGACATGATTTTCCTGGCCATCGCATGGGAGTATTTCGGCAAACCCAGCCTGAAGATGAGGCTGGGATTGCGGACGTTCCTGACGTTGCTGGGGGTTATGTGGCTGGATGTGGTTCTGTTCAGCACCGGGGCTTTTGCCGGCAGTGCAGCCTACTTCAGCATCATGACGGCCACTTTGCTGGACCGGCTGGTCGTCACCGTATTTGCCCTGCCCTTTTTGTATGGCTACCTGAACTGGCAAAGCGCCAAAGCCGGCAACGCCATCGAAAACCGGCCGGTCCTTGCGATCCTCAAAAGATTCGCCCAGATGGAGAGCGAGCTGACCATCGCCCACCACCACATCGACAGCCTTTCCCGCCTGCTTCCAATTTGCGCCGTCTGCAAAAAGATCAGAGACACCAGCGGAGATTGGCATGAGGTCGAAAAGTATATCACCACTCATTCCGATGCGGAATTCAGCCACGGGATTTGTCCGGAGTGCGCCCGGCGGCACTATCCCGAGTTTGATGTGTACGGACCGGACTAAGGGCAGGCGCCATGAGGCCAAACAGCCTGGATTCTGCGGCCACCGGCAATTTATCAGCCATCGAAGGGGCGGCCCAAAAGCGTAACGCTTTTCCCCTCACAGGTGGTCCACTCCCTCCTTTCTGTACAGCCCAGCTTGTGCCCGCAGTTTCCGGAAAGTCGTCATGGGCGATTATGCTCGCGACCCTGTGCCGTTTTTATTGCTGACTTGATGGAATAGAACAGGCCAATCCTCATGAGGGCGGCACTTCACAGCTGTCAGGGACAGTGGCGGCCTCGCGCAACTTATACCGCTGGATCTTGCCGGTGGATGTTTTGGGCAGTTCATCCACGAATTCTATGGCCCTCGGGTATTTATACGGAGCCAGGTTTTGCTTCACATGGTCCTGCAGGGCCTTGACCAGCGCGTCGCAGGGTTCAACATCGTTTTTCAGGGTAACGAACCCTTTGGGCTTGATCAGCCCCATGGCATCCTCGAAACCGACCACTGCGCATTCAGCCACGGACGGATGACTGAGCAAAGCATCTTCTACTTCCAGCGGCGACACCCAGATCCCGGACACCTTCATGGTGTCGTTGGCACGGGAAGAAAAGAAGAAATATCCGTCGGCATCCTGATATCCCATGTCACCGGTTTTCATCCAGCCATCCACCAATGTCTCTGTCGTCTTTTCGGGCTGGTTCCAGTATCCGTGAAAAATCGAGTTGCTTTTGACCCACAACTCTCCCAATTCGCACGGTGCCACCGATTTTCCCTGCTCGTCGCGAACATCGATGGTGTAGCCCGGCAACGGTGTGCCGCTGGCGTTTTCCTTGATCTTTCCGGAACGGTTGCAGATGAAGATAAAACCGACCTCCGATGACCCCAAACCATCGAAAATCTCAATGCCGAATCGATCCCGCCAGCGCTTAAACAGCGATCCGGGAAGCGCCTCGCCGGCGGAGATAGAAAAGCGCAGGCAGGACAAATCCGGTTGGTTTTCGCTCTCTTCCAGATGATTGAGGATCTGGCCGTAGGCGGTGGGAACGGCAAACAAACCGGTGGGGCGATGTTTTTCAATCGTGGATAAAATGGTTTCCGGTGTGGGTCGATCCGGATTCAAAATCATCGAGGCGCCGTAGTATAGCGGCAGGTAGAGCGAATAGTTCAGACCGTAAGAGAAAAACAATTTAGACATGCAGAAAACACGATCGTCCGGCTTGAAATCCACTACATGATGCCCCCATGTTTCCACGGCATAGACGAGGTCTTTGTGCAAATGCATGACCGCCTTGGGAACGCCGGTGGTCCCCGATGTATAAAGCCAGTAGGAATGATCCAACTTGGACGTGGGATAGGTTTCGAGGGCGACATCGGCCGCTTCAATGAGTCGATCCAGGTCAACGGCGCTGTTTTTCGCCCCACCGTTAACCACGACGTTTTTGACGTGGGGCGCAGTAGACAAAAACGCCGCCAGTTTGTCCTGAAGCTCGGCCTCCATGACAATGGTCGAGGCCTGGCTGTCGCTGATGAAAAATTCCCAATCCTTGGCAGTGGCCAAAATATTAACGGGAACAGGCACCGCGCCGATTTTCATGGCCCCCAAAAAAAGCGCCATGAACTCAGGACGATCGTAGAGCAGGATAATTATGCGCTCTTTGGGTTTGACCCCCAGCCCGAGCAGACCGTTGCCGATTTTATGGGTCAGGCGCCCCAGTTGCCGGTAGCTCAATTCATCCTCCTGGAAGATAATCGCCGTGCGATTTTGCCTGCCCTCCTCCAGATGGCGGTCCAATAGTAAACTGACCATATTAAAAGTATCCGGCAGATTAAAGCCGCTTTCCCAAGGGCGCAACATCAATTCATTCAGGTCCATGCCTGCCTCCCGCAAAACGATGAATCTTCAAAATAAAAGCCAGTTGACCGGTTCGCAGCCAATCCGGCATTGCGTTACAATTTCATGGTAACCCATTTCCCTGCAGCAGCAAAGAAAAATTGGCGGCCATAGCTGTCAGATCACTTGTTGCACCGCGGGTATTCGGCGATGTCCAAAGGATACGGATCACCACCCGTGAAATAATGGCCGTCCCCTGCTTTCCGAAAGACCGGACGCGGATTTTTGGGAAACAGGCGTCTTATTGGCTTTGCAGGCCGGTCCCAAAGATTTTTCTTGCCACAAAGCAAAAGCGGCTTAACGTATTCAGATAGATAATGGCAGAACTGGCAATTTTGGTGGATGCCGGTCCAACCCTACACAATCGACAATGAAAGGGGCTTAAGATGGCGACGATAACAGTTTACCTGAAAAGAGGGGACGTGGATGCGGCCACGCGTGCGTTCCAAATGGCCAAGGTGGCTCACTCCCAGGGGCATCAAACCAGCATGTTCTTATCTGATGACGGTGTGTATTGGGCGGACAAAAACCGAAATCTGGATGAAAAGACCGGCACCAACGACACGGCAAGCGAATTTTTACCTTATCTGGTGGAAAACGCGGTACCGATCTACGTCTGACCGCCCTGTGTTGAAGCTCGTCAGTTGGGCGAGGAGAATTTCTATTCCAATATGACCCTGGCCGGTGCTCCGAAACTGATCGAACTGGCCGCCGAAGGAAGTGTGATAAGTTTCTAACCGGGTTTCAAACCGCAGGCATGCTGCAGTGTGTCGAGGTTTTGGAACCTGGCCCCAGCACTCGGATTGACGAAAAGACTTTTACAGGTGGCTTCTATTAAAAATTTATCTTTACACGAGCCCTGCACTCGCTACGAACCGCAGGACTTTTTCATCAACAATTCCCTTCGGCGCAGCTCTTTTTCATATGCAGCTTTCCTGATCACCCTTCTTCGACTGTAGCACTCTGCCCTATTGTCATACACATTACCACGAGAGTCCATCCAAGTCCTGTCCGGGCATTTGATGGGCACATATTTAGGCGGGTAGTATTTATCCCACCCGGCTTGCCGGAATTTTTCGAATTCTCTTCTATATCTCTCACAGTCTTGTGCCTTTTTTCTTTCGGCTTTTTCTCTCAACTCCTGATCTCTCTTCAAACGCCACCGTTCTTTTGATTCCTGATATTCTCTATATCGTTTTCGCTTCTCCATTTCCTCATTGCAGGAAGGATCCGCCCTGCA
>JARRKU010000005.1:76427-81084 GCA_037387725.1 Desulfobacteraceae bacterium
TTTTGGGTTCTGGTTTCTTGCCCTCTTCAGAAGATTTGAATTCTTCAACCGACTTGACTACAGCACTCTTCTGAGAGGTGTCAACATTGCTGAAATGGCGCACACCGTCCTGGTCCACCCAGGATTCTATTTCAGCGGATCCATTGCAAACAAAGATCAAGGAGAGCAAGCACGGGAGGATAAGCAACCGAACAATATTCATTGATCCGTATCTCATTTATGCATAGTGTCAAATAGATTAACAAGGGATAGAAACTGCTTTTTTCATTAATATATGTCAAAACGGCGATTACATGTCAAGCCTTCAAATACGCCTTCAGACTGCTTTGCTTTTGATCTCATCGAAAAACAAATCAAAGTGCGCCCAACACCCAAAACAGAAAAGTTTTATGAGCTGATCATGAAGATAACACGCCTGTTAGCCATTCAGCTCCATCTGAATCTCCACCTCGGCCCCTTGGGAGACGATTTCGGCATTGGGGTATCGCTTTTTAAAGACCTTCAGCATAGCCTTGTTCTCGGCCAATACCGTTGCGGTAAACGATTGGTAGCCGTTGACCAGCGCAATCTTTTCCAGCTCCTGCAAGAGATACCCGGCAATTCCCATGCTCTGGAAACGCTCGCGGACTAAAAAGGCAATCTCGGCTTTTTCTGCATCCATCCCGACGTAGGTACCCATCGCTATTATCTCTTTGTTGCCTTTGTTGCGCACAGAACCAATCAACGAGATGTTTTTTCGATAGTCCAAATTCACCCAGTGGTTCTGCGCCATCTGCCGCGAAAACACATGGATGTTATGAAAAAAACGAAGATAGATGGTCCGTTCCTGTAGGGAATAGAGAAAATTACGATAAGCGATTTCATCCGACGGCAGCAGGGGACGCACAGACATGATCTGGCCGTTTCTCAGCGTCTTCCTGCTCTTGTACTCTTCAATAAACATCAAATCTTTGGCCGGTGGCGGAAGTTGGTCGGAAAATATGTAGTGACTTTGCTTTGCCGATTCAATTAGCTCAGCGCGAAAATCCGGGTGCGCGATCTGTGTCAACTCGATAACCCTTTGATGGATGCTCTTGCCTTTAAGCTGCGCGATACCGTATTCGGTCACGACAAAATTCACGTCCGCCCTTAGTGTCGCCAATCCGGCCCCGGCACTGAAATTGGCGACAATTCGTGAAATTTTGCCACCCTTGGCGGTGGACGGCAAGGCGATGATGGACAGGCCCCCTTTGGATAGCGAAGCGCCTCGAATATAGTTGGCTTGATCCCCGGTGCCGCTGAAAAATTGGCGACCGACCGAATCGGAACATACCTGCCCGGTCAGGTCTACCTCTAAAGCGGAAGTAATGGAGATAAAATTGTCGTTCTGCCCGATGATGCGCGGATTGTTCACGAAATCAGCAGTGCCGAAATAGAAGTTGGGATTGTCGTCAATGTAGTCGTAGATCTTTCGTGACCCCATGCAAAAGGTCGATACGGCGCGGTCGGTCAGGAAGTTTTTCCTTTTATTCGTGATCACCCCTTTTTCAAAAAGTGGAATAAACGCGTCGGTCATCATGTGCGTATGTAAGCCCAGATCGGACTTATGCGTAATATATTTTAAGATGGCAAAGGGCATCACCCCGTATCCAACTTGCAGTGTGCTGCCGTCATCAATCAATTCGGAGACGTACCGTGCAATTCTTTGTGCCACGGGCTCATCAACGGCATCATCCTGCAGTGTCGGCACCTCCTCCTCGTGATGGACGACAATGTCGATATCATCGACATGAATGAATCCATCCCCATGGGTACGCGGCATTCTCGGATTAACCTGAGCGATTACCAGCCTGGCGTTGCGCACCGCTTCGCGCGTGACATCCACCGAGACCCCGAGGCTGGACAGGCCGAACCGGTCCGGCGGGCTGATTTGGATCAGGGCCACGTCCAGGCTGATCTGACGGTTTCGAAAGAGGCTTGGAATTTCTGAAAGATAAACGGGGATGTAATCGACTTTGCCTTCATAGGCCGCTTGACGCATGGAGACGGTCACGAAAAATAGTTTGAGCGCAAACCGGTTTAAAAACGACGGGTCTTTCAAGTAGGACTCAAAACTGAAAGACAACATTTGAAAGATCATGATGTCCTGCAACCGCTGATTGGCCACCATATGGTGAATCAAGTGTTGAGGCTCTCCACAGCCTGAGCCAATAAAGACGCGGCTGCCGTTTTTCAATTGTGCAACGGCCTCTTCAGCGCTGGCGGTCTTTGCATTTAATTTCTCCGTTAGGCTTGCATCCAATTTTAATTCTCCATTGAGCGGATGGTGCACTATCGCCAATATTTGTAATCATTCCTCAGTCTGTGTATCCTGGTAATTCAACTTGTATCAATACCCGGAGCCGGAGGCAACCGAACCTTCGGTGCTAAAGGCGGGTCGTTCATCCTTGAATGCGGATTAGTCGTGCTGGATGGCGTACGGTTGCAGGGTTCGGTGATCAACGTTGATCTTTAAAATTAGATTGCATTTAAGCCATCAGTGCACTAACTCCAATACGCATGCAGTATTATCCAAAGAGGGACAAAGTTGCCTGAATTAAACCCCGAACATTTGAAGTCTGTCATCAGGATCATCAATGGTTGCCCGTTTTTTAATCATATGTCCATGGCGGTGAAGGAGATCGGCATTGGCTTCTCCGTGGTGGTTGCCAAAATCCGAAAAAATCATATGAATCCTTTCGGAGGCCTGCACGGCGGGGTCTATTCATCGCTCATTGACACCGCCGCCTATTGGTCTGCCTACTGCGATCTTCCTGAGGACAAAGGGTTGGTTTCAATTGATCTTAAAGTGGATTTTCTTGCGCCCGTGACTTCAGGGACAGTTGTTATTACGGGAAAGCGAGTCAAATCAGGAAAAACCATTTATCTCGCCGAAGCCAGGATGCATGACAGTAACAGCAGGCTATTGGCGCATGGAACTTCCAAATTAATCGTAACGCAAAACCAGCAATCCATTAACGATATCGTCGACTATATCGGTTCAGACAAATTGCCTGCCAAATTTATAGAGAACTGATACGGCATACGGCCAGTTGGCCGGGTGCGTCCGAATATGGATTATTTTTGCAGTTTGAGTCTTTCGACTAATCTCTGGTAGTTTTCAATCTCATTTTGGTATCGCCGCGCCGCCGGGCTGTCAGGGGGCACCCTTTGCAACCGTTCTTGTACAACCTTGATGCGCTTTTCATAGTCGCCGATGCTTCTTCCAGGTTGGCTTTCGGTTCCAGAGGATTGATTGGCCTGGGATCCACCTTTTTGTTGGCCGTAAATGTATACAGCGGAAATGCGGGCGGTATCGCCCTTGACAGCAACGGAATAGACCGTCGCATAACTCAACCCTTTTAGAATCCGTTTCAACCCAGCTTCAAGCCGGACATCTGAAAGTTGGAGCGTTATTTTTTGCTGCAGCTCCCTTGGAAGCCTGAAATCAATTCCGGCCGCTTCGCTAAGCCTCTGCAAAACAATGCTCAAATCCGCATCCACTGCCTTCAAGCTCAGCAGATTATCGTGCAGAT
This sequence comes from Desulfobacteraceae bacterium, assembly GCA_037387725.1. Lineage (GTDB taxonomy): Bacteria > Desulfobacterota > Desulfobacteria > Desulfobacterales > Desulfosarcinaceae > JARRKU01. The sequence continues at coordinate 79,982 of JARRKU010000005.1, forward strand.
CCAAATGTAGGGTTGAACCATAGACGGGGGTCCAATGGGAAAAGCCGCAAATCATCAGAAGGAAAGAAACCCAAAAATAAGCAATGGGATGATTTGGGGGCCCGGCCGCCCTTGGACGCCTGATGCGCGCAGCCTTTTTCGGGACTGACGATAGCCCGTTTGCACCCGCCCAACCAGAGAGGGAAGTTGGTGAATATCCTGTCGATAGTGTTGCCATTTTGGCCACCCACCTTAGACAGGAATTATATCATATCTGATTCAGGCTAGCCATCAAAACCCCATTTATTGTACGAGATGACTTCGGATTCAGGGTTGCGTGTGCGCGGGCTTTTTTCGGCTTTGAGGTGCTTTTCGATCAGATGTGAGTCACTCCCGGGCTGCCCCATAGCCACCAGCGTGATAACGATGAAGTCATCAGGGATGTCAAAAGCCTTTTTAACCACGACTGGATCGAATCCGGCCATGGGATGGGCATATACCCCCTCTTTTTCCGACTGCAGCAGGAGATTCTGGGTGGCCAGTCCGCAGTCGAAAAGCGCATAGTCACGCCCCTCGCTCAACTGGCAATCCAAACCGGGCTTGGTTGCCACAACCACCATTGCAGGCGCTTTTTTGGCCCAATAGTTGGCCTCGGTGAGCGCTTCAGAGACTTTTAGCAGGGCCTCTTTTTCCGTAATGACCAAAAAGCGCCACGACTGATTGTTGAAACAGGAAGGGGCGTAAGTCGCAGCCGTCATAATTCGCGCTAATGTATCGGCAGCAATCGGCTCTTCACTAAGGGCGCGATAGGCACGTCTTTCATCAATCTCTTTCAGCAATTGCTTCGGCATGGGGATTTCTCCTTTCCATCTTCACAAGCATTGGATTTGCGCAATACGATGTATAATTTGTTCGCCTGCGTTACGGCACAAATTGCACATTTTCGGTTGCAGATGTCACGATAAATATGCGCTCGTTATTGCTGCCCAAATCTGCTGGCGTTAAATAAAACCCCTGTCGCTCCGGAGAATAGCCCAACGTATAGCCATAGATGATTTCGCCATCCTTAAATTTAACCTTTGTTTTTCGACCCGCATTGCTGAGTGAATCATTGTAGCTATCCT